>AQRZ01000049.1 GCA_000402835.1 Synergistetes bacterium JGI 0000079-D21
TGCGGAAGGCAAGGCTCCCGAATCGTGGCAGGGCGGTTACCGCCCGTCCTGGTACATGGGGGACGCCATCCGGGGGTTCAATGTCGGTTCTTTCGCCTCGAATTTCGGCTCCAGCTTCTCCGGCGCAGTTTCCTCGGCCTCCGTAGCTCCCGGCAGCCGCTCGGGCTTCGGAGGCGGGGGCGGTTCCGGCGGAGGTGGAGGCGGCGGAGGTGGAGGCGGCTGGTAATCCTTTCTCCTTGGCCTCTCCTCACCGTTGCAGTATAATGAATTGGCATCTCAACTATCAAACAAGGGAGGGAAAGGTATGCCGAAGCTGGGCTGGCCGCATCCGGACCACGAGAATCACCTTTGCTACTACCAGAACATGGGAATGGTGGAAGCCGACCTGGAACACTACAAGGAAATGGTGAAAGACGGGAAATTCGTCTGCGCAAACTGCGGACGGGTTGCCAAGGAAGCCGGCAACCTCTGCAATCCGGTCGCGCTGTAGGAGACCGCAAGCGAAAGGGCCGGGGGGCGAAAAGCCCCCCGGCCCTTTCGCTGTTTCCCGAAGGCCGGTCAGACCCTGAAACAGCTCCCGCCGATGAACTCCCTCAGGATCGAATGGTTGGGAACGTCATCTGCCGGGATGAAGGGGGCGTACCGAAGGAGGTCCAGGAGCCTCTGGGCTTCGCCGAAAACGGGCGACTCCTCGCGAATCCGCCGTAGGAGCGGTTCTGCGTATCCCTTCAGGACAGAGAGCTCATAGACAAGGGCGGAATTGAACATTGAATCGGCCCGTTCCTGGTAGGGGAAAATATGGCGGGCGGCTCCTCGGATCACTGACGGCCACTGGAGAAGTGTCGCCTCCGGCTTTTTTCCCCGCGTGCGGTAATCCCTGACCAGACGCCTCAAAAGCCGGTTGTCCGTCGTGCTGGTCCGGTTGTGGCGGTCAAGGTTGACCCCGGTGAGCGGGGACAGGTAGAGAAGGAATTTTTCGGAGCCGGGAACGCCCAGCCCCACCTGGTCGTTGAGACCGTGAATTCCTTCGATGATCAGGATTTCCCCGGGCTCCAGAAGCAGCTCCGGACCGCTTTCTCTCGTCCCGTTCAGAAAATCGAAACGCGGAAGCCGGACGGGCCTGCCTTCCAGGAGTTCCGTAATGTGGCAATTCAGCAACTTGAGATCCAGCGCCTCGATGGCTTCGAAATCGTAATTGCCTTCTCCGTCCCGCGGGGTTTGGCTCCTTTCCAGGAAGTAGTCGTCCATGCAAAGGATCTTCGTTCGTTTCCCGCAAACCGCCAGCTGGATCGCCAGGCGGTGGGCGGTTGTGGTCTTGCCCGAGCCGGAAGGACCGGCGATGCAGACCATGCGGCAGTTCGGCCTGGATGCCACGGTTTCGGCGATCCGGTTCAGCCGTTGGGAATGGAGGGCCTCTGAAATGAGGATCAGTTCGGTGCCCTTCCCCTTGGCGACTGCCCTGTGGAGGCTTTCCATGGTACTGATGCCCAGGATATCCAGCCAGCCCGAGTATTCGAGGAAGACGTCGGAAAGCTGCTTCGGTGGCTGGAACGGCGGAAGCCCGGCTGGAGAGGCCACGGTGGGGAAACGGAGGACCATTCCGGGCGCGTGCAGGACGAGGTCGAACACCTCAACCGCGCCGGTCGATGGGGCCAGGGGCCCGTAGAAAAAGCCGATCCGGTCCCCAACCCAGTAGGTTTCGACGGGATCGATCCCGATCCACCTCAACAGCTCCGCCTTTTCCCGGTTCCCCTGCGCCTCTAAGAGAGTTCTCGCCCGGTCGAGGGAAAGGAGTTCACGCTCGACGGGCCGGTCCTCCTTCACCAGGTCGTTCATCGCCTGCCGGATCGCCGCCACCTGCCCTGCCTCCAGCTCCTCTCCGGGAATTTCGCAGTAGTAGCCATCGCTGAGCGAATGGCGGACCAGCACTTCCTTGCCCAACGCCTTCCTGCAGGCCAGGACGAGAAGGAACGTGAGCGTCCTGCGGTAGACCTCCTTCCCTTCGAAGCAGGATGTATCGACAAACGAGACCGTGCAGTCCTCCGCAACTTCCCAGCAAAGGGGGCGAAGGTAGCGGTTGACCCGCCAGGCCACGATATTGCCGGCCCTCCTCCCGTCCCTTGACAGGACGTCGATGCCATTCATGGGCCTGTCGCTCTCGAACGACCCGTTTCCTTCCTCCGTGACCGTATAGACCATTTGCCAGCCTCCTCAGAACTGGAAGTCGAGGACAATCCGGTAGGGTTTTTCCAGTTGGAAATTCCTGACATTTTTTGCCGTGTGAGAAAAGCGTAGGACCGATTTTCCTGTCGATTCCACCAGGACGACCGAAACCTCCTTGCCGTAGGGGGAAGGCAGGCCCGGAAGCGTTGCGGCCGGCAACGCTTCGAAAGAAAGTTCCACAAAGCCGGGTTTCATCAGGATCCGAGGCTCCGAAACCCGGTCCAGGTCAACTACCGCCCTGATCTTCCTCCCTTCCTTGTTCCAGCGGATAGCGGTGATTCGAGCCACCGTAGGGACCGGGGATTGCGTCAATGCGGACGGAACCGGTTTCGCCTCCTCTGCTTTGACCTCCTCCGGTGCCGGCTGTTCCACGATCGGGATCGGTTTCAGGGGCTGGGGCTTCAGGTCAGCCGACTGGGGAACGACATCCGGAGAGACCGGTGGGATGGCGATCGGCACCTGCTTCACGGGCTGCGGGTTTCCCCCCGCGGGCTGGGAAGCGTCGGCCGAAACCGTCGAGGCCTCCGCGGCGTGTGACAAGGGGGGATTTTCCAAAGCTCCTTTCGCCGGGGCGGGAGCCGCGACCAAAGCCGGCAGCTCGCCGGGATCCCCGGTCTCCACGGACAGCTCGGGGATGCCCGCCCATTCGTGGAAGGAGGCATCGTAGTTTTTCACGTTTCCGTAGCCCAGCATCAGCAGGACCCAAGTCACATAGGCAGACCGGACACCCGCCGTATCGTAAACGATGATTTCGTCTTCGGGCGCGAGCCCGGCTTTCCCGAACAGTGCCCTCAGGTCCTCGTCGGGCAGAAGGAGGCCGTCCCGTCCGATCAGGTGGTTGTAGGGAACGAGGATCGCTCCCGGGAGATGCCCGCCCCTCTTCTCGCTGAAGTACCTGGCCCCCTTGTACTCCTCGAGGGTCCGGACATCGAGCAGCTTGGCGGATCCCATCCTTTCGCGGATATACTCGACCGTAGCCAGCAAGTCGTTCCGGAAGGATTTCATGACGAAATTCGCAGGGCGGGGTGCAGGAACTTCTTTTGTCACCGGAAGGCCCGCTGCCCGCCAGGCCGGCCATCCCCCGTCCAGGACGCGGACCCCCGGCACCCCGGCCATCCGGAGCGCCAGGGCCACGAACCCTTCCTGCCCCCAGCTCCCAGGCTCACCGTAGACGATGACCGGCCGGGTTCCGTCGATCCCCAGCGCCCCGATGCGCGCAGCCAGGGATTTCGGAGCCAGCAGCGTCGCCCATCCGCGGCTCCCGGGAAGCCCTTTCATCGAGCTGAATGACTGCCACTCCGCGTTCACGGCCCTTGGGATATGTCCTCCGCTGTACAGCGAAGCGGGGCGGGCGTCGAGAAGCACGACGCCTCTCGTGTTCTCCTTGAGCCAATCCAGGGAGACGAAAAAGGCCTCGCGCCCCGTTGCTCCACCCGGCAGCTTTGCGGCAGGCGCCGGGGCACTCGCCGCAGGCTTCGGGGAAACCGCCTTGACCGGAGCCGCAAAGGAAACGCCTCCAGCGGCAAGAACGAGCGAAAAAGACAGCAAGAGGGGCAACGCCTTCGTTTTCCACTTCAATTGGGGACCCTCCTTCGGATTGGGTTCGACGTGAGGTTTTTTATCATATACCGTGCTGAGCATAGCTCAAACAAGGGCCATTTTACCGATGCGGGAGTGCTGGTTCAATTCGAAATCCCCTCCATTTGGATGGCGGTCTGAACAGTAGCCCTGCCTAGCGTTTTTTGGTCGGACCCATTCGTTGGTCCTTTGCTTTTTACCGGCCGATTTATCCCGAATTGACTGTAAAATATCTTAATATTCAGACGCCCTGCTTCCCCTTGCATACGCCCCTGCCTAGGGATATAGTGCACTGGGTGGTCCACGCAAGGAGGGGTTCCATGGAAACCAAGAAGGTCAAGGCGACCCGGATCTACGAGAAGGTCGTCGAAGAACTCAAGGATCTCATCTCCCGGGGCGAGCTCCGGCCCGGCGATCCTCTTCCGCCCGAACGCCAGATGATGGAGGACCTCGGAGTGAGCCGCAGCTCGCTGCGGGAGGCGTTCCGAGTCCTGGAGCTGATCGGCCTCATTGAAAGCGTACCCGGTAAAGGGCGGTTTGTCCGGAGGCCCGTCACGGAAACCGGGGAATCCCGCAACATCACCCTGGAGGGTGCCGCCGTGCTGGAACTGATGGAGGCCAGGCGGATCATCGACCCCGCAATCGCGGCAGAGGCCGCCAAGCGAGCTCTCCCTGCCGACCTGACGAAACTCCGCCGCATCCTTTCCCGCACCGAGCAGAACCTGGAATCAACGAGCCACCGGGCACAGAACGACTTCGACTTTCACCTCGCCCTTGCCGAGGCAACCCACAACTTCATCTTCGTTAACATCGTCAAGATGACCTTCAACCTCATCATGGCCGCCCATGACAGGATCTACAGCCGCCTGACCGACAAACAGGCGTTCCTCAAGGAACATTCTGGTCTATACACCGCCATCGTCGACCACGACTCCAAGCTGGCGGCGAAAATCGCGGGAACCCATATCGAGCGGGTTTATCACACCTTGCAGGAAAGCATCTCCCTGGAAGACCAGGGATGATCTGTCGAACCAAACCAAGTCACGGGAGGGAAGAAACATGAGAGAGAAAATCGTGGAACTGCTGCCGGAAATCAACTGGATCACCGATCCGACGCTGCGTGAGCAGGTCATCGACACGTACGTGGATGCCCTGAAAACCGGCGGCTGGGAGCCGGAGGACATGGCCAGGATCCCCTTCACGCTCCTGATCCCCAACTGCCCGGCTTCGTACCTCACTCACACCCGGGGGGTCACCCGCGTTTGCAAGAGGGTCTTCGAGGAATTCAACGCCCTCTACAAGGACGAGGGGGGCTTCCAGCTGAACCATGACGACCTGATCGCCGGGGCGATCCTTCACGACGTGGGCAAGCTCGTGGAATACGAGAAAAACCCGGAAGGCTCGACGGTCAAGTCCCAGCTCGGCAAGGACCTCCGCCATCCCTTCTCCGGCACCGTGCTGGCCATGCGCAACGGCGTTTCCAGCAAGATCGCCCACATCATCGCCAACCACGCCCACGAAGGGGATGGAACCCTTCGGAGCCCGGAGGGCGTGGTAGTCAACAAGGCGGATTTCGTGAACTTCGAGACCATCAAGTCGTTCCTGGGCATGAAGTAAACTGTTTCACCATATTTTTACGGGAGGTGCAACTCCATGGGCAAGACGATGATCCAAAAGATCATCCAGCGGGCTTCCGGCAAGGAGGTCCAGGTAGGCGACCGGGTCTGGTGCAAGATCGACCTTTCAACGGCCCGGGATTTCGGGGGCCCCAACTGCGTCCTTCAGTTCGACGAGGTGACCGACAAGGGGAAGGTCTGGGATCCGGAAAAGATCGCCTTCACCTTCGACCTACAGGCCCCGGCCCACGCGGAAAAAGTCGCCAACAACCAGAAGATCATCCGTGATTTCGCAAAGCGCCAGGGAATCACGAAAGTGTTCGACGTCAACTGGGGAATCGGCCAGCACGTCCTCCTCGAGAACGGTCTCGTGAAGCCGGGGGACGTCATCCTGGGCACGGACAGCCACATGAACCTCCTTGGGGGCGTCGGGGCCTTTGCGACAGGCGTCGGCAACACCGACATCGTGGCCTCCTGGATCAACGGGACACTGTGGTTCCGCGTTCCGGAAACGATGAAGATCACGGTCAACGGGTCCTTCGCCCGGGGGGTCTGCATGAGGGACTTCCTCACGTTCCTCGTGGGCAAGCTGGGAGCCGACGGAATGTTTTTCAAGGCCGTCGAGTTCTACGGTGAAACCATCGAAAAGAGCTCCCTCGCGGACCGGATCACCCTGTGCTCCATGGTCACGGAGATGAGCGGCAAGGTGGGGCTCATCATGCCGAACGGTGAAGTCCTTGACTGGCTGGTCAAGCGGGCCGGAACGGAGGTCCTGGACCGCGTGCAGGCGCTGAAGGCCGACCCGGACGCCGTTTACAGCGACGACCTTCACTTCGACGTTTCCAAGCTCGAACCGATGGCCTCCTGCCCCGACGCGCCGGACAACGTGAAGACCGTCCGGGAAGCCGCCGGAGCGCACATCGACCAGGTCCACATCGGGTCCTGCTCCAACGGCCGGTTCGAGGACATCGCGGCGGCCTTCGAAGTCCTGAAAGCCGCGAATTTCCAGGTCAGCGACAGCGTCCGGACGATCATCACCCCGAGCACCCGGGAAGTCATGAAGCAGTGCGCGGAAGCCGGCTTCATCCAGAAATTCCTGGAAGCCGGGATCATCTTCACGAACCCGACCTGCAGCCTCTGCACGGCGGAGCACTACGGTGTGCTCCCGGGCGGCGACGTGGGCGTTTCCACCACGAACAGGAACTTCATCGGCAAGGTGGGCAAGGGAAGCCACACCTACCTCGTGAGCCCCATGACGGCGATGGCCTCCGCGGTGAAAGGCGTTCTCACCGACCCGCGGGACATCCTGAAATAGGCCGACTGGTTTTTTAAGGAGGGACAGACCATGGAACAGAACGTCCTGCGCGGAAAGGCCTGGGTCTTCACCGACGACGTCGATACGGACCTGATCTACCACAACAAGTACCTGGCCGAAACCGACCCGAAGAAGATGGCCCAGTACTCCTTCGAGTACTACCCCGGCAAGGAAAAGTTTGCCAAGGAGGCCAAGCCCGGCGACTTCGTCGTAGCCGGCAGAAATTTCGGAACCGGCTCCAGCCGCGAGCACGCGGTCTACTGCCTCAAGGAGCTGGGGATCCCCGTCGTCCTGGCGGAATCCTTCGCCCGGATCTACTACCGCAACGCCATCAACAACGGTTACCCCGTGCTCTTCGTCAAGGGGTTGAGCGACGCGATCAAGGAAGGCAAGATCCAGGACGGGGATGAACTGGAAGTGAACATCTCCACCGGCGAGATCAAGGACCTGACCAACGGCCATACCTTCCACGGGGATGCGGTCACGGACCTCGAGAAAGACATCATGGCCAGCGGAGGCCTGATCGAGTACCTCAAGGCCCAGGCGGCCAAGAAGTAGGGAGGGGAAGGACTCATGGGCATGACGTTCGCTGAGAAGGTTCTCGGCAAGGCAGCGGGTTACGCGGTCAAGGCGGGAGACGTGGTCACGGTCGAACCCCATTTCTGCATGAGCCACGACAATGCCGCCCCGATCGCAAAGACCTTCAGGAAGATCGGCGTTCCGAAGGTCTGGAAGCCGGATCACCTGGTCTTCATCCTGGACCACGCGATCCCTGCACCGACCGACGAACACGCCGTCAACCACAAGGAGATCCGGGAATTCGTGGAAGAACAGGGCATCCCCCACTTCTACGACGTCACCAGCAAGGGAGGCGTCTGCCACCAGAAGATGTGCGAGGAGGGCTTCGCCTTGCCGGGTCTCATCATCATCGGCAGCGACAGCCACACGTGCACCTACGGGGCCTACGGGGCCTTCTCGACGGGAATCGGCCGGAGCGAGATGGCGGCTGCCTGGGCCACCGGCAAGATCTGGTTCAGGGTGCCCGAATCCCTGAAGATCACGGTGAAGGGCAAGTTCAACAAGGGCGTGTCCGCGAAGGACCTGATCCTGAAGATCATCGGCGACATCAAGGCCGACGGCGCGGACTACATGTCCGTCGAGTTCCACGGCCCGGCGATTTCCGAGATGACCCTCGCCGAGAGGATGACCCTCTGCAACATGGGGATCGAGATGGGTGCGAAGAACGCCGTGTGCCCGCCCGACCAGAAGGTCCTGGACGCCATCAGGGGCATCGAAAAGACGAACGAGTGGGAAGCGATCTGGGNAGACGAGGATGCCGTCTACGCCAAGGAGCTGACCTACGACCTCGGCGAACTGGTTCCCTGCGTGGCGAAACCTCACANCGTCGATAACTACGCTCCCATCGAAGAAGTGAAGGGAACGAAGATCCACCAGGCTTTCCTGGGCAGCTGCACCAACGCCCGGATCGAGGACCTGCGCCTGGCCGCGGACATCCTGAAAGGCAAGGAAGTGGCCGTCCGGACCATCGTGATCCCCGCATCCTGGAGGGTCTACCGCCAGGCGCTCGACGAGGGCCTGCTCGAAATCTTCCTCGACGCCGGGTGCGTCATCACGAACCCCGGCTGCGGCCCCTGCATGGGCAACCACGAGGGAATCCTCGCCCCGGGTGAAGCCTGCATTTCGACTGCCAACCGCAACTTCAAGGGACGCATGGGGAACAAGGACAGCTTCATCTACCTGGCGAGCCCCATGACCGTCGCCGCCTCCGCCCTGAAGGGCGAGATCGCCGACCCGCGGGAGGTGCTGTAACCATGAAAATCCAGGGAAAGGTCTGGAAATACGGGGATGACGTGAATACGGACGTCATCTTCGCCGGGAAGTACACCTACACGATCAAGGATCGCGCCGAGATGGCCAAGGTCGCCCTGGAAGACCTGGATCCGGAATTCACGAAAAACGCCCAGGCAGGGGACATCATCGTCGCAGGAAAGAACTGGGGATGCGGTTCCAGCCGGGAGCAGGCCGTCACCTGCCTGAAGGAGCGGGGCATCGGCGCCATCATCGCCAAGGGCTTCGCACGGATCTACTACCGCAACTGCCTGAACGAGGGGCTTCCGATCATCGTTTCCCCCGAGGCCGTCGACGCGATCAACGCGGGGGAAACGGTAGAGGTCGATTTCGATGCGAGCGAAATCCGGACCGCCGACGGGAAGGTCTTCAAGTTCCCGCCCTACCCCGAATTCGTCCGGGGACTCATCGAGGACGGCGGGCTGATCCCGCACGTGAAGAAATCCCTCGGAATCTCCAAGTAACAACGGGCGCGGGGCAAGTTTCCCGCACCCGACTCGAAAAACACAATCAAGGGAGGGTAAACCCGTATGGATATCCGCAACGTTCTGAGAGTGAAAGAGACAAAGCCCCGCTACAAGGTCGCCTACATCCCCGGTGACGACGCCGGCTTCGACGTCATGGAAGGCGCCATGATCGTCCTGCAGGCCATGGACAAGGCCTTCGGTCTGCCGATCGACTGGGTGCGGGCCGACATGGGCTGGTGCATGTGGGCCAAATCCTGCCAGGAATACCCCGAAGGCGACCCGCGGCGCAACACGGTGCCGGAAGAAACGAAGCAGATCCTTCGCGAGAGCGACGCCGCCCTCATGGCCGCCATCACCTCCAAGGCCGGCGTGAAGGGATTCAAGTCCGCCATCCTGCAGATGCGCCAGCTGTTCGACCTTTACATCAACCTGCGCCCCGCGAAGTCGATGCCGGGCATCTCCTGCCCCCTGAAGGGCGACCCGAAGATCGACATCGTCATGTTCCGTGAGAACACCGAAGACCTTTACGCCGCCGTTGAGTTCAGGCCTACCCCGAAGGAACACTTCGACATGCATCCCGGCATGGCCCGGTTCAAGGACAAAGAAGAGGTTGCCGTCTCCTGGAAGGTCTTCTCCAAGGAAGGTTGCGAGCGAATCATCCGGGCCGCCTTCGAGTACGCCAAGGCGACCGGCCGGACCAAGGTCGTCTGCGCCACGAAGGCCAACGTCATCCGTGCCACCGACGGCATGTTCAAGGAGATCTTCCTGAACATGGCGAAGGAATACCCCGACATCCAGGCCATCGACGAGAACGCTGACGCCACCGCCATGTGGCTGATCAAGAACCCGCAGGACTACCAGGTGATCGTCACGCCGAACGTGTTCGGGGACATCCTCTCCGACGAGGCGAGCCAGCTCGTGGGCGGCATGGGATTCGCACCCAGCGGCAACATCGGGAAGGACTTCGCGCTGTTCGAACCCAGCCACGGTTCCGTGCCGAAGTACGCCCACCAGTACAAGATCAACCCCTGCGGCCTGCTGAACGCAGCCACCATGATGCTCGAGTACCTCGGCCTCGAAGAGGCCGCCCGGAAGCTCGAGGCCGCCATCAGCGCCGTCCTGGTCGAAGGCAAGGACCTGACCTACGACGTGTTCCGCGACAACGGCGATCCTGACTGGGAGAAGAAGGCCGTCTCGACCCTCGACATGGCCCGCGCCATCGCCCGCAAGCTCCTCCCGGACTACGACAAGTACGACGCCGAGATCTCCGCGAAAGCCAAGGAGATGTGCGCCTGGGAGCACCTGCCCAACTAGGAACCGCCCCACGGACCCGCAGGGGGCCCACTGCGCCGCGGTGGGCCCCTTTCGCATCGAAGAACGAAAACGCGAAGGAGGTTGCAACCATGAAAACCGCACAGGCCGGAACCGTGGAGTCCATGGACTGCCTTGTCACGGTTTCCGAAGCAGAGCCGGGAAAGGGGATTTCCCTGAACCTGGCCGGGGCGAGCGTGGCCAGGTTCTCCAGGGCCATGGAAAAGGCCGTCCGCGAAACGCTGGAAACGCTCGGGATCCGGGACCTGACCGTCAGCGTCCAGGACAACGGGGCCCTGGACCTCGTCCTGAAGGCCCGGGTCGAAGCTGCCGTCGCCAGGCTGAAGGAAGGGGGGGATCAGGCATGAGGCTGCGCAGGACGATGCTCTACCTTCCGGGCAACAATCCCAACATGCTGATGCGGGGACACCTTTTCGCACCCGACGGACTGATCCTGGACCTGGAAGATGCCGTCGCGGTCCGCGAAAAGGACGCGGCCCGTATCCTCGTGAGGGACGTCCTGAAGCGCGGGGAGTTCGGTTCCTGCGAGGTTACGGTCCGGATCAACGGGCTGGATACCGAATACTGGCAGGAGGACCTTGAAGCGCTGGTCCCCCTGGGCAGGCTGGACGGCGTCCGTGTACCGAAGGTGGACGACGCCGCCACCGTGAAACGGCTCGACGAAGCTCTCTCCGAGATCGAGGAGAAAGCGGGAATCCCGGTGGGTCGGACGAAGATCTTCTGCCTGCTCGAAACCGCGAAGGGGATCTTCAACACCTACGACATCGCCACCGCCTCCCCGCGGGTAGCGGCAGTCATCCCGGGCGGAGAGGACCTGACGGCGGACCTGAGGACCAACCGCTCTCCCGAGGGGACCGAGCTGGAAGGGATTCGCAAATCGGTGATCGTGGCAGCCCGCGCGGCCGGGGTCGACGCGCTGGACACGGTCTTCCCCCGGATCACCGACGACGAGGGACTGAAGCGGGAAACCGAGTTCATCAAGCAGCTCGGTTTTGACGGAAAGAGCGTGATCCACCCGAACCAGATCCCGATCATCCACGAGGTCTTCACCCCGACCGAGCAGGAAATCGAGAGGGCCCGGAAAATCGTCGCGGCTGCGAAGGAAGCCGCCGAACGCGGACTGGGTGCCGTTCAGGTGGACGGGCGTATGGTGGATGCCCCCGTGGTGAAGCGGGCGCTTTTCACTCTCACCCGGGCAGGTCTCCTGGAGGAGGGAACCCAGCATGCCTAAGAACATCCTTGGACGCGAAATTCCGGAATTCATCGAGGGATACGGCCAGAAAGGCAACCTGATCACCACCACGAAATACGAGGGAAAATCCCTCATTTACGCCACGATCAACATGCTGAAAAAGTATGACGCCATCAACGTCCTGTCCATGCCGCGGCTTCTTTGCACCGACAACATGGAAAGCGAGCTGCAGGTCGGCCAGGTCATCCCGCAGCTGAAATCGAAACTGGCGGACACCTCGAACCCGAGTGCCGTGCAGAACAGCTACGACTACAAGGACACGGGCCTCATCCTGAAGGTGACCCCCCACGTGCGAAGCGGCAACCTGGTGGCCCTGGAGATCGACCAGACGGTGGAGGACGTCCTCACCCCCATGACGGTAAACACGCCCACCACCTCCAAGCGCCAGATCAAAAGCAACGTCACCGTCGGGGACGGGCAGACCATCGTCCTGGGGGGCCTCATTAAGGAATCCGACAAGTCCGTCAAGTCCCGGGTCCCGATCCTGTCCTACATCCCCATCCTCGGGGACTTCTTCAAGAGCGTGGCGAAATCTCGAGAGAAGGTCGACCTGCTGATCTTCCTGACCCCCCAGATTCTCGAGACCCCGGAAGAGGCGAGCCTCCTGACGAAAGACCTTGCCAACGCCTCCGACGACGTGGAAACCCAGCTGACCGAAATGGAACGGACCTACAAGCAGAAAAACGACGCCCTCTACCGGCAGGGAGTGAAAAACCAGTGACCGAAGCGGGCTTCAACCCCGAGGAAATCCTGTCTCTCATCCCGGAAAGCCTGAGCCTCGATGCCCTCCGGGGAGCCGGGGTCCTTCCGCTGCGGCGGGACGAGAACGGCCTTTTGCTCGCAGTCTCTTCCCTGGAAACGTACGGCAACGCACAGCTTCTTTCCCGGGTCTTCGAGGGGGAAACCCGCATCGAAATCATCGACGCCGGTTCCATGAACGCCCTGTTTGACCGCCTTTACAGCCTGCGAAGCAGGATCGCGTCGGACGACCTGGAAGNGATCGAAGGGGTGGCGGATCTCGATGCGGTGGCCCGCGAGGACATCCAGAGCGATTCGGTCTCCGCCCCGGTGATCCGGCTCGTGAACAGCCTGCTTTTTGAAGCCGTGAAAGAGCGGGCAACGGACATCCATGTCGAGCCCTTCGAGGACCGATGTGAAATCCGCTTCCGCGTGGACGGGGTCCTGCACGACAAGCTGAGCCTGCCGAAAACCCACCAGGCCCCCTTGACAAGCCGGATCAAGGTCATGGCCCGAATGGACATCTCGGAACGATTCGTCCCCCAGGACGGGCGGATCGGAATCTCGGTGGGAGGCCGTTCGGTGGATATCCGCGTCGGATCGGTTCCCACGCGCCACGGCGAGCGGCTGGCCCTCCGTCTCCTGGACAAGAGGCAGGGCCTCCTGGCCCTGGACGAGCTGGGAATGCCGGGCAAGGCCCGATCAGCCCTGGAAGAAATGGTTTCCCGGCCCTACGGGATGATCCTGCTGACGGGCCCAACGGGTTCCGGGAAGACGACGACCCTTTACGCCATCCTGCAGAAGCTCGCACGCCCCGAGGTGAACATCATCACCGTGGAAGACCCCATCGAATACGACCTTCCAGGCGTCGGGCAGATCCAGGTAAACGAAAAGGCGGGCGTGACTTTCGCTTCCGCCCTGAGGGCGATCCTTCGGCAGGACCCCGACATCATCATGGTGGGAGAAATGCGGGATTTCGAGACCGCCCACATGGGCGTCCAGGCCTCCCTGACAGGGCACCTCGTCCTCTCGACCCTCCATACAAACGATGCTCCCAGCGCTGTCGTCAGGCTCGCGGACATGGGAGTCGAACCGTACCTCGTTGCGGGATCCCTTCTCGGTGTCGTCGCCCAAAGGCTGGTCCGAAAGGTCTGCCCGTCCTGCGCCACGGCTGCGGAAGCCCCGCCGCCATTCCGGAAAGCCGGGATCGAGACCGTTCAGAGGGGCGCCGGTTGCGAACGCTGCCTTGGGACGGGATATTACGGCCGCTTCGGACTATACGAGGTTTTGGTGATGGACGACACCTTGCGCGAGGCCGTCTCGAAGGGCGCAACCTCTTCGAGGATCCGGGAGCTCGCCAGGGAAAACGGATTCAAAACCCTTTGGGAAACTGGGCTGAAAAGGGTCCGGCAGGGCCTCACCACGCCAGAGGAACTGGTGAGGGCTGTCGGGGAGGCCTGATCGCATGCCGCGATACCGGTACACCGCCTACGATCCCCAGGGGAAGCTCCTGGCGGGAGAAGTGGAAGGACCCAACGAGGCCTCCGCGGTGCAGGCACTCGGAAGGGAGGGCCTGGTCCCCGTCGAGATCCGGGGCCTGGCAGGCCAGGAAAAGCTTTCCCGCAAAAGCCGAAAACAAGTCCCGCTCGAAGACACCCTGCTCTTCTGCAGGAGCCTCGCAGGCTACCTGAGAAGCGGGCTTACCCTGAGCCACGTCCTGGTACTCCTTGGAAAGCAGTCGCCCCGGGAGTCCCTGCGGGAGCTTTACGGAAGCCTCAAAAAGGAAGTCGAGGCGGGAAAGAGCCTGGGAGCCGCGATGCGGGAATCCGGCCAATTCAGGGAGGATTTGGTCGGAATGGTGGAATCCGGCGAACGGAGCGGTTCCCTCCAGCAGGTCCTTGACCGTGCCGCTCGCCTTTACCGACTCGAGATCGGACTGCGCAGGCGGGTCCGGAGCGCTCTCACCTACCCCCTCGTCATGGCGGCGGTCGGAACGGCCGTGGTCGCCTTCCTCTTGGCCTACGTCGTCCCGAAGCTTGCCGCCCTCTTTGCGGACATGGGGGAAAGCCTTCCTTTGCCCACAAGGGTTCTGCTCTGGCTTTCCTCGGCCTTGAAAACTGCAGGAATCCCTCTTCTGGTCTTTCTCCTGGCGCTCTTACTCTGGCAGCGAAGAAAGGGCACCCTTTTGCCGAGGCTCCCCCTAAAGGGACTCCGGGAGCGAATCACCCTTTCTTTGGTCTTTTCCCACCTGGCGACGCTCCTGGATTGCGGCATTCCGCTGCTGCAGGCCCTTTCGATGGTCGCACCCATGGATCCGTCTCCCGGGCGCTGGGAATCGGCATCCGAGAGGATCCGAAAGGGGTATCGGTTCGGGCAGGCCCTGCAGGAAGAAGGATCTTTCCCGGAAGACGCCGTCTACATCATCCAGGTCGGGGAAGCCGGGGGGGAGCTGTCCGACGCCCTGCAGCAGGTGGCGGACAACAGCTGGGAAATCGCCGAAAGCCAGATGGCCCGACTGGCCGACCTCGTCGAACCCGCGATGGTCCTCGCACTGGGAGTCATCGTGGGATTTGTCGTGGTTGCCATCCTCCTGCCCATCTTCGACCTGTCGTCCCTCATCCGCTGACCAAGTGAAAATCCAGATAAGGAGGTCCTTTTCGTGAAGGAAAAACGGCGAAGCGGCTTCACACTCGTTGAAATCCTCGTCGTCGTGGTCATTCTAGGTCTTCTGGCCACGCTGGTCGTCCCGCGGGTCGTGGGCCGGGGCGAAGAAGCGAAGCGCACCGCGGCTCTCGTCCAGATCCGGTCGATCGAACAGGCCCTGGAACTCTACAAGCTCGACAACGGGTTTTATCCCACCACGGAACAGGGCCTGGAGGCCCTGGTTGCAAAACCCTCCGGGATCCCCGAACCGCTGAATTACCGCGACGGTGGCTATATGAAGAAAATCCCCCTGGACCCATGGGGGCGCCCCTATATCTACCGCTCACCCGGAGAGCACGGGGAAACGGACATACTCTCCTACGGCCCCGACGGAGTCGAGGGTGGCGAAGGAAAGAACCGGGACATCACGAACTGGGAGGAGTAAGGCGGCCCGGCAATCCTGCGGTGAGGGGTGTATCGGATTGGGCCGCTCCCTAGCGGGCGATTCCGAGAAGAAAGACCCAGGCGGGGATGGAAACCACGGAGAAAAGGGTGCTGGCTAGGATGACCTCCGCAGCGTAATCGGAGTCCATTCCCATGGAATCGGCGATCACGAAGTTGTTCACGGCGGCCGGCATGGCGGACACCAGGACGACAGCCTGAAGGACGGTACGGTCCACCGGCCAGACCCAAAATGCCAGCCAGACGAGAGCCGGTGAAAGGAAAAGGCGGACCAGGACGTCTGCCCAGGTCCGCGTGAAACCCCTGAGAAGGCGTTCGACCTCCAGGGAGGCGCCCAGGGCGATCAACGCCACGCCGCTGGCCATGCCCCCGGTGATCTTCAGTGCCTCGTCCAGGACTTCGGGAAGCGATCCGACCCCGATAACGGCGAGTGTGACTCCGGCAATGCAGGACAGAAGCAGCGGGTTTCTGGAAAGCCCGACGAGGGTTTTTCGCAGGGAATCCCTGCTGATTCCTCCCGAGACGGCAACCTGGGCCCAAGTCAGGGTGATGAGGTGGTACCCCACCATGCAGACGGCGAAAAAAAGCCCCAAGGCCTTTTCCCCTGCTTCTCCCATCGCCAGGGTAACTGCGGGGATCCCCATGTAGACGTTGTTCGAGCGAACCGAAACGAGGACCGAAACGGCCCGGCGGCGGAAGTCCCCCTGGTAAAGGGAAGCCAGCAGCCAGGCAATCGCCGGGGTTACGAGAAAGGACAGGTGGACGGCGAGGAAAAGGTTCGGCGAGGAAAAGGCATCCTTCCCCACCGACAGGGTGGACCGGAAAAGCAGGGCCGGGAGGCCGATCCAGTACAAAAGGTCGTTCAGTCGGGAAACGCTGTCTTCCCGGAGAAGTCCCTTCCTCCGGGCGATCCATCCCATCGCCATCACCAGGACCAGGGGAGCCACGATCTTGATTCCGTGCAAAGAATTCACCGCCGTTCCAGGGTCACTCCGCCAACGATTATTCTACCCCACGTTGCGGTAGACTAGGGGAAGAGGTGATCCTGGCCATGCTTCGCAAACCCCGGAAAAGAATCGAGGAACTGCTGAAATGGATCGAATCCCGTCCCGGCGAGGTGTCCGTGTGGCGAACCTTCCCGTCCCAGGCCGCCGCCTTCGGGACTTGGCCTGCCCTCGACGCCCGGCTAACGAACGCCCTCGCCCTTCGGGGGATCGAGCGCCCGTACCTTCACCAAGCAGAAGCCATCGACGCGGCGCTACGGAAAAAGAGCGTGGTGGTCGTTACCCCGACGGCCTCGGGCAAAACCCTTTGCTACAACGTTCCGGTCGTCCAGTCGATCCTGGAGGACCCCGCTTCCCGGGCGCTCTACCTTTTTCCGACGAAAGCCCTGAGCCAGGACCAGCTGGCGGAACTCACTGCGCTGCTTGAGGGCGTGGAAGCCGACATCGCCTGCTTCACCTACGACGGGGACACGGCTCCCAGCGCCCGGACAAAAGTCCGGACGGCAGGCCACGTCGTGATCACGAACCCCGACATGCTCCACACGGGGATCCTTCCCCACCACACGAAGTGGGTCAAGCTTTTCGAGAACCTCCGGTACGTCGTCCTGGACGAGATGCACGGCTACAGGGGCGTTTTCGGTTCCCACCTTGCGAACGTCATCCGCAGGCTGAAGCGAATCTGCGCCTTCTACGGCTCCAGCCCGACCTTCATCTGCTGTTCCGCCACCATCTCCAACCCCAGGGAACTGGCGGAAGCCCTGCTGGAGGAACCCGTGGTGCTGGTCACGAGAAACGGCGCCCCGAGGGACGAGAAGCACGTCCTGATCCAGAACCCGCCTCTCGTGAACCGGTCCATGGGAATCCGTGGGTCCTCCCTCGACGAAACCGCCGCCATCGCCACAGAAGCTTTGGCCAACGAGATCAGCACGATCGTGTTCACCCGTTCGCGGACGAACGTGGAACTGCTCCTGCACCGCATCCGGACGAACCTCCAGGCTAGGGCCCTCCCATCGAACCAGGTTGCGGGCTACCGGGGCGGATACCTCCCCAACGAGCGCAGGGCCATCGAGAAAGGGCTCCGGGGAGGCCAGATCCGGGGCGTCGTCAGCACGAACGCACTGGAACTGGGAATCGACATCGGTTCCCTCGAGCTGGCGGTCCTGCACGGCTACCCGGGGAGCATCGCCTCGGCCTGGCAGCAGATGGGCCGCGCGGGAAGGCGGCAGGGAACCTCGGCAGCGGTGCTGGTGGCCTCCTCTTTCGCCCTGGACCAGTTTTTGGCATCCCAACCGTCCTATTTCTTCGGCGCTTCTCCGGAGCGAGCCCGCGTGAACCCGGACAACCTCTACATCCTGGTGAACCACGTGAAGTGCGCCGCTTTCGAACTCCCTTTCCGGACCGGGGACCGGTTCGGAAAGGCGGACATCTCCGAAATCCTGGAATACCTTGAGGAACAGCGCGTGCTCCACCGGGCGGAGGGCCGCTACCACTGGCAGGCGGATTCTTTCCCGGCGGAAGGGTTCTCCCTCCGGAGCGCCACCAGCGAGAACGTCGTGATCATCGATATTTCGGACCCGGCCCGCCACACTGTGGTGGGAGAAGTGGACCGTCCCAGCGCTCCCATGCTGGTCCACCCCGAGGCCATCTATTTCCACGGGGCGAAGGCATACCAGGTCCAGGAGCTGGATTTCAAAGGCATGAGAGCGCTCGTCAGACCGGTGGAAGCGGAATACTACACGGATGCGGACCTGGCCGTCCGCCTGGAGGTCCTCGAGGAATTCGACCGTTCGGAACCGTGGGGATGGGGAGAAGTGCTCTTTGCCTCGCGACCGACGGTCTACAAGAAAATCCGCCTCTCCACCCAGGAAAACGTGGGGTACGGCCACATCCACCTGGACGAGGAACAGATGCACACCACCGGGGCCTGGCTGACGCTTCCGGACAGCCTGCCCTGGGGAAACTGGGATCCCGACAGGAAGAGTTCCGCCCTCGCGGGACTGGCCCATCTCCTTCGGGCCACGGCCCCGCTCTTTTTGATGTGCGACCGGGGGGACCTCCAGGTTCACGGCATGGTGAGGGATCCCCACTTTGAAAGGCCAACCCTTTACCTGGCCGACAATTTCCCGGGGGGCGTCGGGCTGGCCGAAGCCGCGTTCACCCTGCGGAAGGAACTGCTGGACTCCGCGTGGGAGGCCCTCGTTTCCTGCCCGTGCGAAAAGGGTTGCCCCGCATGCGTGGGGGCACTGGGTTCGCAGATCGGTTCCAAGGAAGCCACCCGGGCCCTGCTGTCCTCCCTGAGGGGGATGACCGCTTGAACGACCGGATGTCGAGACTGAGGCGGATGCTGGGTTCAAACGCGCCGGCCGGAAAAATCCCCGGACCGGAGGGCGTTTGCAACCTTCCCGAGGGTGGGGCGTGGACAGCCCCAGGAGTCTTTGTCCTGGAAACCTCCCACCCCCTTGAAGAGCCATACGGCGAAGTCGGCCTGGCCGGTCTTTCCCTCGCCGCCGAACGGCTTTCCCCCTGGGGAGGAACCGACCCGCCCTGTTTCCTGGACCTCGAAACAACCGGTTTGGCGGGAGGCACGGGAACCTATGCGTTCCTCGCGGGAATCGGGACCCTGGAAGGGCAAGCGCTGGTCGTCCGGCAGGTTTTCCTTGCAAGTCCGTCAAGGGAAGCGGAATGGCTTGAAACCGTGGACCGGCTCGTTCCCCGACAAGCGGGTTTCGTCACCTACAACGGCCGGCGGTTCGATTTGCCGCTGCTGCAGACGCGGGCGATCCTGGCCCGGAGAACCCCGTTCCGTCCTGGAAGCGCGCACCTGGACCTGCTCTGGATCGCCCGGAGCCTTTGGAGGTGCAGCCTGCCTTCCTGCAGGCTCGGGGAGGTGGAACGCTCCGTCCTGGGAGTCCTTAGGGAGACTGAGGATGTCCCCGGCTGGCAAATCCCGTCGCTCTACGCGGATTTCCTGCATACAAAGGACGCGGCCCCCCTGACCGGGGTCTTCCTTCACAACCGGCTGGACATCCTCTCCCTCGCGGCACTCAAGGCGCACGTCGGACGGATCGTGGCGGGAGAAATCAGCCGGGGCCAGGAAACCCTGCTTGCAGGGGATCTTTGGGCCGCACGCGGGGAATGGGAACTGGCGGTGACCTTCTGGAAGAATGCCCTGGATGCCCCCGAAAGCAGGGGGGAGGCGCTGCTGCGCCTGGCTTCGCGGGCGAAAGCCGAAAGACGGTGGGAAACGGCGGTGGAACTCTGGGAGCAGTCCAGGGTGACCTGCCGCCCTTCCCTGACCGTCCTGGAGGAGTTGGCAAAGGCTTACGAGCACCGGCTGAACCGGCTGGAAGAGGCTCTCTCCAGGGCCGAGGAAGGGCTTCGACACCTGGATTCCCGAAGAGGCCTCCACGGCTCCTCCTGGCTCCAGGAAAGGCAAGCTTGGCTTCACAGAATTGAACGGCTGAAGAAAAAAATCGATGCGCGAAAGGTGAACTTTCGGTAAAATAGGACCAGAGACAGAACCGCGCGGCAGGGCGAAAGATCGACATGCGCTTTTCACCAAAAAGGAGGAAACAGCCATGGACATTCCGGCGCACATCTTCAGGGAATACGACATTCGCGGACTGGCGGAAGAGGAACTGAACACGAAAAACGTGCGGGCCATCGGGCACGCTTTCGGGACGATCCTCTGGAAAAACGGGGTGAGGCTCGCCACGTTGGGCGGCGATGTCCGAGCCTCGTCGCCCCGGATCATGGCCGACATCGCCTGGGGACTGAACGCAGCGGGGCTTGACGTCATCGACATCGGGACCGTGATGACCCCGACTTTTTACTACAGCCTCTACTCCGAGGGCGTGGGCGGAGGGGTCATGGTGACCGGAAGCCACAACCCCAAGGAATTCAACGGGCTGAAGCTGGCTCTCGGCAAGGCCACCCTCTACGGCCCGGAAATCCAGGAAGTCCTTTCCATCATCCAAAACGACGGTTTCACGATCTCCCCGAAAGCCGGGTCGGTTAGCCACGCCGACATGAAGCCCGCCTACCTCGACATGCTGGCCCAGCGCCTGAAACTGGGCCCCCGCCGGCTCAAGGTCGTCGCCGATGCAGGAAACGGGACCGCCTCCCTGTTTATCGAACCCTTCCTGAGACAGCTGGGTGTCGATTACGTCCTGCTGTACGCCACCCCTGACGGACGGTTCCCCAACCACCATCCTGACCCGGTCAAGAGGGAAAACCTCGTAGACCTGATCCGGACGGTCCGGGAAACGGGCGCCGACCTCGGTATCGGCTTCGACGGCGACGCCGACAGGCTGGGCGTGGTCGACGAAACAGGAGAAGTCATCTGGGGCGACATCCTCATGGCCCTGTACTGGCAGGAGATCCTGCCAAAGCATCCCGGCGCCGAAGCCATCGTGGAGGTCAAATCCTCCCAGGCTCTTGTGGACGAAATCCTGCGACTGGGGGGCAAACCGGTGTTCTGGAAAGCCGGGCATTCCCTCATTAAAGCCAAGATGAGAGAAATCGGGGCGCTGTTCGCCGGAGAGGTTTCCGGGCACATGTTCTTCGCAGACGAGTTCTTCGGATTCGACGATTCTTTCTACGCGGCAGGACGGCTGATGCGCATCCTCTCCAACACGGACAAGTCGCTATCCGAACTCGTCGCCCCCATTCCCCGCTATTACAGCACGGCCGAAACGAGGATCAACTGTCCCGACGAGATCAAGTTCGGGGTCATCGAATCCATCAAGGATGCGGCCCTGAAAGAATACGACGCCATTACGGTAGACGGGGTCCGGATCCTTTACCCCCAGGGGTGGGGGCTGGTCAGGGCGAGCAACACCCAGCCGGTCATCGTGGCTCGTGTCGAGGGGCGCACTCACGAAGCGCTGGAAGCCTACATGGCGGATCTGAAGGCAAGGATCCTCTCTGCAGGCGTCGGGGAATTCGAATGGGAGTTCTAGCCATGACGCGGATCGTGGCGTTCAACGGAAGCCCCAAGGGGAGAACGAGCCGAACCCAGATCCTGGTCGATGCCTTCCTGGAAGGAGCCCGAAGGGCCGGAGCCGAAACGGAAACGGTCTTTCTGGCCGAACACTCGATCCTCCCTTGCGACGAGTGCATGAGCTGCCGCGTTCCGAACCTCGGGGGAGAGTGCGCGCGGAAGGACGACGGGCCGGCCCTGCTGGAAAAGGCGCTGGGAGCCGATACCGTCCTGTTTGCCACTCCCCTGATCATGGATTCCATGTCCGGGATCCTGAAGATCTTCCTCGAACGGTGGCTGCCTCTCGTCGACAGCCGCTTCCAGGCCCGGCAGGGTCAGGGAACGATGCCGGCCCGGAGAGCGAGGATCCCCGACTGGATCATCCTTTCCACGTGCAGCTTCCCCGAACAGTACCACTTCCAGGCAATGAGCCGCACCTTCCGGGAACTCTCGTCGCGGTTCGGCAACCGGATCGCCGCGGAGATCTACAGGGGAGAGGCCGACCTTTTCGGCCGGCTCGGAGAAATGTCCCACCCAGAGGCGTTGGGTCCCTACCTGGACCTGCTGAGAACCGCAGGGACGGAAATCATGAAAAACGGGACCCTCTCCCCGGACACCGCGGACCTCCTCGACAGGCCGCTGATCCCTTACGAACAGTACGTCCAGGAGGGAAACGCTGCCTGGGACCGGATCCTGGAAGGGACCTGCAGGATCGGCGAAACCCACTGAAAGGGAAGAGGGGAGGCCATTCCGAAAAGGCCTCCCCTCCCTCTCTCCGTTGCGGCTCCTCGCTTCATGGTATACTTGTTCGCGCGGTTCCAGGATCGGGGGAATAGGTGTGACGGCAGCCCGAACAAGGATCCTGATTGCCGATGCCGGCATGCTGTTTGTCGCCGCCCTCTGGGGTGTCGGCTATCCCGTCAGTGACGCCCTTCTCGAACAGATCAGCCCCCTGTGGCTTCTCGCCCTCCGTTTTTCGGCGACATCGGCCATGCTGGCGATCCTGTTCGGGACGAGGCTGAAACTGCTGGACCGCAGGCAGTTCCTCCAGGCCGCGGGAGTCGGGCTCGTGCTTGCTGCCACCTACGTCCTTCATATTTTCGGGCTGGTTTACACCACTGGAGGGAAGCAGGCCTTTATCGTGGGGACGAACGTCGTCATGGTTCCCTTTCTCATGGCCCTGATCTACCGGAAATGGCCCGGGTGGATCTCCGCCGCGGCAGCCTCGGTCACCACGGCCGGACTCCTGGTGATGGCTTTTTCCCCGAACATCTCCCTGAACTTAGGTGACGCCCTTTCCCTGGTCCTGGCACTTCTGGTCGCCATCCAGGTGATCCTGGTGGGCTACTGTGCCAGGCGCATGGATCCCATCGCCCTGGCCGCGGTCCAGATGCTCGTCACCTGCGCCTGCCTCCTGCCCCTCGCGCTTCTCCTCGAGCCCTTTCCGTCTCAGCCGGCACTGGCGGCTTCCTGGAAAGGGATCCTCTTCCTGGCCGCGGGCCCGACGGTTTTCGCCTTCGTGGTCCAAAGCCTTGCCCAGCGTCATGCCCCGGAAACCCATGCCGCCATCCTCCTGGCGATGGAGAGCCCTTTCGGCTACCTTGTCTCCATCGCCATGGGACTCGACAGCTGGAGCCTCCAGTTCGCCGCCGGAGGCGTCCTGATCCTGGCGGGCGTTTTCCTCTCCGAGTGGGAAACCTACAGGAAGAAAGGGAACCCCTGACATGACCGTCTTTGTCCGTTTCCTTTCGATCGCCCTCGCGGTGTACGCCCTCTCCAATGCATACATCCTGCACCGGGCCTTCCAGGGCCTGGCAGGCCTCGGGCGGTCCGGCGCGTTCCTGCGGGGCATCCTTTTGCTCTGGGTATTGGCCTTCCCAGCCGGAAGGATCGCCGAGCGGGTCCTCCCTTGGACCGGCTTTTCAAGGTTCCTCGTCGTGACGGGTTCCTTCTACCTGGGGGTGATGGCCACCTCACTCTTTCTTTTCCTCGGGTGCGATCTCGCCCTTTTGGCTGGAAAGGCGTTTCCCTCGATGCCCTTTTTCGGGCACAGGGGAACGGTGCCCCTTCCCCTACGGAGGTGCGTGCTGCTTTTCGTCGCCCTCGCAACGACGCTGGTCGTCATTGCGGGAACCGTCAATTCCCTTTTCCCCCGGGAGAGGGAAGCAAAGGTCGAGCTCGCGCGGGGCACCGGGGCCCCGCTGCGCGTGGTGTTCTTCTCGGACCTCCACATGGGCCCCCTCGTCGGCAACGGGCGAGTCCGGGACCTGGTGAAACGGGTCAACGCTCTGAATCCCGACATCGTTCTTCTCGGGGGCGACACCGTGGACGAGGACGTTTCGAGGCTGGCGGAGGAAAAGATGGCCGAAGCCCTGGGGCAGCTTTGCCCGCGCCTCGGGTGCTTTGCGGTGACGGGGAACCACGAGTATTACGCCGGAGAGGAAGAAGCGGTATCCTACCTGGAGAGCGCGGGGGTCCGCGTGCTCCGGGACGAAGCCGTTACGATCGAGGGCAGGCTTGTGATCGCGGGAAGGAAAGACCGGACCGCGGGGCGATTTGGCGAAAGACGCCTTCCGTTGAAAGAAATCCTGTCGGGAATACCGGAAGGCTTGCCCGTCCTCCTCCTGGACCACCAGCCGCGGGACCTGAGGGAAGCGGAATCGGCCGGGGTCGACCTGCAACTGTCCGGCCACACGCACAACGGCCAGCTCTTCCCGTTCAACCTGGTGACAAGACACCTGTTCGAGGTGAGCCAGGGCTGGAAGACCCTGGGAAGGACGACCGTGCTCGTTTCGAGCGGTGTCGGCACCTGGGGCCCACCCATGCGAACCAGCGCACCCCCGGAAATCTGGCTTCTGGAGCTCCGCTTCCCCGGTAATCCCTGACAGGACCGGACCTTGCAAGGAGGGAAAACCATGGACAATCTCTACGCGCTGTTCCGCATCTCCGGGGCGGCGGCCGTCTTTTTCCTGATGACCGCAGCCGCCAGCGGCTTCTGGGGATCGGCACTCAGGAAACACATGAGCCCCCAGTCCGCGATGAGGCTCACCGGGGACTCGGCTTGGCGGGGGTGCTATCCGGCGTGATTCACGGACTGATCTACTGGCTCTTTCTCCGGTAGGGCCACCTCCGATGCGAAAGCCCCGCCTGGCCCTTTTCGCCTTCCTTTCCCTGCTCGTCTTCTGGGGATCGGGGTTTTTGGCCATCCGCATCGGGCTTGAAGGGTTCCCCCCGTTTTTCTTCATGTCCTGCCGTTTCCTGGTCGGGGGATCCCTGCTTTTTGCCGTTCTGACGGCAAGGGGATATCGGCCACCGACCCTCCGGGAGTGGGGGTTCGCCCTCCTCGAGGGCTTGCTGCTGATGGTGGGCGGAGGTGGGGCTCTTGCCTACGCCCAGCTTTCGATCGGATCGGGATTGGCCGCAGTCGGCATCGCCACCGTTCCGATCTGGACCGCCCTCTTTTCCGGCCTTTTCGGCCAATGGCCGAGCCGGATGGAATGGACCGGGATCGCCATCGGGTTTGCCGGGGTCCTGCTCCTGAATCTGAAGGGAGAACTTCGCGCGGAACCCCTGGGGGCTGTCCTTTTGCTCACGAGTGCCGTCACCTGGGCGCTCGGTTCCATCCTGAGCCGCCGCCTTCCCCTTCCGAAGGGACTCATGGCGGCCGCCTCAGAAATGCTGGCAGGGGGACTGGTGATGATCCCCATCGGGTACCTGATGGGAGAACGCCTGACAGGAATCCCGCCTCTCAGGCCGACCTTGGCACTGCTCTATTTCGCGATCGCGGGTTCGGCCATCGCGTTCGGGGCTTACACCTACCTCCTCCAGAACGTTCGCCCCGCCCTGGCGACGAGCTACACGTACATCAACCCGGCCATCGCCCTGGGACTCGGGGTCCTGCTGGCGGGGGAACAGGTTTCCCGGACCGAAATTGCGGCCGTCGGTGCCATCCTCTGCGGCGTCGCGGTAATCGTCCTCAGCCGGAACCGGTGATAGACCGGCCAGAGGGAAAAAGAGTGACCCCGTTTCCGGGAACGAGCCCAGATAAAAAGCAAGGAGGGATGCGTGTGACACTCAGGAATACCCCTGATTCGATTTACAGCCTCATGCTCGACCTGGTGAAAATCCCGAGCTTCTCCGCCACGCCGGGAGAGAGGCTATGCGCGGAACGGATCTGCGAACACCTTTCGGCGCTTTCCGCGTTCAGGAAGCACCCCGAAGACCTCCGCCGGGTCCCGGTTCCCGGAAGCCCCCACGGCAGCGAAGCGGTCGTGGCGCTGGTCCGGGCAGAACCGCCCACAAACCGGACCGTCATCCTGGAAGGCCATTTCGACGTCGTCGATATCGAAGTCTACGGCCCCCTGAAGGATGTCGCCCTGGATCCCGAGGCATGCACGTGCCGCATGAAGGACATGCCTCTCCCCGACGAAGCCCGCCGGGACCTCGAGTCGGGCAACTACCTGTTCGGTCGTGGGGTCATGGACATGAAATTCGGCCTGGCGATGGCCATGTGCCTGCTGGCAGAGGCTTCCGAGAACCCGGGTGCCTTCGGCGTGAACCTCATGCTGGTGGCCGTTCCGGACGAAGAAAACAATTCCGCCGGGATGCGGGCCGCGGTCAGCACCCTGGCCGACGTCCAGGAGGAGGGGCTGGACCTGCTGGGCTGCATCATGGTGGAGCCCTCGGATCCCGGTTACATCGGCGGAAACGGGCGCGTGGTGTCCTTCGGCGCCGTGGGCAAGATCATGCCCTTCGTCCTGGTCATGGGAAAAGAGGCCCACGGTTCCGAATACTTTGACGGGATCAATGCCAACCTGGTGATGGCTCACCTGAACCTCCTCCTGGAAGGAAACCCCGACCTGGCGGACATCGGCACCGCCGAGCACTATCCTCCGATGGCCTGCCTGAAGCAGAAGGATCTCCGGGAAGCCTATTCCATCACCTTACCGGAACGGGCCTGCGCCTACTACAGCCTCATCACCACCTGCCACACGCCTGAAACCCTGCTTCAGCGGATCGATGAAGCCGCAGCAACCGCCCTCCGGAAAACCGCCGAGCACCTGGACCGGTGCAAGCGGACCTATGCAGAACGGGCGAAGCTGCCGGGTTGGCCTTCGACACCAACGGGCCGGGTGCTTCGATTCTCGAACCTCCTCGAATCGGCCAGGAAGACCTTCGGGGCGTCCCTGGACACGCACCTGGCGGCTTTCCTCTCCAGCCTGCCCGCCTCGATGGACGAACGGGAAAAAGGCATCGCCCTGGTGAACGAGGTCCTGACGATCTCCGGGGAAAAGGGCCCTCTTGCGGTGACTGGCTTTATGCCTCCCTTCTACCCCTACCGGACCAATTTCCGGGCCACGGAAAAAGAGCGGTTTTTCGCCCGCGTCGGAGAGGCTGTCGTTGCAGAAGCCAAGGAAACGTTCGGAGAAACCCTTCACGAAAACGAACATTTCGGCGGGGTCTCCGACCTGAGCTACCTGGGGTTCCAGGGAAACCCCGCGGACCTGGAAGCCCTGCGATCCAACCTGCCCGGCTGGGGAACGCTCTACGACCTTCCCGTGGAGGACCTTCTGAAACTCGACATCCCCGCGCTCAACATCGGACCTTCCGGGAAGGACGCCCACAAGATGACCGAGCGACTGGAACTGGGCTATTCGCTGAACGTCGCGCCCAAGCTGCTTCGCTCTGCCGTTCTTCAGATCGGTGCGTACGAAAGAAAACGAGGTGAACGGACCCATGACTGAAAATTCCGCTTTCGCCGACCTTCCCGCCTCGGCGGAGGAGGTGTTCGACTGGAAATGGCACCAGGCCGAAGGCTACTACGCAGAACTCGCCTCCCGACCCCTGGATGAAGAAGCGGCTCCGGCCTGGCTGACCGACTGGACCCGCGTTTCCTCGCTGATCGGTGAAGCCCTTGAAAAACTTCACGTCGCAACGACCCGGGATACCGCGGACAAGGACCTCGAACGCCGCTACCACGCGTACCTGGAAGAGATGCTTCCTCCCCTGGAAGCCGCCGAACAACGGCTCCGGCAGCGGCTCCTGGAATCGGGCTTCGAAACCGAAAGCATTCGGGTTCCTCTGCGGGGACTCAGGGCAGACGCCGAGCTCTACCGGGAGGAAAACGTCCCCCTCCTGGTGGAGGAACAGAAACTCGATTCCGAGTACGCCCGTATCGCCGGGGCCCAGACGGTGACCTGGAAGGGGGAAGAAAAGACGATCCAGCAGATGCAGGCCCTTTTCCAGGAAACGGACCGAACCGTCCGGGAGGCCGCCTGGCGCCTGGTGGCCGAAAGGCAGCTCGAAGACCGGCAGGTCATCGGCGAGCTTTGGGTTCGGTTTCTCGACCTCCGCCTCGAGATCTCCCGGAACGCCGGTTTTCAGAACTACCGTGACTACCGCTGGAAAGCCCTCCACCGTTTCGACTACACCCCGCAGGATTGTCAACGCTTCCGGGATGCCATCGAATCCGAGGTGGTCCCGGCCGCGACAGCTCTTTACGAGGCCCGGAGAAAGAAGCTCGGCCTGGACCGTTTGCGCCCCTGGGACCTTTCGGTTGACCCCTTGCTGCGGCCCCCGCTTCGTCCCTACTCCGGCGCCAAGGAGCTCGAGTCGGGAGTCGAATCCGTCTTCAAGGCCCTTGATCCCGCCCTTGCCGAAGCCTTTTCCCGCATGCGTCAAACGGGATCCCTGGACCTCGAAAGCCGGAAGGGAAAGGCCCCCGGAGGTTACTGCACCTTCTTCCCCGTCGAGAAGAAACCTTTCATCTTCATGAACGGGGTAGGACTGCACGACGACGTCCAGACCCTCCTCCACGAATCGGGCCACGCTTTCCACTTCCTGGAAACGGCTCGCTGGCCCTGGGCTCTTCAATGGAACGTCGGAGTGGAATTCGCGGAAGTGGCGTCCATGGCGATGGAACTTTTGGCGTTGCCTTCCCTCTCCGCAGAAAGGGGAGGCTTCTACCGGACGGAAGACGCCGAACGGGCCCTGGCGGAACACCTGGAATCCGTCATCACCCTTTGGCCCTACATCGCGGTCGTGGACGCCTTTCAGCACTGGGTTTACGACCATCCCGAACAGGCCCGCGTTCCTGAATCCTGCGACACGGAGTGGGAAAGCCTTTGGAGGCGCTTCATGCCCGGGATCGATTACTCCGGCTTCGAAGAAACCCTCAGGACCGGTTGGCAAAGGAAACTTCACATCCACCAGATCCCGTTCTACTACATCGAATACGGCATGGCCCAGCTCGCGTCCGTCCAGGTCTGGAAAAACTCCCTGGAGGACCCCGGGGGGGCGCTTGCCTCCTACCGGAACGCGCTTTCCCTGGGGGGGACGGCCAGCCTGCCGGACCTCTATGCCGCTGCCGGGGCACGGTTCCGTTTCGACCGGCCGGACCTGAAGGAAGCCGTGGACTTGGTCATGGGGACCCTTCGTGAAGCCGGGGCCGTTTGACCGGGAAAGACTTTCGGCTTATCGTTGCATTGCATGGAATTCAAGCGATTCCGAGTTTCCTTCAAATTCGACCAAAGGAGATGGAAGCCATGGTGTTCGACGAAAAGACCTGTGCCCGGTGCCGAGCGGATTTTCCTTCCCTGGCGCGCATCCATAACGGTTTCGAGCTGGCCTACCTGGACGGCCCCGGAGGGACCCAGGTCCCCTGGAAGGTGATCGATGCCGTCTCCTGGTACTACAAAACCTGCAATTCCAACACCCACGGGATGTTCGTCACGACCAACGAGTCCGATGCCGCCATCCAGGAAACCCGCGAAACCGTCGCGGCTTTTCTCGGAGCTCCCGACTGGCGTTGCATCTCCTTCGGCCACAACATGACGACGCTGAATTTCTCCCTGAGCCACGCCCTGGCCCGCGAAATGAAGCCGGGCGACGAGGTCGTCATCACCGAGCTGGACCACGAGGCCAACCGGGGTCCCTGGCTGAACCTCGTCGAGCGGGGCATCGTCGTGAAGGAAGTGAAGCTCCTTCCCACCGGACGCCTGGATCTTGCCGACATGGCGGAGAAGATCACGCCGAAGACCCGCCTCGTCGCCATGGGTTTCTCTTCCAACGCCCTGGGAACGGTCAACGACGTGGCGGAAGCCCGGCGCCTCTCCAGGGCGGTCGGGGCCTGGCTTCTCGTAGACGCCGTCCACTACGCGCCGCATTTCCCGGTTGACGCTGCGGCCCTCGACGTGGACTTCCTCCTCTGCTCGGCTTACAAGTTCTACGCGCCGCACGTCGGCATCCTCTATTGCAGGCCGGGCCTCCTGGATTCGCTGACACCGGACCGTCTCCGCACCCAGGAAAACGCAGCCCCCTTCAAGATCGAGACCGGGACGCTCAACCACGCCGCGATCGTCGGGGTGAAGGCCGGGATCGAGTATATCGCTTCCTGGGGAGAAGGCCCCGACCTCCGAAGCCGGATCGTCTCTGCAATGAACGCCATCGCCGCATACGAGCACGGGCTGGCCTCGGAATATTACGAAAAAGTGAAGGCAATCCCCGGGGTGACCGTCTGGGGAACGGATTTTTCAAGCCGGCACAGGGCTCCGACCGTTTCGATCACGATTGACGGCGTGCATCCCGCCGACGCGGCAAAGGCTCTCGGCGAAAAGGGACTCCTGGTCTGGGACGGCGATTTCTATGCCGTCCGTGCCATCGAAGTCCTGGGCCTCGCCGAAACTGGAGGCGTCATCCGCGTGGGGTTCTCGATGTACAACACCCGGGAGGAAACCGCCCGCCTCCTCGATGAGATCCGCCGCCTGGCCCGGGGTTAGACATGGTTCGCGACCGCTTCCCCCTGAAGCTGTTTTTCGTCGGGTTCGGCAACGTGGGCCGGGAACTGGCCCGCATCCTGGTCAGGAAGGCCGATTACCCGGGACTGGCAGACCTGGACGTTTCGGTCGTAGGAATCACCACGGGAAGGCGGGGAGCCCTGGCGAGCGAAACCGGGGTGGACCTGGCCCGGGCCTTGCGGGAATTGGACGAAAAGGGGCGTTTCACCCCCGAAAACCCGGACTATTCCGAACTGGACAGCCTCAAGGCCGCCGAAAACCTGGACTACGACGTCCTGGTGGAGATGTCCCCCCTTTCCGTCGAGCACCGGGGGGAACCCGCTATCACGCATGTCCGAACGGCCCTGGAGCGGGGACGGCACGTCATCACCTGCAACAAGGGTCCCCTCGCTTTCGCCTACAGGCAACTCCGGAAACTGGCGGACGAAAAGGGAACCGCCTTCCTTCACGAAACGACCGTCATGGACGGGGCCCCGGTTTTCGACATGGCCCGGTGCTGCATGAGAGGCAACACGATCCGGCGGATCGACGGGATCCTGAATTCGACGAGCAACTACGTCCTTTGCGCGATGGAACAGGGGATGACTTTCGAAGAAGGGGTAAAAGGAGCCCAGGCGGAGCAAATCGCAGAGGCCGACCCGTCCCACGACCTGGACGGGTGGGACGCTTCGGTGAAGATCGTCGCCCTGGCCAACGTCCTCATGGGAGCTGACCTGAAGCCCGACGAAGTTGACCGGGAAAGCATGGCGGCGATCACCCCGGAACGGATCCTGGCCGCAAGGGAAAGGGGCTTTCGCGTCAAGATGGTCTGTTCCGCCTGGCGTGAAAGAGAATCGGTAAAAGCTTCCGTGAAGGCCTCGGAAGTCCCAATGGACCATCCCTTTGCCCTGGTGGACGCCACCGGGTCCATCGTCCGGTTCGAAACCGACCTCCTGGGAAAGATCCTCGTGACCGAGGAGCACCCCGACATCACGACGACGGCCTACGGCGTCATCGCGGACCTTTACGCCCTGGTTTCCGGGAACCGGTGACGCGGGGCCCGCGCTCCGCCGGGACAGGGATCGGGAGACGTCCGTGGAATATGAACCGCTTGAAGGACTGACCGACGGAATTGAATGACGAAAGGATTCGACGATGGAAGGCCGCTTTCCCGATTTCGCTTCCCCCTGGGGGAACATCGGATTCCTCTCGGTCTCGCCCTTGGAAACCTTCGGCGAGATCGGCATCGTCGTGCACGACGAAAAAGGAAAGATCTCCCAGGTCAACTCCTGCTTCTGCAGGATGTTCGGCTACGACCCCGCGGAGGTCATCGGAAAGGACCTGGACTTGCTCGTGGCCAGGGAAGAGGAACTGGTCGACGCCTTGGCGCTCTCGGAACGGTTCTGCGGTTCCGGGAAGGGGTTTTCCGTCGAGGTCACCCGGTACAAAAAGGACGGGACCCCTTTCCAGGTGCTGCTGACATCCACTCCCATGTACGTGGACGTGAAGGGAAGCCGAAGCACCAACATCTGCACCTACATCGACCTCACCCAAAAGCGGGAAAAGGCAAGGGAACTGCACCGAACCCTGATCCTTTTCGAGAACCTGTTCAAATGGACTCCCACTCCGGTTGTCCTGTGCGACAACGAAAGCCGCGTCATCCGAGCCAACGCCTCGCTTTACCGACTTTTCGGCTACACCCCGGAAGAGATGGAAGGACGGATCATCGACTACCTGATTGCCCATGGCCCCTACCTTGAGGAAGCCCGGGAAATCTCCTCCATCCTTTTCAGCGGAAAGCCCCACGAAAGAAGGACCGTTCGGTTCCGGAAGGACGGAAGCCCGGTGGACGTCTTCATCACCGCGATCCCTTTCACCACGCAGGACGGAGAAAAAATGCTTTTCGGCATTTACACGGACCTTTCAGCCCAAACCAAAGCCGAAAGGAGAGTCGAAGCCTACGAAGCCGAACTTCGGCGCCTGGCCTGGGAGATCTCCCTTTCGGAGGAAAGGGAGCGAAGACGGATCGCCGAGATCCTCCACGACGAAATCGGCTTCGAACTGGCCTTCCTCTACCAATCCCTGTCGGCTTCCGAAACCGGCCTGCAAACGGGCCCCCCAAACCAGTCCGCGGCCGACGCCGTGAAACGGGTGATCTCCAAGATCCGCACCCTGACCCGGGAAATCAGCAACCCGGCCCTTTACGCGGCAGGACTGGACGTTGGGCTGAGATCACTCCTGGACCAGCTCCTCACGCCTCCCGGGATCCGCTGGAACCTTACCGTGAGCGGCCATAACCGCAACCTTCCGCAGGAGATGGGGATCGTGATCTACCAGATGGTCCGGGAACTTCTGAGGAACGTCGTGAAACACGCCCATGCCAGTGCGGTTTTCGTCCGCGTGCGTTACCGGCGGCATTCCATCGCAGTGTTGGTCAAAGACGACGGCATTGGGTCACGATTCACCGACCGCTCGATCGGCACGGGCGTCGGGGGGTGGGGACTTTTCGGAATCCGGGAAAGGCTAAAGCTCCTGGGCGGCCGAATGATCTTCAGGAGCCTTCCGGGGGAAGGTACGAGATGCCTCCTCTGGATCCCGGCGAAAGGAGGAAATTTCGATGGCGATCCGGGTCTGCATCGCTGACGACCAGGAATCCGCGAGAGCCATGCTGCGAACGAACCTTGCCTCCCAACCCGACATCGCCATCGTGGGGGAGGCTGAAGACGGCTTTGGGGCCGTCGCCCTATGCCGGGAAAAAACCCCCGATATCGTGCTGCTTGACATCTCAATGCCGGGAATGAACGGCATCGAAGCCGCCCAAGTCCTTGCAGGCCTTCCGGTTCCTCCGAGGATCATCGCGCTCTCCATGCACGACGACGCCTTCCTCGCGGCCGAAATCCTGAAAGCAGGAGCCCAGGCGTACCTCACGAAAGACTGCGAACCGGGAGAAATCCTGCGGGCCGTCCGGACCGTTCTGGGCGGCAGAAGCTACTTGTCCGCCGGGATCGCGGGCCCCGTCGTCGACAATTTCATCCGAAGGAAATCCGGCCCCAGGGAAAACCGTTCCGGAAACTCCGAAAAGGACCTTTTCCGGCTTACCCACCGAGAGCGGCAGGTTTTCCGATACCTGGCACTAGGCCTTACCACCAGGGAGATTTCCGAACATCTGGGAATCAGCTGCAAAACGGTGGAAACCCATCGGACCAACCTGCTGAACAAGCTGGGGCTGAACCGGATGGCGGACCTGATCCGCCTGGCGATCCGGGAGGGGCTAATCGACCCCTAGCGGAACGGCGGACAGGCATCCCCGCTTGGAAGGAACGCCAGGGCAAGGCTTCCGGAACCCGCGTGAAGGCCGATCACTGGAGAGATGTCGACCACGAAACGCGGCCCGAAGCCCAGGGTTTTTTCCATTTCACGGGCAAATTCGCCGGCTTCATCCGGGGCATGCGCATGGGCAACGGCATATCCCCAAAGCCCCTCCGAAGCCTGGACTTCCTCGGCGAAAAACCGGATTCGATCGAGGTTCGCCCTCTGGCTTCGGGCTTTTCCCACCGCGGTCCCCCTTCCCTGGGAATCCACGGAAATGATCGGTTTCAACCCCAGTAGCCGGACGATGGCCCCCTTGACCGGACCGATCCTGCCTCCCCTGACCATGTGGCGCACCGTTTTCAGGCTCACCAGGATCTTTGCCTGCCGGCACCAGGTATCCACGAGCCCTAGGACCTCCCCCAGGGAAGCCCCCGCTTCGAGGGCCTCGGCTGCCCTTAGGACGACGAGCCCGAGAGAGGCGCAGAGGTGGCGGGAGTCGACGACCACGATGCGCGTCCGTGGAAAAGCGGAAGAGGCCCTTTTTGCCGCTTCCACGGTCCCGCTGAGGGCGCCGCTGAGGTGGATCGAAAGGATGGATTCGTAGTGTCCCGAAAGGAACGCGTAGAGCCTTTCGAAATCGGCGGCAGCCGGTTGAGATGTCGTGGCCCGTTCGCCGCGCTCGACCCTCCTGTAGAACTCTTCGGGGGTGATCGTCAGGCGGTCCAGGTATTCGCTTCCGTCGATATTCAGCCTCAGCGGGACGATGTGGACCTGGTGCTCGTCCAGCAGTTCCTGCGGAAGGTCGCAGGACGAATCGGTCACCAGGGCTACCGAGCCCTTGCGCTGCCTGAGATCCTGGACCTGCCGAAGCATGTCGTCCACCTTGGGAAACGCGCTTTTCCCGAAGGGTGCCAGCTCGTCGAACAACCGAGAGGGTTCGTCGGTATGGACGTGGATCCTCAGATGCCCGGGCATTCCTCCCACGATCACGGAATCCCCGAGGGAAGCAAGACGGGTCCGTATTTGCCCCGGGTCGGCCTTGTCCCCGAAAAGGAAAGCCTCCGTGCAATACCGGTACGCCGGAAGGCCCAAATCCGAACCGGGATGGGGCGCAGGCTCGATCTCCGGGACCTGGGTCCGGCTCAGCTGCCGAAGACTTCCCCTCCGGATGAACGCTTCGATTCCCTCGAGGAAAGACAGGAACCCCTTGCCCCCCGCATCCAGGACCCCAGCCCTCGCCAGTTCCGGAAGGCGGTTCGGCGTATCGAGGAGGGCTTGGCGGGCCGCCGGGATGGAACCGGAAAGGAGGGAAGCGATGTCCCGGATTTGAGAGCCCAGAAGGGACAGTGCGTTCGACCATTCCCGCATTACGGTCAGGATCGTGCCTTCCGTGGGCCGGGAAACGGCGGAAAATGCGAAGGAAACCGCCTGGATCGTGGCCTCGGCGAGATGGGGAGCCTCCACCCTGCGACAACCTTCCAGGCTCCGCGCTGCTCCAAGCAGGAACTGGGCGAGGATCAGGCCGGAATTTCCCCTGGCGCCCACGAGCGCCGCCTCCGCCAGGGCCATGAAGGTTCGGCCGAAATGCCGCTCCGGTTTGACTTGAACAACAATGGACCGGAGCGTGGAAGCCATGTTGGTCCCCGTGTCTCCGTCAGGGACGGGAAAAACGTTGATGGCGTCCAGGTGGGCCCGGACTCGGTCCATTTCCGCAGCCCCCGCCTGGAAGGCCGTGTAGAGCCGGAAACCGTCAAGGTAGGCAATCTTCATGGTCATGATTTCTTCGGGAACCAGGGGAAGAAGGCGTTCGTCCTCTCGACGTACTCGCGGTAGCCAGGGCGATCGCCCATCCGCCCCTTTTCCAGCATCGGCACCCCGGATACCCGGAGGAGGAGAAAGGTGATCGTCGCAGGGCTGACGATCGTCAGCCACCCGTTCGGCACGCTAAGGGCGATCAGGTAGAGCCCCCACCACATGGTAGCCTCCCCGAAGTAATTCGGATGCCGGGTGTAGCGCCAGAGCCCTCGGTCCATCACTTTCCCCCGGTTTCCCGGGTCTGCCTTGAAACGGGCGAGCTGCCAGTCCCCGACGGCTTCGAATAAGAACCCGACACACCAGACACACAATCCAAGGGCATCGAGAAAGCCTAGGGGCGGATTCTCCGAAACGTTGACCACAATGACCGAGGAGGCAATCACCAAAAGCAGGGCACCCTGCAGGAGAAAAACCTGGAAATAGCTTCGAACCACGAACCATCGGCCCCATTCCGTCCGCCACTTCGCGTACCTGGGGTCTTCCCCTTTTCCCTGCTTCCTTTTGCCGATGTGGAACGCCAGCCGGAATCCCCATATTCCAACCAGGATGGTCGCAAGAAACGGCCTGGCCGAAAGATCTGCCCTTCCTGCCAAAGCCGCCGCGCAGGCCAGGAAAAATCCGGGCCCCCAGGCGACGTCGGCGATGGAGTTGTCCCTGAGGACCAAAGCCGCGATATAGAAAGCCGTCATGTAGATCCATACCGCGAACGCCGCCTTGAAGAAAACTTCCGCCATCCGCTTCACCTCCCGGTAACCTGGATTTTTTCAATTTTACACTTCATCCTTTCATTGAGGAAGTTTAAGGGGATCAGAGCAAAAAAAGGCCCGGTCCCCTTTAGGGGTCCGGGCCCGAAAACTTCGTCTCTAGCTAGAGGCTCTCGGTTTTTTCCACGAGGGAAATGCCTTCCGCCTCCAACGCTTCCAGGCAGGGCTCGAAAATCTCCGGCAGGACCGGCGCCAGGACCCCGGCCGCCCGGACTTTCCCCTCCAGGATCAGCCGGGCGCCGATGGCCGGGGGCAGGCCCGTCGTCCGGGCGATGGAAGTGTCCCCGTTCGGGATCCCGAAGTCCACCAGCGTCGACGTGTGCCTCAACCGGCGGCCGGTTCCCGGGTAGTACGCCACCACCTCGTCCTTCAGGATCACCAGGTCTTTCTCCCCTTCTCCGTACACCAGCTTCTCGCCGAACAGGTGCGAGATCACGTCCCGCGCCGATCCCCTCGCAAACGGCAGCGGCCTGTCCTCGAACAGCCCCAGCCACTCGAACCGCTCGTACACCGCCGAGTGACGCCCGATCCCCAGCTTCCGGCACACCGCCTCCTCCGCCTTCGCCGGGTCCGCCTCTCCAGCCTGCCTCGCCATGAATCCCCGGAACGTCAGGCCCCGAAAGTCCTGCTCCTCCGTCTCCACCAGCGAGAGCGCGTTCATCGCCACGATCGTCTCGCACCATCCCACGTACCGGATCGTCCCACGGTAGATCGTCTTCGCCTCCGGGATCCCGTAACGCTCCAGGTACGGCAGGGAGTCCGCGTTGGCGTACACCTCGAACCAGCCCAGCGGCCCCATCTCCTCCAGGTGCACGTGCTCGTACGTCTTCCCGTCCTTCCACTCGTGCACCTCTCCGTCCAGCATC
>AQRZ01000050.1 GCA_000402835.1 Synergistetes bacterium JGI 0000079-D21
AGGGGGATTGGAACCCCCTGACCGTGTTTTGGCTTCTTCCCTCCTATATGCGACTTCCAGGAGGGAATCGCTTTGGAAGCACCTGCTTGGCCTTTTCCTGAAAAAGCCCCTCCATGCGCTTTCTGCTGAAACCGCGGATGTCCTGATGGTCGGTACCGCCGGTCTCATGGAGCTTCGGCGCTTTTCTCCGCAAGTGCTCGTAAGCGCGCTGGTCGGCCATGTCAAGGCCGGCCGGTCTCCCCACGAGGCAGGACTGGTCAACGCAGTCCTCCGGAGGATCGGAGAGGAAGCCCCTCGCATCCTGGAAAAAATGGAACGTTCGCCCGACCCCAAAGAGCAGTGCCTTCTCCTGGGAATTCCCTCTTGGGCGGGACGCCGCTGGATTGAAGAATGGGGAAAGGAAGAAGCGCGGAACCTCTGGAAGCTTTCTTCCATGAAGCCCTGCCTCTCGGTGCGCCTGAACAGGCCCGAAAAAGAGCGGGACTTCCTGGCGGGGCTGGAAAAGGCAGGCATCCGAGGGTGGCCTTCTCCCATTCTGAAGGGAAGCTGCAGGCTTTCGGGCAACCCGTTTCCTCCCTCCCTGCCCGGTTTCGCCGAAGGGTGGGTGACTCCCCAGACCGAATCGGCGATGCTGGTCGTCGAAGCTTTCCTCGAATTGCTGGACGGAGGACCTGTCCTGGAGATGTGCTCCGGAAGAGGGGTCAAAAGCGGGCAGCTTCTTTGCCGTTTGCCGGAAGGTGTCCCCGTGGAATCCTGGGAACTGAGCCCGGGAAAGGTGGCTTCGGCAAAGGCGGAAATGCAACGGATCGGCGTTTCCCGCCGCGCGGTGTTCAAGGTCGGAGACGCACTGACGCTTGAGCCGGAGCAGGCCCCCAGGGCGGTGCTGCTGGATGCGCCCTGTTCCGGAAGCGGGACCTGGAAGCGGCACCCGGAGTCCAAGTGGCGGCTGACGCCGGAACGCCTCGCGCAGATGGCCCGACTCCAGGCTTCCTTGCTGGAAAGGGCTTTCCGTCTTGTGCAACCCGGGGGAATCGTGGTGTACTGTACCTGCAGCCTCTTTCGCGAGGAAAACGAACAGGTCGTCGGATCCGTCCTGGGCTCAGGCTGGGACCTGGTGGAACTGCCCTTGAGTCTGCCGGGTGCCATCTCGGTAAAGGGGAAGCCGTACGGCCGCATCCTCTGGCCGAAACTTCCATGGATCGACGGGTTTTACATCGCGGCCTTCATGAAAAGAGCATAGGGGGGGTACTGGGGTGAAGTGGATCCGTTGGACGATGCTCCTGCTCGTTCTTGTCATCGCCGGATCGGCAGCGGCGGCGTTCTATTTCGTCTTCATGGGCGGTCGGACGATCCCGATGCCTGCCGTTGAAGGGATGATGTCCGCCCAGGCGGTTGAAACGATTCAGAAAGCCGGGCTTCTGGTTCGCATCGACCAGGTGACGTCCCAGCTTCCGTCGGGAACGGTCGTTTCCCAGTGGCCGGGGGCCTCGGAAAAAGTGGCCCGGGGGCGCCTCGTGACTCTGAAGGTCAGCCGGGGGGGAGAGAAAAAGCCGCTCCCGGATGTTCGGGGAATGGAGTTCAACGAAGCCAAGGCCAAGCTGGCCGAGGCCGGCTTCCAGGTGGGGGATGTCCTCCGGCTGGCAGATCCGCAGAAGCCGGCGGGCTCGGTTTTGGCGCAGAGCCCTGCAGCACCGGCTATGGTCCCGCTGGACACCCGCGTCGACCTTCTCGTGAGCCGGGGAACGGGAGCGGAGGGCGGACCGGTCGCGGTTCCGGATGTCGTTGGCCAGCAGGAAGCCGCAGCCAGGTCCCTCGTCGAGGCTGCGGGCCTTGGCGTGGAAGTCCGCTACCTGGCTTCCCAGGCAACCGCTCCAGGGATCGTGGTTTCCACCGTCCCCAGGACAGGAGCCCAGGTACCTGCCGGAAGCCGCATCGCGTTGACCGTTGCAACGGCCACGAATGACCAGGCAAAGCCGCCTGCTCCTTCGACCGAAGAGGACCTGGAAGCTCCTCCAAGAAAGGCCGCGGAAAAGAATCAGGAGTCTTCCCCGGAACCCGGTGGGGCTGCTCCCAGGAAGACAACCCCAGAACCCGAGCAAAAGGCAGCCTCGGCACAAGCCGCGCCCCCGAAGACGGAAGCGCCGGCTGCAGCTTCGCAGGCCGCCGTAAAAACGGAAGAGCCGAAACACACGGCGAAAGTGCGCTACCAGGTGCCGCCGCTTTCCAGGCCCCTTTTCCTGAAGATCGAAGTGGTGGACCCCGAGGGGACGCGAACGGTCCTTGAAAGGGAAGTCAAGGGTGGAGAGTCGATCGCGGTCAACGTCCCCTACGTCCGGGAAGCGGCCGTGACCGTTTACCTGGGCGGAGAATTCGTCTGGCAGGACAGGTACCGTCCATGAAAGAGCCGAAAATCGCTCCATCCCTGCTGTCGGCAGACCCGCTCCGGATCTGGGAAGGCATACAATCCCTCGAAGGAGAGTACGACTGGATTCACCTTGACATCATGGACGGCCACTTTGTCCCCAACCTTTCGTTTGGGCCGGCACTGTTGAAGTCGTTGAGATCGGCTCTCCCCGATGCCGTGCTGGACGTTCACCTCATGGTGGAACCCCCGGAGAACTTCATCGACTCCTTCCTCCGTTGGAGGCCGGACTACCTGGTGGTCCACCAGGAGGCGACACCCCACCTCCACCGTGTCCTCCAGGCCATCCGGGAAGGAGGCAGCAAGCCCGGGGTGGCGCTGAACCCGGGGACCAGCGTGGAAGCTTTGAAACCGGTCCTGCCCTTCGTCGATCTCGTTCTCGTCATGTCTGTCAATCCCGGGTTCGGGGGACAGGCCTTCATCCCGGAAGTCCTTTCCAAGACCCGTACCCTGTGCCAATGGAGAGAAGCGCTGGGGTTGGAGTTCCTCGTGGAGATGGACGGCGGGATCGGGTTAGCCAATGTCGAGGAAGTCGTCAGGAACGGCTGTGATGTGATCGTTGCCGGGAATGCCGTGTTCGGAGAGGCGAATCCGGCTTCGACCGCCAGGCTGCTTCGGAGAAAGGCAAGGGAGGCGGGTTCCGGTGAATGACCAGACACTGAGGGAACTGGGGGCTTACCTGTGCTGGAAACGCAAGGAGAAGGGCAAGACGATCGAGGACGTTTCGGCTGAAACCCGCCTGCGGGTGGAAATTCTGCGGGCTATCGAAAGGGGGGAACTCCAGGAGCTCCCCGCACCCGTATATGCAAGGGGAATGGTGCGGATCTACCTGGAGTATCTCGGCTCCACGGAGCTTTTGCCTCAATATGAAGAGTTCTTCCGATCCGGGGGCCATGACGACCCCCCTGGGACGTCATTCGCCAAGCCTGCAGTGACGAGGGGCTTCCGGCGCAGGGACAACCGGTGGGTCGTGGCCCTGCTTGCCCTTGCCGTTCTCCTGGCAGGGTACCTTCTCTGGCAGCAGAAGGGAATCCTGGGCAAGGCGATCGAGAGGAAGGCGGGGCAGGCGACGGTGGCTGCTCAACTGCAGCCTTCCCCTGCCCAGCAGGTCTCCCTGGATCGTCCTTCCGTTCCCGCCGAAACGCCGGGTTCCCAGGGAGAAGCGGCCGNCGTCGAACCGCAAAGCGATGACTTGAGCTGGCTGCCGGGACATGGACCTGGAACGGGCAATCCGGGCGCACGCGTTTCCGGGTCCCTGGAGATCTCCGCGCTGGAACCCTGCTGGATCCTTGTCACAAGGGAAGGCGAAACGCTTTTCCGAGGGACGCTGAAGAAGGGAGAAAGCCGGAGTTTCCCCTCCGACAAGGAAATCCGGGTTCGGTACGGCAAACCGGCGGGGGTGTCCGTCCGGTGGATGGGAAAGGATCTCGGCCGTCCTTCGACGCAGCAGAAGGTCGTGACGGTTCTCTACAAGCCGGATGGCTCGTTTACGGTCCGCTAGGATGCAGAAGGTTTTCCTGCTCAGCCTCGGCTGCGCCAAGAACCAGGTTGACAGCGAGCGTCTTGCCGCAGCCCTCGAAGGCTGGGGGTACGAACTCGCGGAAAGTGTTGAAGAAGCCGGGGTTGCCATCGTCAACACCTGCGGTTTTATCCGGCCGGCAACCGAAGAGAGCATCCGCGCCATCCTGCAGCTGGAAGGGCTGAAGGAGAAAGGGAGGCTTGAGCGGATCGGGGTTGTAGGCTGCCTCCTGAACCGTTACGGGGAGCAACTCAAAAAAGAGCTCCCATCCGTGGATTTTTGGGCGGAGGCCGAAGACTGGGGCCTGCTGGGAGAAATGCTTGCGGAGGGTGCCTCCTATTGCCCGGAACGCAGGAAAGGGCTGCCGGGTTCTTCCCCCTGGAGCCGGTACCTGAAAATCGCTGAAGGCTGTGACAACCGGTGCTCGTATTGCACGATCCCTTCGATTCGCGGAAGAATGCGCAGCCTTCCTCCGGATTTTCTCGCGAGAGAGGCCTTCGAGCTCGTACGGCAGGGGGCAAGGGAAATCTGCCTCGTGGCGCAGGACCTGACAGCCTGGGGCATGGACCTTTTCGGGAAGCGCTCGCTTCCGCTCCTTCTCCGGGAAGTCGAAGGAGCTGTTCCGGAGGGAACGTGGCTTCGCCTCCTGTACCTTCACCCCTCGGGTATCGATGACGCGTTGCTCGAGCAGGTGCTGAACAGCAACCGCCTCCTGAGGTACCTCGATATCCCGGTCCAGCACGCGGATTCCGCCGTCCTGGCAAGGATGAACCGGGAGATCCCTCCGGATCGCCTGGAGGAAATTTTCTCGAGAATTCGCCAGGCGGACCCGGATTTTGCGCTTCGTACGACGGTCATGGTCGGCCACCCGGGAGAAGACGAAGCCGCCTTCGGGAAATTGCTCGACTTTATGGCTTCGGTCCGCTTTGACCGGCTTGGGGCCTTCGAGTTCTCCCCGGAAGAAGGGACTGCATCCGCGACGTTTCGGGACAAAGTGCCGCAGAAAACGAAAAAGCGCCGCCTGGACAGGCTGATGCGCCTCCAGGAGGAAATTTCCCTGGAAAGGCCAAGCAGGTGCTTCCAAAGCGATTCCCTCCTGGAAGTCGCATATAGGAGGGAAGAAGCCAAAACACGGTCAGGGGGTTCCAATCCCCCTCCCAGGTTCCTCAACGCTTCCGGGGCAAAGGCTCCCCTGCGAACTTCCCGGCGACATTCCAGAGCAGCTTCGATCCCTCTCATGGCGACCCAGCCTTCCCAGTGGTTCCACGAACCTTTCGAATCATACCACCGTTGTCCTCCGATCGTTCCGGCCCGCAAGGCGGGCCTAGAAAAAACGACGGGGGAGCGAGGGTCTCCCCCCACTCCCCTCGGTTTCGGCTTGGTAGAACGGGCTAGTCCCTGCGCCCCCCGATCATGCCCCGCAGGAGAAGGAGGCGGAAAAGCTGGGCGACCGCCATGACTGCCGCTGCCACGTAGGTCAAAGCCGCTGCACGAAGAACCGCCCTTGCCCCGCCGATCTCGTCCATGTCTAGGGTTCCGGTATCGGCCAGGAGACGAAGGGCCCGGGCGGAGGCATCGAACTCCACCGGCAGCGTCACGAGGTGGAAGACAATCACGCCCAGGAAGAAAAGGATCCCCAGGTCCATCAGGAAAGGGGTCCTCATCAACAGGCCGATGAAGAACAGCGGGAAGGCAAGCCACGAAGTCAGGCTTGCGACGGGTACGATCGCATTCCGCAAACGGATCGGCACGTAATCCTCCGCGTCCTGGATCGCGTGCCCTACTTCGTGGGCGGCAATCCCGATTGCCGCCAGGCTCGAGCTCGAGTAAACCCCTTCCGACAAGCGCAGCACCTTGGACCGGGGATCGTAATGATCCGTCAGGTTTCCTGGGACCCGCTCAATCCGGATCGCGGAAAGACCGAACCGGTCCATGATCGCCCTCGCCACGTCGCACGCCCGGACTCCCCTGCGAGAGGGGACCTGGCTGTATGTCGCAAAGGCCCCCTGGACCTTTGCCTGGGCCCACAAGCCGAGCAACAGGGCAGGGATGAGGAGCACAAATGTCGGATCGAACAAAGGGAACATGCTTCGCAAACCTCCTCTGTGGTGCGGATCAGGATCTTCCCGCAACCTTCGATTCGGATTTTACACGACCGGCCGGCAAAAGGCAAGATTGGTCAAATATTAGTGGCGATAGAACTCCGCCATCGAGGATACGAGCCATTCCTGCTCTTCCGCCTTCAGTTCCGGGAATATGGGAAGCGCGAGGCACTCGCGGCTAAGCGCCTCGGCCTGCGGGAAATCCCCCTCGGCGTAACCCAGGTCCGAGAAGCAGGGCTGCAGGTGGAGGCAAAGCGGGTAGTAGATCCTCGTACTGATGCCTTCCGATTCCAGGAAGGCCTGAAGCGCATCCCGGTTCCGGCAGCGGACGACATACTGGTGGTAGATGTGCGTGTTTCCCGCTGCCTCGACAGGCGGAAGGACCTGTTCCTGAAGGCCGTATTCGCGGAACAGCAGGGCGTACCGCGCGGCAGCCTGTCTCCGTTCCTCGTTCCACTCCTGCAGGTGACGTAGACGGACCCGAAGGATCGCCGCCTGGATCTCGTCGAGCCGGCTGTTGATCCCCACGGTGTCGTGGAAGTAGGTTTCCGTGGATCCGTGGACACGGAGACTCTTCAGGCTCTTCGCCAGGTCCTCTTTCGTCGAGGTGACCATGCCTCCGTCCCCGTAGGCCCCGAGGTTCTTGGTCGGGAAGAACGAGATGCAGCCCAGGTCACCTACCGCTCCAGCCCGGTAGATCCTGTCGCCGACTTGCCGGCAGGCGCCGAAGGCCTGGGCGGTATCCTCCACCATGGCAATCCCTCTCTTTCCCAGTTCGGGAAGAAGCTCTTCCACGGGGACCATTTGCCCGAAAAGGTGGACGGGGATCACCGCCCTGGTTTTGGGGGTGATGCTCTCGAGCACCTGGCCGATGTCCATGTTGTAGGTTCCCGGATCGATGTCGACGAAGACCGGCCTCGCTCCGACCCGGGTGATGCAGCTCGCGGTGGCGAAGAAGCTGTAGGGGGTCGTGATGACCTCGTCTCCCGGGCCGACCTTCAGGGCCATTAGGGCAAGGACAAGCGCATCCGTTCCGGAGGCACAGGCGATCGCATGGGGAACCCCCAGCGTACGGGCGACTTCTTCTTCGAAAGCCCGGACTTCGGGGCCCAGGATGAAATGCTGGCTTTCGAGAACCTTGTCCACGGCTTGGCGGATCTCATCTCTCACGCGGTCGTAATTGCGTTTCAGGTCAAGGGTCGGTAATCTGCGAGCGGGCATGAAAAACCCTCCTAAATTGTGAACGGGATTTGAACACCGGGATTATACCAACTCATGGGTTAATCCGGGATTTTTTCGTTCTTTCTTTCGCAATCGGGTTCTTCCGAAAAAAAGAGCCCCTCGGGGGCTCCTGCCGGGGGCGGTCGTTTTCAGAATTCTTCCGCTTCCCTTGGCGGCTGGAGGTCTTCCATCGAAAACCGGAGGTGCTCCCGCATGAGGGCCTCCGCCTTCTCCGGCGACCTTTCGGCCAGCGCCGCAATGATGGCTCGGTGCTGCGGGATGCTCGGGTTGGTCTCGATGTTGTAGAACGGGTCGTAGAAAACGATGTAGACGTTCGTCCGGGCCAGGATGTTTTCCACGTATTCCGCCAGGATCCGGTTTCCGCTTGATTCGGCAATGGTTCGGTGGAAGTTTTCGTTCACTTCCAGGTAGAGTTCCAGGTTCTTTTCATGAAACGCCCGCTCCTCTTCGAGAACCGCGTCTTCCAGCCTTCGCAGCTGGCGTTCCGTGATCCGCTCGGCGGCCAGCCGAATGGCCAGGCACTCCAGGTGCTCACGCAGGATGTAGGCGTTTTCCATTTCCTTCTGGCTGGGGCAGGCAAGGCGGGCCCCGCTGTTCGGGATGATGGTGACCAGCCCCTCGCTGGCGAGGCGTCTCAAGGCTTCCCGGACAGGCGTCCGGCTGACCCCCATCTGAACCGCGATGTTCACCTCCGGCAGGCGCTGTCCGGGCTGCAGCTGCTTGGTGATGATGCGGTGCCTCAAATCCTGGTAGACATAGTCTGCCGACGTGGTATAGAAGCGCGCCTCTCTCATCGATCCACGGACCCCCTATCATCCTGCATACCGTTCTGTTTTGTACCACTTGGGTGCAATCTTATCACGCGGTTAGGTTGCACACAACAAAAGTCTTCCCCGGTTCGTTTATACTGTTTCAGGAACAAACGCATCCGCTATGCCTGGAGGATTTCGGGTGAGAATTCTGACCTTGTTCTTTTCCATCGTGACCCTCGCCAGTTTTGGCAGGGCCCTTGCGGGGTTCGGCGGGTTCCTTTTCGGGAGGGGCCGGGTCGACTACATCGTCCAGGGACTGGCGCTTGGTTTCGTATGCACCTTGGCCGCCTTCTGGACCTGGAGGCGCTACCTGAAGGAGATCAATTCCGCCGGGAAGACCGACGGTCAGGAGTGAACGGTGGGGATTTCCTCCCCGGCGCATTTCCCGATCAGTTCCTCGACGATTTCCCTCAGCGCGCGCCTGTCGTGCCGGCCTTCACGGTTGCAGGCCTTGGCTTCCTCGCCGCAAAGGAGGCATGTCCTGGGGGGTAGTCCAAGAGCCTCGCGACCGATATTCCCCGACTGAACCCGGACATCCAGGTCCAGGGCCCTTCCCCAGGAAAGAGCCTCTTCCAGGGCAAGGCATTCCTGCTTGAGGCGAACCGGATCCGCCTCCGGCAGCACGCCGATCAGGAGAGCATAGCCGGCCCCGTTCAGGAGGCCGACTTCCGCGCCGATCCCCCACCCGAGGGAAAGGCACCGTTGTCGAACCAGCCAAGCGGTCCTCTCGACGCAGAAGAGGTCGTTCCTGAGCCTTTTCGGGAAACCCGGGATGTTCAGGGAAACCTGGACCACGGTCAAGCCGGCTTTCAAAAACCTGGCTTGCGTCCTGGACCTCCCTTCCCTTCCCTCGAGCACCTCCCCGAGAATCTTCATCAACGGTCGCCCCAGGCCAGCGCCATGGCGCAAACTGCCCGGGCCAGGTCCTGCGCCCCGTGCCGGCTGATCGAAAGCCGAACCGCCTCCACCCGCCTGCCGCTCACGGAAAACTCTTCTCCGGGAGATAGGCGGACCCCCCGGGCAGCCGCCCTCGAAACAGCCTCCTTCCCTTCGATCCCGGGAGTCTCCAGCCAGAGGTAGATCCCTCCTTCCGGGCGCTGGAAGGGAGCTTGCGGAAGCTCTCTCGAGATGGCTCCCGCAAGAGTTTCCATGCGTATGGCCATTTGCCGGCGGGCGGCATCCAGCGCCCTCGAGAGATCCCCCGTTTCGATCAGGTTCAGCACCAGCATCTGAACGAGGGAAGAGGCACCCCCTGTCCGGATCTTCCGGATCAGCCCCGCTTCTTCCGCCAGGGAAGGGGGCAGGAGCATGTAGCCAAAGCGAAGACCCGGGAAGAGAACCTGGCTGAAGGATCCCATATACAGCACCCGCTCCGCTTCCGGCAAAGACTTCAACGCCGGGACGCTTTCTTCGCCGTACCGGAGTTCACCGTAGGCATCATCTTCGATCACCCAGGTCCCCGTGCGGACCGTTTCCGCAAGGATCGCACGCCTCAGCCCTAGCGGCAGGGTCCGGCCGAGAGGGTTGTGAAAGCTAGGGATCAGGTACAGTGCATCTTGCCGATTCATGCCCGAAACGAATCCCGGGATTTCGGCAGGGTTCTCGGGCAGGCAACTGACCTCGATTTTTTCGCTCGAGGCCATCAGAACCGCGTCGGGATAGGTCAAGGGTTCTACCCAAAGCCTCCTCATCCCCGATACGGCCAGGGTCTTGAGAAGCGTTGAGAGCCCCTCCTGGAGACCGGCGGTGACGAAGAGGCTTTCCCACGAAGCGGGGATTCCACGGGCTGCCGCATGGCTGACCAGGGCGCGCCGAAGGGGCTCGAGCCCCTCGGGGGGGGAACCGAGAAGCGCAGCTTCCGGAAAGGTGCGGAGAATGTCCCGCAGGGCCCGCGTGATCGATTTCAACGGGACGAGATCCATCGAGGGCAGCCCGGAGGCCAGGTCCAGGACAGCCTCTGCCGACGGCCGGGTCCCCCGCTCCGTGCAACTCCCGATCACAAAGGCGCCCCTCCTCCCTTCCAGCCTGATGATCCNGTCGCTTTCAAGAAGGGCATACGCCTGCATTACCGTGGTCCTGCTGACATCCAGTTCCTCGGACAGCATCCGGGTTCCCGGCAGGCGGGTTCCCGGAGGAAGCGCCCCGCTGGAGACGAGACGCCGCAAGTGCTCTGCGACCTGAAAATAGAGAGGAGTCCCGCCTTGACGGTGAATCGGGATTTCAAGCAAGAGTTCGATCCCCCCGGTCCTCGTGGTGTATGCTACAGTTCTAGATTGTACCGAACTTTTAAGGAGAAAGGCGGAGGTCTTTTGAATCACGCAAGCCTTACCCCCCAACTCGAAGAAGGGGACCTGCTGGTTTTTGACGTGGACGGCGTCCTGATCGACACGAGGCGTTCCTATCCCTCGGTCATCCGGGCGGCCATACAATGGGGATGGCGTAGAATGCTGGGACTGGAAGCGGACTGCACGGGGTTTGAATTGGAACACTTTCGGGTCAGCAAGAGGCATCCCGGCTTCAACGACGACTACGATATCGCCTGGGTGCTTCTTTCCGTCTCCGCGGCCCGTTCCAGGAAATCCGGAGACAGAAGACTATCCCGTTCCATGCCTTCCCCGGAGGAATGGGAATCGATCCTGAAGGAGTTCCCCGCGGAAGGCGTCGTTTTTCAAACGATGGGCCGGTACGGGGATCCGGTCGGCCGAGATCGATTCCGGGCCTTGTGCGAGGAAATGTACCTGGGCGAACATTTTTTCGGAAGCGGAAGGCAGACGTCGCTGAAGAGGGGGCTCTGGCACCAGGAAAATCCCCTCCTGGACGTGCATTGGAGCGAACTTCCCCTCCCCGTGGGCATCTATACGGGGAGGTTCCTTCCCGAACTCAGGCTCGCCCTGATTCGCCTGGGCTGGGAAGACTTTCCGCCGGATCGCGCGGTGACGCCAGAAACGGGAATCAGCAAGCCCTCGCCTGAGGGGTTCTCCCGTCTTTGTGAGGTGACTGGGACTCGCTTCCCGGTCTATTTCGGAGACACGGGAAGCGACAGGGAGAGTCTCAGGGGGTTCGGCAGGGGAATCTTCGTTGCGGTCGGAGGCCTGCTCCCGGAAGAAACCCTCCGTTTTGAAACCGTATCGGAGGCCCTTTTGAACCTCGGTTTCCTGAAGGGAAGGGTCAGTGGCGAGTCCGGCTCGACTGGATGCGCGAGATGATTTCGGCCGCCCCCGAGGAGTTGAGGTAATTCCAGGTCACGTCTGGAACGAGACGGCGCACCCCAGCCCAGTCACTGCACCGAATCCTCTCCCGGACGGTGGACGCGGAAACGATCGTGCCGTCGTCCAGGGCATACCGCGGGATCTCGAAAAGTTCGACCCCCCGAGCGGGCAGGATGGACTTCATCGCTTCGTTGTAGGCCCCTGTGACTTCGCAGTAGGGTTCGGTTCCCACGAAACGGACCCGGAGGTCGAGTGCCGGGACGAAAAGGTTCGCGAAAAGGGTCACGTCCAGCTTCGCCTGGATCGCGGCCGTTTCTTCGGATCCCTTGTCTCTCAGGAAATAGGTGGGGAAAGTCGCGGGAGACACCGCGTAGGCCCCGCTTTTCAGGACGGTCACGTTCGCCAGGTCGGAGGTCCCTTCTCGAACCAGGGCGTAGCGGTCCTTGAAAGGGAAAAGGGAAAGGTCGGCTTCCACGACGATGATGAAGAGCCGGTCGCAGGAAGAGGCGGCGCGTTCGATGAGGAACCGGTGCCCCAGCGTGAAGGGATTGCAGTTTACGACAACCGCACCGTTTTTGCCCCCTACGGCACGATTCTCCTCGAGGTAGGCCCGGTACGCGTCAACTCCCGGCTCCCCCATCTCGAGGAGGACAACCGAACCCTCCACCCGGGCCAGTTCCCTGAACCCAAGGGCGGCGAAACGATCCGCCGATTCCGGCTTCGTGTAGACGAAGAGGCGCGTCATTCCGCGCTCCCTCGCGAACTCGACCAGCCTGGAAATCACGATGCCGGAAAGTCCGGCTTCCTGCCAGGAAGGATCCACGGCGACCATCCGGATGACCTCGCCCTGGAGGCTTCCAGTCGCGATCAGCCGGCCTGCCGGATCCTTCACAAGAACGGTAATGTCCGGCTTCCCTTCGAAACGGAGCCCGTGATCGTCCAGGAACTTCCTGAGCCGTTTCTCTTCTCCGCTTGAAAGGTTACGGATCAACTCGATGTCGAATCCAAACAAACCGTTTCCTCCTGCGCACGCTTTTTGAGCTCCCGGTTCAGGACTTTCCCGATGCTCGACTTCGGAAGTTCCTCGACGAATTCGACCATCCTCGGAACCTTGTAATGGGAAAGACGTTCGCGGCAGAACGCAACCAGGTCCCTGGGGGTCGCCCGGCTTCCCGCCTGGAGCACGACATAGGCTTTCACCACTTCCCCCAGGGCCGGGTTGGGTACCCCGATCACGGCGGCTTCCCTGACCGAGGGATGCTCCTGAAGCATGGACTCCACTTCCTGGGGATAGACGTTGAAGCCGCCCACGATGATGATGTCGCTGACCCTGCCGACGATGGAAAGATACCCGTCCTCATCCATCCGGACCATGTCCCCGGTGTCGAGCCACCCGTCATGGATGCGGCTTTCGGTCAGGTCGGGACGCCGGAAATAGCCGGGTGTCACGGAGGGGCCCTTCAGCCAGAGGGTGCCCTCCTGTCCCCGGGGGACCTCCATTCCTTCGGCGTCCAGGATGCGGGCCTGGTAACCCGGGAGGAGAGGTCCCACCGTGCCCGGCTTGTTCCTCGCATAGGAGGGGTTGACCGCCACAACGGGAGACGTTTCCGTCAGCCCGTATCCTTCAAGGACCGGAACACCAAGCAACTGCGCGGAACGCGAGGCGATCCTCGGAGGAAGGCGGTCCCCGCCCGAGATTAGGATGTGAAGTTCCTGCGGGGGGACAGCCCCGCGGGCGATCGCACCTTCGAGGAGCGCGACCATGGCCGGAACCGTGATGGCGACCGAAACACCGGCCGTCCTCATGACCTCCAGGGTAGCTTCCGCCGGCATGAAGTTGGGGACAAGGGCCTGACCCATCCCGGAAAGCATCGGCAGCATGCCGCAAACGGTGAAACCGAGGGTGTGGAAATTCGGCAGCGCGTTCAGGAAAACCTCGTTATCCCGAAGCTCGGTGAAATGGTGGAGGGACGCCTCGACATTGGCCCTGATGTTCCCGTGCGTGATGCAAACGGCCTTAGGGGAACCCGTCGTCCCCGAGGTGAAAAAGATGACCGCGGTTTCCGGGGTTTCCGGAATCCCCTGGCGACCAGGCAGTTCCGGGATCGGCCCCTCGAGCGGGGTGATGGCGCTTGGAACCCCGTTTTGTGCCAGCGCTTCCGCCAGGGGTTCGAATCCTTTACAGAGAATCGCCCCGAACACGTCCCCGTGGCGAGTGCAACGGAGGATCTCCTTCTCGCCTGCCTGGACGTTTAGGGGAACCACCGTCCCTCCCAGCCTCCAGGCGGCAAGGCTCAGCGCCAAGTTGACCGGTGAATTGGGCAGGAGGAGAGCCAGCCTTTGCCCCTCCCGGAACCCGGATTGGGCAAGAGTCGTTTCGCACCCTTCCACCAGCTCCATTAAACAACTCCGGGACCACCAGGCTCCCCGCCACCAGATGGATCTCTGTCCCGGCGCCCCCTTGGCGAGGCTGACAAATGTCTCTTCCAGTCGTTCGTCCAATCCGAAATCCTCCCCAGTCGAGTCTTTTGTCCCGGCCCCATCCGCCGGCGGACGGAGTCTTTTCTTTCATAAAACCGTTAGACTATAGCATACTCCCTTGGGAATCCCCGGGAAGAGTCAGGGCCATGAACGCTTCCCAGGCAGCCACCAGGGAAAGGGCCTCCTCCGGGACCTGGTACCGCGCATGGTGAAGTCCGACCTCTTCTCCCGTCCCGATCAGCATCAGGCAGGAGGGGACCTCCAGGGAATAAAAGGAAAAATCTTCCCCCGACAGGAGCGGGCGATCAAGGATCCGAACCTGGTCCTTCCCGAAAAAGTCTTCCGCGCAGCCGAGAACGGCATTCGTCAACCCCGAATCGTTCTGGGTCTGGGGATAATTCTGGGTGTAGTCGAGGACGGCCGTTCCCCTGAAGGCCGAGGCAACCGCGGGGACAAGGCTTCCCAGGCGGTTTCTCAGGAAGTCCCGTACCCTCGTGTCGAAGGCCCGGAGAGTCCCCCACATATGCCCGGTTTCGGGAATGATGTTGTAGGCTTCGCCCGCTTCCACCTGGCCAAAGGAGATCACGGCGCTCTCCAGGGGATCCAGCTCGCGGCTGACCAGGCTTTGAACGGCAAGGACAATGTGGGCGCCGATGAGGATCGGATCGACGGTTACATGGGGAAGGGCGGCATGACCGCCCACACCCCGGATCTCTACGTGGATCCGGTCTGAAAGGGCCGTCATGACGGAAGGACGCGTCATGAATGTACCGTAAGGGGTTTTGGGCCAAAGAAGGGGAGCCACCACCTGCCCCACGTTGAACCGCTGGATCAGGCCAGCCTGCACAAGGGTTCTTGCGCCTCCCTTCCCCTCTTCAGCAGGTTGAAAAAGAAGGGCAACCGGGCGGTTCAGCTCGTCTTTTCTTTCCGAAAGAAGGACGGCAGCCCCCAGCAAGCTGGCCATATGGGCATCGTGGCCAGCGGCATGCATCACCCCGGGGATGCAGGAGGAAAAGGGCACACCGGTTTCTTCATCCAGCGCCAGGGCATCCATTTCGGCCCGGATCATCAGCGCCTTGCCGGGAAGATCCCCCCCGATAACCGCGACAACCGAGGTTGGACATCCGAATCCCTTGACGACCTCGATCCCGTCGATCGCGGAAAGGTTTTCCACGATCCGGGCAGAGGTGACATTTTCCTCGAAAGCGAGCTCCGGGAACTGGTGGAATTCGCGCCTCCAGGCCACCAGCTGGTCGGAGATCGCCTCCGCCGCTTCAAGAAGCTCGGGGCCGATCGGCCCTCTCGTTCCTGCTCCCGTCATTTTCCCTGTCTCCTCGAATCCGGCATTCGGAAAGGGGCTTGCGCCACGTCATTCCTCCCGTTTTTCATCCTTGTTAGTGTATCATAGGTCTCAGCAGAAGAATCATGAAATGAAGGAGGTCGGTGCCGTTGCCCGCACCATGGGTTATGATCCGAGATCTCCCTTCCTGGGTGGATCGGGAGGTTACCTTAAAAGGCTGGATGTACAACAAGAGAAGCTCCGGGAAGATCCACTTCCTCCAGGTTCGGGATGGTTCCGGGTTCATCCAGGCCGTCATGGTCAAGGGAGAAGTTCCGGACGAACAGTTCGCCGCGGCAAAAGGGCTTTGGCTGGAAGCATCGATCATTGTAACCGGGGTAGTTCGGAAGGACGAAAGGGCGCCCTCCGGGGTTGAGCTTTCCGTAACGGGTCTCGAGGTCGTCCAGAACCCCGTGGACGAGTATCCCATCGCGAAAAAGGAGCACGGGATCGATTTTCTGCTCGACCACCGACATCTCTGGATCCGCTCGGCAAGGCAGAAAGCGATCCTGACGGTCCGGGAGAGGGTCATCTGGACCTGCCGGGAATACCTTCACAACAACGGCTTCCTCCTCGTGGACAGCCCCCTTTTGACCGGGGCCATCGGCGAAGGGGCGGACGGCCTGTTCGAAGTCGAGTATTTCGACCTCGGCAAAGCCTACCTGGCACAAACCGGACAGCTCTATGCAGAAGCCGCGGCGGCGGCTTTCGGAAAGGTCTATTGTTTCGGCCCGACATTCAGGGCGGAAAAATCAAAGACACGCCGCCACCTCACGGAATTCTGGATGATCGAACCGGAAGTCGCCTATGCGGACCACAACGACAACATGGCCCTTCAGGAGGGGCTGGTCTGCGCCGTCGTGGAAGGGGTTCTTGCCCACTGCCGGAAGGAACTCGAACTCCTGGAGCGGGATGTTTCCGCACTCGAGAAGATCAAGCCGCCCTTTTACCACATCACCTATGACGATGCCGTTGCCCTGCTCCAAAGGCTCGGGAGCGACATCCCTTATGGTGACGACTTTGGGGGAGACGACGAAACCCTCCTCACAAAGCAGTTCGACAAACCGGTTTTCGTGGAGTGCTACCCCAAAAAGGTCAAGGCCTTCTACATGAAGCAGCACCCGGAGAGGGAGGACCTTGTCCTTTGTGATGACCTGCTTGCCCCGGAAGGATACGGGGAAATCATCGGAGGTTCCCAGAGGGAGGACAACCTGGACCTCCTCCTGAAGAGAATCCGAGAAGAGGGCCTGCCCGAATCCTCCTATGACTGGTACCTGGACCTTCGGCGGTACGGCTCGTTCCCCCACAGCGGCTTCGGGATGGGAATCGAACGGGTCGTTTCCTGGATTTGCGGCCTCCAGCACATCCGCGAGGCGATCCCCTGGCCGAGGACGATCTACCGCCTGAACCCGTAAAGCCTGACTGACAGGAGGGATGGGAATGCCGGAAAGGGAATACCTCAGCTATTTTTCCCGGTTCGATGCCGAATCCGTCTACGCGGAAAGAGGATGGCTCATCGGCAAAGGCCCTGTCGGTGGGAAGGCAAAGGGCCTCGCTTTCGCCTATTTTGCCCTGAAGGATTCCCCCTTGCAGGAAGCCGTTTCGCTCCCACCCTCCACCCTCGTCGTCAGCACGGAGATTTTCCGGGACTTCATCCAGGACAACCGGATGGAATGGGTTTATTCCGAACCGGACACCGACCGGATCGATCTTGCCTTCTCGAAGGGGCGGCTCAGGGAGAGCTTCCTTGCCGACCTGGCCCGATCGATGGAAACGCTCGGGGATCGGCCGCTTGCGATCCGGTCGAGTTCCCTGCTCGAAGATTCGGTCCGTCTTTCCTTCGCGGGGAAATACGACACCTGTTTCTCCGCCAACACGGGAACCCCGGAAAGGCGCCTTCGCGAACTGCAGGACGGGATCCGGGCCGTCTGGGCTTCCCTTTTCAATCCGGCTCCCAGGGCCTACCGGAACAAACACGGTTTTCGAGACGAGGACGAAGCCATGGCTGTCCTGGTTCAGCCGATCATGGGAAAGGCCCACGGGCACCTTTATTACCCCGAGCTCGCGGGAGCCGCTTTTTCGAAGGTCTACCGGAGGCCCACCCCTCGCGTCCGAAAAGAAGACGGGCTCATGCGCATCTGCTTCGGGCTGGGGACGCGAACCGTCGATCGGGCGAAAGCCCGGGTCTTTTACCTGACCAACCCCAATTTGCGCCCGGAAGGGAACCAGCCCGGGGAAATCGCCATGGCAAGCCAGGTCGATTTCGACTACATCGACCGGAACTTCGGATCCTTCATGACCGGATCCCTGCGCCAGTTCCTTCCTTACATCCTGAAACAGCACAAGTCCGTCCATTCCTTTGTCGAAATTTATACGGACAATCTTCTTTACTGGGCCGGCAGCCCGCTGAAACGATTTTCCAAGCCGATCTTTTCCTTCTCGGCCCTGCCCACCCGGCACCCCTACCTGTTCCAACTGATGAGGACCCTCCTGGCTCACCTGGAAAAATCGACGGGATTCCCCGTGGATATCGAATTCACGTACGAAACCGAGACGCGGTAATTGTCCCTGATCCAGATGCGCCCGCTGGCGGCCTATTCCGAGATGGCAAAGGTGGAAATCCCGGAGGTCTCCGAAGACCGCCTGCTTCTGCGCGGTAACCGGATGGTCAGCAACGGGATCCTCGAAAAAGCCGAACACCTTGTGTACGTTGACCCTGACCTGTACGGCACAGACGCCACGTTCTACGAAGTCGCCCGTGCCGTCGGGAACGCGAATGCCTCTCTCGCCGGAACCCGCTACGTCCTCGTCGGCCCGGGCCGTTGGGGCAGCACGAACCCCGACCTCGGCGTCCCCGTCAAGTACAACGAGATCTGCCATTGTGGATGCCTCGTGGAAGTGGGAATCCGGGAGAGCAATTTCACACCGGAACTTTCCTACGGCACCCATTTCTTCCTGGACCTGGACGTCGACGGAATCCTGTACCTGCCGGTCTTCGCCGGAGAATCGGGGAACGTGTTCAACAAGGAGTGGTTCGACAACTCTCCCTACGAAAAGGGGCACCATCCTGCCGTTCGGATCTACCACGGCAATTTCGCGGTGTACATGGACGGCGACTCCGAAATCGGCCAAGTCGTTTTAGTGTGACCTTTTCCCGGAACGCGAAGGCGGCGGGTATATACCCGCCGCCTTCGCGTTTGCAGGTCCTTACGGCCAGATGCCGCGGAACCGCATGGCGGCGATGATCCGGCCCATCGCCCTCACGTAGGTGGCCTGGCGCATCCGGATGTTCTGCTGCTTCTTGATCCTCCAGATCTCGTGGAACGCGTGGGTCAGGCGCTCGTCCAGCTTCTCGTGCACCGTCTTCTCCGTCCAGAAGTCCCCCGTCCGACCCTGGATCCACTCGAAGCAGCTCACCGTCACTCCTCCGGCGTTCGCCAGCACATCGGGGATCACCAGCGCTCCCGCTTCTTCCAGGATCGCGTCCGCCTCCGGCGTCGTCGGACCGTTCGCCAGCTCCAGCACCACCTTCGCGTTCACACGCCCCGCGTTCGACTCGTTGATGACTCCCTCCAGCGCCGCCGGGATCAGAACGTCCGCCCGAAGCTCCAGGATCTCCTCCGTCGTCAGCCGGTCCCCTCCGGGGAAGTCCGCCACTGTCCCGCTGACCTTCTTGTGCTTCATCAGCTCCTCGTACTTCAACCCCTTCGGGTTGTACGTGCCTCCCTTGCTGTCCGACGCCCCCACCACCGTGAGCCCGATCTCCTCGTACAGCGCGTGGGCGTAGCTCCCCGCGTTCCCGTATCCCTGCACGATCGCCGTCAGCGGCTTCCCGTACAGCCCAAGCTCCTTCAGCGCTTCTCGCAGCACATACATCCCGCCCCTCGCCGTCGCGTCTCCGCGACCCAGCGAACCGCCGATCTCCAGCGGCTTCCCCGTGTAGCACGAGGGCTCGCTCCAACCCTTCACCTTCTCGTACGTGTCCACGAACCACGACATCACCTGCGGGTTCGTGTACACGTCCGGCGCCGGAATGTCGATGTCCGTCCCCATGAATCGCGCGATCCCCAGCGCGTAACCCCGGCTCAGCCTCTCCAGCTCCGCCTTCGAAAGCTCACGCGGCGTGATCCGGACTCCTCCCTTTCCACCCCCGTACGGCAGCATCGCCGTCGCGCACTTGATCGACATCCACGCCGACAGCGCCATTACCTCGTCCTTCGAAACGTTCGGATGGTACCTCACCCCACCCTTGTACGGGCCCAGCGCGTTGTTGTGGTGACTCCTCCATCCCTTCACCACCTTCACCGTCCCGTCCTCCAGGCGCAGCGGGATCGTGAGCTCCAGCACTTCCTTCGGCTCCTTGAGAATATCGATGAATTCCTGCTCCACGTTCAGGTACGGTACCGCTTCGTCCACCTGCTTCAGGAACATCTCGTACGGATTCATCTTCGACATGCCTGTCTCCTCCTCCTTTGCCATAGGGTGGGCCTTCCGACTCAAGAATCTTTACCGCTTTTCCTTACGAAACCACTGCCATTATACCTCACGTTGTCTACCGCTTAAAAGCAGGTCTCCACCCCGCGCGAAGCAGCAAAAAAGGAACCGGCGGGAGGAAACCCCGCCGGTTCCTTTTTTGCTGGTTTCGAGTTGCAGGCGAATCCTAGAGGAACGTCCCGCGCATGCGGACCGCGTCCGCAACCCGCTGGATGGCGACCATGAAGGCCGCGCGGCGCATCTTGACGTTCTTCTCCGCGGCATAGTCCCAGACCCTCTTGAAGTTTTCGGTCATGATCTGGTTCAGCCTCTTGAGGTACTCCTCTTCGGTCCAGAAGAAGCCCGCGAGGTCCTGGCACCACTCGAAGTAGGAACCGATGACTCCGCCGCTGTTGGCGAGGAAGTCCGGAACGATGATCACGTTCTTCTTCGCGAGGACTTCGTCGGCTTCCGGGGTGATGGGCCCGTTGGCGCCTTCGACGATGTACTTGGCCTGGACTTTCTCGGCGTTCTTCGCGTTGATTGCGCCTTCAAGGGCGCAGGGGCAGAGGACATCCACGGGCAGGAACAGGAGTTCCTCGCCGTCGAGCTTCTGGACGCCGGGCTGGCTGAAGCCTTCCAGGAGCTTCTTGGGGTGAGCATTGGCGAAAGCGATGGCAGCCGGGATATCAAGGCCTTCTGGAGCATAATAGGCCCCGGTGATGTCACTGATGGCGACGACCTTCGCCCCATTCTCGTGAAGGGTCAGGGCCGTAAAGGTCCCGACGTTGCCGAAGCCCTGCACTGCGACCGTTGCGCCCTTGACTTCCTTGCCGACGACTTTCAGCAGTTCCATGGCGCAGGTCGCCACACCCACGCCGGTCGCCTGGGTGCGTCCCTTGGATCCCCAGAGGGAAATCGGCTTGCCGGTGAAGATGGCGGGCTCCATGTTTCCGCGCATCTTGCTGATGGTGTCCATGAGCCAGATCATTTCCTGCCCGCCCGTGTTCACGTCCGGAGCCGGAACGTCGGTCCAAGCGCCCACGATGGGCTCGATGCGGGCGGCCAGCCCGCGGGTGATGCGCTCCTTCTCTCCCTTGGAGAGTTCGAGCGGGTTGCACTCGACGCCGCCCTTGCCGCCGCCGTAGGGAATACCGGCGAGGGAGCACTTCCAGGTCATGAGCATGGCGAGCGCTTCGCACTCGTCCATGCAAACCTCGGGGTGGAACCGCAGGCCGCCCTTGTTGGGGCCGAGAGCCGAGTTGTGCTGGACGCGATACCCGTTAAAGACCTTCGTCGTCCCGTCATCCATTACGACCGGGATGGAAACGGCGAGCTTGCGGTCGGAGTGGCTCAGGATCTCGACAAGATCGTCCTCGAGCCCCATTTCCTCGGCTGCTGCGTAGAAATTCTTCAAGGCGATGTCGAGCAGGACGTTTGTGGAAGTACGCTTGACCACGGGCATGGAACAAACACCTCCTGATAGGTTTCCCCTTTTGCGGGGAGTGCTGGACAGAATGAACCTTCTGCCTTGCCGGATACATTATCCAAGGCCTTGCTTATGATATGTGAAAGGAATCTCTTGTCAAGGGGAAAAAAGAAAGAAAAAAGGGGACCCCCCTGGGCCCCCACATCTTCCGCTGGTTAAAGGATGGCCGTCTCGACGAGCACCATCGTGCTCCAGAACATCCCCCTCACCTCGACCTTGACTACGTTTCCCTCAAAAGACATTTCCTTCGGGACCCATAGAGTCACGTTTTCCTGGCGAAGTTCCAGGAATTCTTCCGGATTTTCCGGTTTTCCGCCCTCGACGAGGGCGGCCTTGTGGGCGCATCAGCCTGATCCGATGCGGGTAATCTCGATGTGCCCTTCATTGTTCCATTTTGCAAAGGTTTCACGCGCCTTTTGGCTCAGCTCCAGCACCAGGTTCGACATTTCATTCCCCCCTTTTCAATCTCGTCAGGGATATTATACCCCTAGGATGTATTCAAGCCAACCCTTGGATCGAAGGACTTCCCGGAAGTCTTTGGGGGGGTGGCAAATCAGGTTCCGCCCCGAGAGGTCCGCCAGGCAGGGAGGCAGGTCCGGAAACTCGATCATCCATGCGTGGAGAAGAGGACGGTGAACCCCCCTTGCCGCCCAGAACCGGTTCGGGCCGAAACGCCCGTACTTGGGATCCCCTAGGATCGGAAAACCACGATGCGCCAGGTGGAACCTGGCCTGGTGAGAAAGCCCCGTGACCAGCTCGACCCTGAGAAGCGAAAGTTCAGCATCCCCTACCACTTTGACGAAGTGCGTCAAGGCGGTTTCGCCGTCGGGCGCGGTTTCGACCCGGTTTTTCACGGGATCCTTGCGAATGGGGGCATCGATCCTTCCCGAAGAGGGGGCATCGCCCAGAACGATCGCCAGGTAGGTCTTTTTCACCCTTCGCGCGCGCCAGGCCTCCTGTAGCGCACGGAGGGCCGGCCCAGTCAAAGCGACGGTCACTAGCCCGGAGGTATTCCGGTCAAGGCGATTGACGGCGCTCGGCCGGAAACCGTCACCCAACCCTTCGAACCGGTTCCAGACCCGGCCGATCAGGCTGTCGTCTCCGGGTCCGGCAGGCTGAACGAGCAACCCTGCCGGCTTTTCGAGAACCCAGGCATTCTTCCCTTCGAACACAAATGAAAGATCCGCCCTTCCCGTTCCGGGTTCCTTCGTACGCGGGGCCTCCCAGGGCACCGTGATTTCCTGGCCGCTTTCCGGTCGGGCAGAAGGTTCCGCGGGTTTCCCCTCCAGTAGCACCTCTCCCTTCCGCAGGGCTCCCATGATCCTGCCAAGAGGCACCTGGGGCCATCGAGTCCTCAGGATCCGGTCCAGTCTCCTGCCGGCATCGTTTTCCGAGGTTTTGAACGTGTAGGACATCCGCATTCTGCCTCCCGAGCAAAAAAAGTGCGGCGAAAGGACCTTTCGCCGCTTTCGGCCAGGAATTCCCATCAACCGACGAACCGTTCCATTTCCGCCACGAGAAGGTCCGGGTCCGCATGCAGCCCGGTTGCCTTTTTGCTGTAAACGAGTTCCCCGTTGACGGAAAACTCGAAAACTCCACCGGAGGAAGGAACAAGTTCGAAGGACTCGATCCGGTTCCTGTACTTGCCAAGGATCGTCCCGGCAACGCCGAGAGCCCGTTCCAAGTACCCTCAGGCCGTACAGTATTCGAGGCGTATCCTCACCATGGTATGCACCTCCTGGAACCTGTGGCGCTCTTTCTCTTTGTTATTTTAGCATATGACATCTTTCTTGCATCATTCCTGCCACTTCCAGAACCGGCGTTGGGCGGAATAATGGAAGTCGCTGATTTCCTCCCCATCCGACATGTTCCCGGTGGCATCTCCCCAGCAGAACAACCGGAAATCCAGTTCGTCCGCAGAAGAGACGATCAGGGCCTCCGGCGTGGCCGGCAAGACTGCGGCTCCGTATTCTTTCTGGCCATGATGGCTCAGCAGGATGTGCCCGATCGCCAGTGTCGAGCGTTCATCCAGCCCGAATGTTTCCGCAAAACGAAGGAACCGTGCGAACCCCGGCCCTACGTGGTCCAGCACGGCACCGGGCAGGGTCATCTCGGGAACCGGGGAAAGGCTGTAGGACTCGACTTTCCCGAGATCGTGGAGCAGTGCCCCGGCGACCACCACTTCGGTGTCGATCGCGGCGTGCGGGGAAGCCGCAGCGGCCTGCGCCATGGCCAAAGACAGGCGGGTGACCGCCACCGTGTGCTCCAGCAGGCCGTGCGCGTAGGCATGGTGGTGCGTGACGGCGGCCGGGGAGTTCCTGAACCGATCCCAGAACTCGCCGGCGAAGACCTGCCGGAGAAAGGGGCAGAATCGGCCGGAACCCGATTCGACGAATCCCCAGAACTCCCTTTCCAGGTCTTCGAGAGGAACCGGGGCAGCCTGGACGTAGAGAGAAGGCGGGTATTTCTCCTGGTCCAGAAGGTAGAGGGCCGTGACGTTCACCTGGGGTTGGCCCCGGAACTCAACCGTTTTTCCCTGGACCCCGATCGATTTGCCCCGTAGGGTCCGGGGAAATGCATCGGCTGCAGGGTCCAGGAGTTTCTTCGAACCTTCCGAAAGATCCCACCAGGCCGCATCGCCCCAGATTTTCCCATCGAAACTTCCCGTCGAATCAGAAAGGGTAAGTTCCCAAAAGGGCTTCCCGTTTTTGTCGCTTCGCCGGCTCAGTTTCTGGACGACCCCAATGCCTTTGAAGGTTTCACCCGCGGGAAGCCTTCGAATCTCCGCGCATCCGGTCGGCTTGTCTTCCATTTCCGTCCTCATGCCCCGAACTTGGCCAGCCTCAAGCCATGGGCCAGCATCAGCCCCATCAGGCTCGAAGCCGGGATCCGGCCGTGAATTCCCCTTGCCACCATCCTCTCTCCGAAGGCCAGGACCTCGTCCGGACGGCACCAGGCGCTCTGGAGGAGAAACGGAACCGGGTGCCACGAATGTCCTTTCATCTGGCTGGGAGTACTGTGATCCCCGGTGATGACCAAAACATCGGGATGAAGGTCCGTCAGTCGAGGGATGAGCCGGTCGACTTTTTCGATCACCTCGCGCTTTGCCTTGAAATCTCCGTCCTCTCCGCGGCTATCGGTGTACTTGACGTGGACGAAGAAAAAGTCGTGGGCGTCCCAATGCGCTTCCAGGGTGGAGAAGAGGTCCTCCATCGTCCTTCCTGCATCCAGGACCTCCATGCCAACAAGCCGGGCGAGTCCCCGGTACATGGGGTAGGTGGCGATGGCCGCCGGGTTTATCTTGTAGAGCTCCGAAAGGCAGGGGATCACCGGGGCACCTGAAAAACCGCGGAGGAGGCAGCCATTGGCAGCAGGTTCGTCGGACAAAACCTGCCGGACCCGCCTGACGAGGGCGTTCACCGCCTCGGCCGTCTTTTCGCCTCCGGGACCGGAAGGACTCGCCCACTTCATGGGTAGTCCTTCCTTTTGCGGATCCGCGTCCGTTACGGCCTCCGACAGCCCTTCCCCCGAAAGGACGACCACGAAACGGTGCTCCTCGCCGGGATAGAAGCGGACGCGAACCCCGTCGATCTCCGAGATTTCATTCCTGAGGCGATCGATGATCTGCCGATTTTTTTCCGAGGAGATCCGGCCGGCCCGCCGGTCGGCGATCACCCCTTCCGCTGTCCAGGTTGCAAAGTTCCCCCGGGCGCAAACCTCGCCGCTTTTGACTTCGGCTCCCACCCCGAGCGCCTCTAAAATTCCCCTCCCGATCTGGAATTCCAGGGGATCGTAGCCGAAAAGCCCCAGGTGCCCAGGGCCGCTTCCCGGTGTGATCCCGAGATCGACCATCTCGAGCAGGCCGCATTCAGACTGGGCCGCGATCTCGTCGATATTCGGCGTATAGGCCCTTTCCAGTTCCGTCTGCCCGTTTTCGGACGGAAGCCCCCCAAGTCCATCCATCACCAGGAGGACCATCTTCGACGTACCCTTTTGGGCCAAAGATTTTAAAAGCTCCATCCTCGCTCCCATGTTTGCACCCCCTGCAAAAGAAATCCCGCAATGGCCCTATTGTACGCGAAGTGCTTCCCTTTCCGGACCTATCGAGCATCAAAATCGAGGCACGCTGCCCAGATCAGGTCGGCATCCCTGCGGAGGATTTCAACGATATGCGAAGGCACCCCGCTGTCGATCTGGAGTGCCCCAAGAGCCTGCCCGCTTCCGTTCTTCCTCCCGAGGGCGAAGTTGGCAATGTTGACCCCGGCTTCGCCCAGGAGGGTTCCAATCCGCCCGATGACGCCTGGCCGGTCGAAATTGCTGAACAACAGGACAGCTCCCTGGGGAACGAAGTCGATCCAGAAACCGCCGATTTCCACGATCCGCATTTTCCCCTCCTCCGTAACCGTTCCCGCGATCCCAAGGGGCCTACCCCCGCAAAAGAACGCTGCCTCCAGGCTGTTTCGGTAAGTCCCGGCTTCCCCTCTTGCCTCTTCCACCTGGATCCCGCGTTCCGCCGCAAGGATGGGAGCAATCATGAGGTTGACCTCGGGCCCCTGGTGCACTTCCAGGAACCCCTTGAGCATCGCCACGGTAAATGGCGCGTACCGATAGGGAAGTTCGAACGAAACAGGGTCCTCTTCCTCGAAAAGGGGACCCCTGCGAACGATCCGTATCCCGGTTGCAGCCTCAGGGCAAAGGTGTGCACCCAGGATCCCGATGCGCCGGGCCAGGTCAAGAAAAGCCCGCCGTGAACCGGTCATGCGCTGTTCGACGAACGGCAGGTTGACCGCATGCTCGTAGGGGGCCCCCCTGAGGGCGGCCAGCAGGTTCTCCGCTGCGATGCGGGCGACCGCGGACTGTGCCTCCTCGGTGTTAGCCCCGAGGTGCGGGGTAAGAACGACTCGATCCGCGAGATCTTCCGCCAGTAGGGGATGGTCCGCGCCCGGGGGTTCGCTCGAGTAAACGTCAAAAGCGACCCTCGACAGCTTTCCGGTCCTCAGGGCATCTGCACACGCGTTTTCGTCCACGAGGCTTCCCCTCGCGCAATTGATCAGGCAGGCTCCCGCCTTGAAGGCTTGGAGCTCCTCCCGGCCGATCATCCCCCGGGTTTCGGCAGTGGCAGGAACGTGCAGGGTCACAATATCGGAGTCTTTGAGTGCCTCCGGGATGGTTTCAAAACGACGGATCCCTAGAGCTTCCATCTTCGTAGACGGAACATACGGATCGTAGGCGGCGACATCCATGCCGAAGGCCCTTGCCCTGAGGGCGACCTGTGTTCCGATCCTTCCCAGCCCCACGACCAGGAGCCTCTTCCCGTGAAGCTGGAACCCCATGAAGGCTTTCCGATCCCAGGCTCCCGACTTCACGGAACAATGGGCCTGGGGCACTTTCCTTGCCATGGAGAGCAAGAGGGCCATGGTGTGTTCGGTGGCGGCAAGGGTGTTTCCGGTGGGAGCGTTGATGACGACGACTCCCCTGCGGCTCGCTTCTGCAAGATCGATGTTGTCTACTCCTACGCCGGCCCTGGCCGCCACTTTCAAGCGAGGCGCGCGCTCCAGGAATTCCCGGTCAATGGTCGTTCCGCTTCGAGTCAGGACCGCATCGATGGTGCCGACTTCCTCAAGAAGCTCCGCGCGGGAACATTTCGTTCTCAGGATTAGCTCGACATCCTGGGCGGCCGCCAGGATGCGGGTTCCTTCCTCGTGAATCGATTCTGCCACCATGACTCTCCACATAGAAAACACCTCCCCGAAAAAAAAGGAGCCGGGGATTTTTTCCCCCGGCTCCGTCCAACTCTTTCCAGAAAATGCGCCTGTACTAGGAAAGGTCCTCCCGGCCGGGATCCAAGCACCCGATGCACCACCCGCAGCAGCGGGAGGCGCTGGAAGAACCCTGGGAAACCTTTGCAAAAGGCGTCGGGATGGACCTCATTTTCTCTCTCCTGAAGCGATAAAAAGATGTTTTTTTATACCATCGGTTCAAAGCCGAGTCAAGAAGGGGAAGCCGCTTGCTGATCGTGCCTAAAGGTCCTCGCAAAAGAACACCGCGTTTCCTCCCGCAGCCTTCGCCTGATACATCGCGGCATCCGCCTTCTTGACCAATGTGATCGCATCACGTCCATCCAGCGGATAGAAACTGACTCCGAGGCTTCCGCTGACTCGGAACGTCCCCCCTTCCACCGTGAACGGATCGTCAAAGCACGCCAGGATTCTTTTCGCCACAAGTCCCGCTTCCTCTTTCGACCGAATCCCGCGGAGAATAAAGGTGAATTCGTCTCCGCCCATCCGGCTGACGAAGTCGTCCCCACGGACGCTTTGGGCCAGCCGCCGGGCTACGGCTCTCAAAAGGTAATCCCCGATATCGTGCCCCATGGTGTCGTTGATCTCCTTGAACTGGTCAAGGTCCAGGAACAGCAGGGCCGCCGGTTCGGGGTCCTGGCGCCGGCTTCCGAGAATCTCTCCCAGGCGGGCGAAGAAAAAGCGGCGGTTCGGCAGATCCGTCAACTGGTCATGGTACGCCATGTACTGGATTTGCTCTTCATACCGCTTGAGTTCGGTGATATCCCGGATGATCACCGCGTATCCCACGGTTCTGCCCGCTTCGTCCTTCACCCTGGAGATGGAAAGGGAAATCGGGAAGGTCTCGCCGTTCTTTCTGCGGCTTTCCAGCTCCCCCTGCCAGCTTTCCGTCCCCGAGGAACCCGAAAGGACCTCCATGAAGGCCCGGTGTGCCCTCCCCTTGAAAAGGGCGTGGAGTTCCTTGCCAAGGACTTCTCCCCTGAGATAGCCGAATGTACCGGTGAAGGCCTCGTTGACGAAGGTGATATGTCCCTCCGTGTCGGTGACGCAGACGCTTTCCTTGACGCTTTGCATGGCCTGGGACAGCATCAGGATTTGGCGCTCCCGCCTCTTGTTCTGGAGGGCCATTTCGACGGTGACGGGAAGGACCTTGAGATAGCAGCTCTCCGGGTCCTTGATGAGGTAATCGTAGGCACCCGATTTCATGGCCTTTACCGCGATCTCTTCGTCTCCGGTCCCGGTGGCGAAAATGAGGGGGGTGTCTTCCAGTTCGGCAATCAAGTCGAATCCGGTCCCGTCTCCAAGAAAGTAGTCCGAAATCACGAGGTCGTAACGCTTCTTCTTAAGAAGGGTACGCCCTTCTGCCAAAGAACCGGCGATATCGTAATCGTAGGGCAGGTTCTCGCTCTTGACGTGGCGGATAAATGCTTTCTGGTCCACCTCGTCATCCTCGACCACCAGGATGCTCAACCGTTCTTCGCCCATGTCCTTCTCCTCCTCTCGAACCGGCCGGAAAATTCGCTCAGGGGAGTTCGCTCAGGGTCCAGTAGAGGTTGATCGCCCGGATGACCTCGACGAACTGTAGGTAGTCCACCGGTTTGATCATGTAGCCGGCGACCCCCAGGTTGAAGCTGGAAACACGATCCTGTTCCTCCCGCGAGGTGGTCAGGACGACGACGGGAATCGGCTTCAGTCTCTCGTCCGCCCGAATGTGCCTCAATAATTCCACGCCGTTCATGCGCGGCATGTTGAGGTCCAGGAGGATGATCCCGGGGAGGTCCTTGACCCCCTGAAGGTACTCCAGTGCCTCCTCCCCGTTCCACGTCACCTTCACCGGGTTCGTGACATGGATTTCCTTCATGGCCCTCTTGATGGTCATGACGTCCACTTCGTCGTCTTCAACGATCAGGATGGTTTTCTGCTCGTGCATGGGTAGACCTCCCTCATTGGAGTTGGGCTTCCGGGAGCCGGAAGGGAATCGTGAAGAAAAAGGTGGTTCCATCTCCTGCGGCGGATTCGATCCAGATTTCCCCGCCCATCTGTTCGATGATCTTCTTGACGACGGCCAATCCCACTCCCGTGCTGCCTGGCGTATCCTTGGGACCCAGCGTTTGGAAGATCTGGAAAACTTTTTCGTGGTATTTCTCCTCGATTCCCGGACCGTTGTCGGAGACATGGAACTTCCAGCCCTTCCCGTCGGGCTCGCAACCGATCCGGATCTCGCCATGCGGTTTGTCGATATACTTGATCGCGTTGCTGATGAGGTTCTGGAAGACTTCCCCGAGTTTCGTCCGATCCACCACCAGTGTCGGGAGATTTTCCTGGACCGTGACGGTGAATTTCTCCCCTGGGGCCAGCAAGTCAACCGTTTCGGCGACCAGGGCGTTGCAATCCACCGGGACCATTTCTTCCCGGCTTCGCCCGACCCTCGAATATTTCAGGATTCCGTCGATCAGGTCATTCATCCTCCGGACACGGACAAGAAGCAGGTCCAGCTTTTCCTGCGCTTCTTCGTCCAGGCTGTCCCGATGGTCGGTCGAGATCCAACCGGCCAGCGTGGAAATTCCCCTCAAGGGAGCCTTGAGGTCGTGGGAAACAACGTAGGCAAAGTCCTGCAGTTCCTGGTTCGCAGCCTTCAGCCTGGCCGTCGACTTTTCCAGGGCCGAGAGGAACTGGTTGATTTTTTCCTTCAAGACCGCCAACTCGTCCCGCCCGTCTACGGTGACCCTGCGGGAAAGGTCTTCGCTGGCGGAGATCGCCTGCACCTCGGCACTCAGGCGATAGAGGCGCGAAAGGACCATCTTGTCCAGCAGCAGCAGGACGATCCCGATTACGCAAACGCTGAAGAAGGCAAAAAGGGCGACAAAAAGGGTGAGGGTCCTTCTCCCCTGCTCGTAGATCTGCCGGGGCAGGAGGAACTTCATGGCTGCGATGGGAATCGCGTCCATTTCCTTGAGGAGGACGAATCCGGCAATCTGGTCCCCGTCCACCCGGTAATTCGCATACCCTCCCGTTTCGTCTGCCTCGAGGAGCAAGCGCGCGGGAACTTCGGGCGCGCTCAGGGGGAGCAGCGAAACCGGCATGCCTGCCTGTTTCGCGATCACACCCAGGAAGGCTTCGTCGACTTTCCTGACCATGAAGAGGCTGCCGGCAGGAGGGCCACTTCCGTCGCTTCGAAGGACCGGATGCCCGGCAACGAGGAAAAGTCCTTCCGGGGCGGAAAGAAGTCCTTTGCCGCCTGACTCCCCTCGCCGGGTCCCGCCTGTCGCGCCGATGGCCTGGAGTCTTTTCCGAATCGACTCGGGAAGGTGAAGGGGAAGATTCTTAGCGAAGTCGTACCCGGCCCCCTTCACGAGTTCTCCCTTCGAGTTCACGAAAACGATGAAATGAATGCCGAGGCTTTTGAAGGTGTCCGGGACCAGGTTTTCCTTTTCGAACCCGGGACCCGGATTTCGAAGGTAGTCGTAGGCGCTGTCCCAGACCGCCCAATCCCTCGCATAGGAGGAGAACCGGTCCATCTGGGCCATGAAAACCGATTCAAGCCGGCGGGCGTTCAGGGACAGGTTTTCCTTCTCGAGTTCGACGTACCGCTGGAACAGGATTCCCCTTGACGCGGCAATGATCAGGGCAACCATGAGCACGGCAGAAATGCAGAGAATAAGGACGGTTTTCTTCCTGAGCGTCACTCGGAGGACCTCCTCGAATGGAGATAGTCAGGCAGTGCTTCCGGCGTCGGGAGGGTGAAGGAAAGGAGCGCCCCCTCCCCGGGTTTCGACTGGAGGCTCAACTCGCCCCCTTCCAACTGGACGATCTTTTTGGCCAGGGTCAGCCCGATCCCGATCCCCTCCTCGTCTGGCGATACTTTCTGGAAAAGCTTGAAAATCCGCTCCTGGTGCTCGAGGGGAATCCCCTTCCCGTCATCCTGGATCCAGATTTTCCACTTCCCCTGTTCCTGGCAGGCTCCGATCCGGATTTCTCCCCCTTCCTTATCCATGGATTTCAGCGCGTTGTCGAGGAGACTCTGAAAAAGCTCCCGGAGGCGTCCTCGCGTTCCGCCGACCACGGGGAGGGGCGTTTCTCGAAGGACGCGAACTCCTTCCTTCGGGGAAAGGGCGCGGATCGTATCCTCCAGGACCGCTTCGAGGTCGACAGGCCCCGCCGCTTCGCTTGAATTCGCGATTCGGGAAAACCGGAGAAGGCCTTCGATCATCGCGTACATCCGGTGAACGCGGCTGATGAGAAGATCGAGGTTTTCCCGCCCGTCCTCTCCGATTCGCTCTGCGAAGTCGTCCCGTATCCACCCTGCCAGGGAAGAAATCCCCCGAAGGGGCGCCTTGAGGTCGTGAGAAACGATCGATACGAACTCCTTCAGTTCCGAACTGGCCGTCTCGGCTGCCTTTAGCAGCGATGCCTGCTTTTCTTCCATTTTCCTCAACAGCGTGACATCTTCAACTCCCCCCACGAACGTCCTTGCCGGGCATTCCGCCGCGGACGGCACCCGCCGCACCGTCACCCGGATGCGTCTTTCCCCAGCGTCCTTCGGGGATGCCTCGAAAACCGCATCGAAGACAGTTCCGTCGGCGAGTTCCTTCAGGCGTTCCCCGACAGAATCTGTCGTGCCCGAAGCGAAAAGGTCCCCCAGGAAAAGTCCGAAACAGGCGTCCCGGTTTCGGCCCAGCAGTTTCTGGAAAGCAGGGTTGGCGTACGAAACGGCGAGATGGGCGTCCAGAAAGAAAACCGCCTGGGGTAGGGCCTCGAGAAGCTGATCCTGGCTCTCTTCCATGGTGCCGCTCCTTCCCGGGTTAGGGGGCCCTTTCTCCATCGCGAGGCCCATTCCCGTGGATTCATCGTTTCTTTAGTTTAACGAAAACTCCCCTTTCCGGAAACTCCCCCTCCCGGAGATGGTTCGAACCATGGACGGCCCCTTCCTCGGCCGGTTTGGGACTTTTCCCTTCATGCTATAATTCGGCCGTCTTCATTGCGATTTCAGGAGGGGTTTCGAATGAGCGAAAAGGCATGGCAGGAATTGTACTCCACCGTCGGGGCGGCTCTGAAACCGTCGCCGATCCGGGAACTGCTCAAGCTGACGAAGCGGCCCGGGATGATCTCCTTCGCGGGTGGCAATCCGGATCCCGCCATCTTCCCCGTGAAGGAATTCGCCGAAGCGGCCCGCATTTTCGGCGAGAGGGGGCAAGAAGTGCTCCAGTACGGCATGACCGAGGGGTTTGAGCCCCTCAAGGAATTCCTGGCCAACTGGATGGCTCCCAAAATGGGCCGCGTGACCCAACCGGAAGAAATGCTGATCACCACCGGTTCCCAGCAGGTCACCGACCTCTTCTGTTCAGTCATGGTCGACCCTGGGGATACGGTGATCGTGGAAGAACCGACCTATCCCGGAGCGCTTCACACCATGAAGAACCACCGGGTGCGCTTCCTCGGGATCCCCTGCGACCAGGACGGAATGCAGGTGGAACTCCTGCCCGACCTGATCCGGAAAGCCCGGGCCGAGGGGCACCGAATCAAGTTCATCTACAGCATCGTCAATTTCCAGAATCCCTCGGGCTACACCCTGTCCGAGGCAAGGCGGCGCCGCCTGCTGGAAATCGCGGTCGAAACGGGGATCCCGATCTACGAGGACGACCCTTACGGCCTCCTTCGCTACAACGGAACCGACCAGCCGACTATTTTCTCGATGGATACCGAGGGGATGGTTCTCTATGCCGGTTCTTTCTCCAAGATCCTGGCTCCCGGTTCGCGGGTCGGCTGGGTGGTGGCGCCGAAAGACGTGACGCGAAAAATGGTGATGGTCAAGCAGGGGGTCGACATGTGCACCTCGGTGGTCGCACAGGCCGCCGTGTATGAATATTGCCGCCTGGGACACCTCGACGGGCACCTGCCGAAGATCCTGGACCATTACCGGAGGAAGCGTGACGCCATGGCAGAAGCCTTCCGCCAGACGCTTCCGGAAAATGCCGACTATTCGATCCCCGAGGGGGGCTTCTTCTTCTGGATCCGCCTTCCCGGGATCGACACGAAGGAACTTTTCTACAAGGCGGTCGAAAAAGGGGTTGCCTTCGTGATCGGGGAGTCCTTCTTCCCTACCGGCGGAGGAAGGGACTACCTTCGGGCATGCTTCACCTTCGCCCAGCCCGACGAAATTGCCGAAGGGGCCCGGAGGCTCGGCCTCGCGATCGGGGAAATGCAGGGAACTCTCTAGGGATTCTGGCGGGGCCGGACGGTCCCGCCATTCTTGTATGCACCATGATGACGGAGGTGGATCATGACATCGTTTTGGGAACCTCTATACGGTAGAGCCTCACGTTCGCTCAAACCCTCGCCGATCCGCGAAATGCTGCATCTCACCCGCCGCCCGGGAGTCATCTCCTTTGCGGGAGGCATGCCTGACCCCGCCGCCTTTCCGGTGGAAGCGTTCCGCGAGGCGGCGAACCGCATCCTGGAAGAACAGGGACGGGACATCCTGCAATACGGGACGACCGAAGGATACCCGCCCCTGAAGGCGTTCCTCTCGGACTGGACCGCGCCTCGAATGGGAAGGAAGCTGGCAGAGGACGAACTCCTGGTCACCGCCGGGTCCACCCAGGTCGTCGACCTCCTGAGCTGGGCGACAGTCGACCCCGGCGATTTCGTCGTCTGCGAAGAAGCGACCTTCCTCGGTTCGACAGGCACCATGCGGAACCATGGGGCATCCTTCATCACCGTCCCTTGCGACGGGGAAGGGATGAAGGTGGAACTCCTCCCACCCCTTCTCGAAGAAGCGAAAGCAAGAGGGCGGAAGGTCAAGTACATCTACACGATCCCGAACTTCCACAACCCCCTGGGCTGCACGATGAGCCTGCAAAGGCGTCGGCTGCTCGTCCAGGTCGCGCAGGAATGGGGGATTCCGATCCTCGAGGATGACCCTTACGGATACATCCGGTATGACGGCGAGCACCTTCCCTCTCTCTTCTCCCTGGACGACAGGGGAATCGTGATTTATGCCGGTTCCTTCTCGAAAATCCTGGCTCCCGGGACGAGGGTCGGGTGGGCCGGAGGAGATCGCGAAATCATCCGCAAGATGGCTGTCTTCAAGCAGGCGGTGGACGTGTGCACCTCGGTCGTTGCCCAGGCCGAGGTCTACAAGTACTGCGAGATGGGGTTCCTGGACGCGTTCCTCCCGAAAATCGTCGACCATTACCGGAAAAAGAGGGACGATTTCGAGGCCGCGATGCACCGTTTTCTGCCGCGGGAGGAAGTCTCCTGGGTCAAACCGCAGGGCGGCTATTTCTACTGGCTCGAAACTCCCCGGATTTCGGCCCGGGAACTTTTCGACCGGGCGATCGAAAAGAAAGTGGCGTTCGTCCTGGGAGAGCCCTTCTTCCCGAACGGGGGAGGAGAAAATGCCTTCAGGATGTGCTTCACCTTCGCCTCACCCGAGCAGACCGAGGAAGGAATGAGGCGGCTTGGGGAAGCGATGCGGGAATCGCTGGACCGTTAGCCGCAGTTGTCGACAAAAAAGGAGGGGTCTCGATTGAACAGTCTCTGGGAAGTCAACTTCAGCAGGAAATCCGCGAACGTGCGTCCTTCACCGGTTCGTGAAATCCTGAGCGTGATCAAGCAGCCGGGGATGATCTCCTTCGCCGGCGGAATGCCCGCCCCGGAGGTTTTCCCGGTCGATGAGTTCTTCGAGGGAGTCTCGATTCTCAAGAACGACGGGAGGAACCTTCTCCAGTACGGCACGACAGAGGGGTACCCCCCCCTTAAGGGATTCCTTTCCGAATGGACCGCCCCTCGGATGGGCAGGCGCGTTTCCCAGGAGGAAATGCTTTTGACCACCGGTTCCCAGCAGGTCCTCGATCTCCTTGGATGGGCCCTGATCGATCCAGGGGACACCGTCGTGACCGAAGACCCTTCCTACCTCGCAGCCTTGACGGCCTTCCACAATCACGGTGCGAATTTCATCGGCATCCCGACCGACGCGGAAGGGATGATCGTGGACCTGATCCCGGAAGCCGTAGAAAAAGCCCGAGCGGAGGGAAAAAGGGTCAAGTTCATCTACACCATCGTGAACTTCCACAATCCTTGTGGCTGCACGATGAGCCTAAAGAGGCGCGAGAAGCTAGTCGAAATCGCCCACCGGCTTGAGATCCCGATTTTCGAGGACGACCCTTACGGGTATGTCCGGTTCGACGGAGATCATCTCCCCTCCATCTTTTCCCTGGATCCGGATGGCGGCGTGCTATACGCAGGGTCCTTCTCGAAGATCCTGGCCCCCGGGACGCGTGTCGGGTGGTGCACCGGCCCGAAGGAAATCATCCGGAAGATGACCGTCTTCAAGCAGGCCATCGACCTCTGCTCGAGCCCGATCACCCAGGCACTCGCTTACGAATACTGCAGCCGCGGGTACCTGGACACGCACCTCCCCAAGATCATCGACAATTACCGCCAGAAACGGGATGCCATGGAAAACAGCTTCAAGCGCCACCTTCCTCTCGAAGAGGTCCGCTGGGTCAAGCCGGAAGGAGGCTTTTTCTACTGGATCGAGATGCCCCGTATCGATGTCAAGCCCCTTTTCGAGAAGGCCATCGAGAAAAAGGTGGCTTTCGTCATGGGCATGCCATTCTTCCCGAACGGAGGCGGAGAGCATAACGCCCGGCTGAACTACACCTATTCGAGCCCCGAGATCATCGACGAGGGGGTTCGGAGGCTCGGCGAAGCGATGAGGGAAATCCTGGCTCGCTAGGCAAAAGTGGGAGGACTTGTTGAAGGGGGTGGAGAAACGGTTTCCGCCCCCTTCTCGTTTCAGGCAGGAGGGGGTGCATTGCATGAACGAGGACACGATCGCTGCCGTATCAACCGCGTGGGGAGAATCGGGGATTGCAATCATCCGCCTTTCGGGTCCCGATTCGGTTCTCCTGGCGGACGGCCTTTTCAAATCTAGGTCGACCCTGGCTGAATCTCCTGCTCGTAGCATGCGCTACGGGCACATCCTCGACCCGACGGGGGAATTTATCGACGAGGTCCTTGCTGTCCGCTTTAAAGCCCCTCACAGCTATACCGGAGAGGACATGGCGGAAATCCACTGTCACGGTGGGACCATGGCCGCCCGGAAAACGTTGGAAAAGCTCGTCGAGCTCGGCGCGCGCCACGCCGAACCGGGCGAGTTCACCCGCCGAGCCTTCCTGAACGGCCGCATCGACCTCGCTCAGGCGGAATCCGTTCTCGGCATCATCCGGGCCCGGAGCGACAAGGCCCTCTCCTCCGCCGCCCGATCCCTTCGGGGAGAGCTCTCGACCTCGGTCAGGAACCTTCGGGAACGCCTGCTTCACCTGTCGGCGATCCTCGAGGCTTCTTTCGATTTTCCCGAGGAAGACGTCCCCCTCCCTCAGATGCCTGAAATCGTCCCGGACCTGGAGCGGCTTCGAACGGAAGCCGAAAGCCTATTCCAGCGTTGCAGGGATGGACAGATCCTGAGGGAAGGGATCCGGGTCGCGATTGTCGGCTGTCCCAACGTGGGAAAATCTTCCCTCCTGAACGCCCTGCTCCAGGAATCGCGCGCCATCGTGACCGCCATACCGGGAACGACCCGAGACGTCATCGAGGCGGTCCTGACCCACCGGGGCGTCCCCATCCGCCTCGCGGACACTGCAGGCATCAGAACGCCCGCGGACCTGATCGAGGAGGCCGGCATCGCCCAGACTTTGGCAGCCGTAAAGGAATCCGACATCAAGTTATGGGTCCTCGACGGAAGCCGCCCCTTCGGGCCGGAGGACCGGCTCGTCGAAGAACAGCTGCAGGGAGAGCGCTTCTTGGTGCTGGTCAATAAGACCGACCTGTCCCAGGCCCTGGACCTGGATCGGTTCGAGTCCCTTCACCCGGGGATCCGCTGCCTCCTTGTTTCCGCAAAAACCGGGAAAGGGATCGATCAACTGAAAGAAGAAATCGTTCGATCCGTTTCCTCCGGCGGCATCCTGGAAGAAGCCTGCAACGCTTCCGCCCGCCAGGTTGAAGAATTGCGGACCGCTTCCGCGCTTCTTGCAGAAGCTCTCCAGGCGGGCTCCCTTGACCTGGCGGCGAATTGCCTCAGGGACTGCCGCCTTGCCCTTGAACGGTTTTTGGGAATATCGGCAGACGCTGACCTGCTCGACTTGATTTTCAGCCAGTTCTGTCTTGGGAAATGACCCGCACGGCGGGGTCTTGGAAACGAAGGAAGGGGAGTCTCGTAGGAGACTCCCCTTCGTAACTGAAGAAGGTTTCCGGCGGCGATCTACTCTCCCACGGTTAGGACCGCAGTACCATCGACGCTGGAGGGCTTAACGGCCGGGTTCGGCATGGGACCGGGTGTGTCCCCTCCGCCATGACCACCGGAAACCAAATCTGGCACCCCATAAGAACATGACAGCTGAA
>AQRZ01000051.1 GCA_000402835.1 Synergistetes bacterium JGI 0000079-D21
TGGCTTTTTTGGAACGCGTTGCGAAGGGGCTCGACGGCGTTTTTCCGGAAATCGTCTGCGAGCTCAAGATCGACGGCCTAGCGGTTTCTCTCCTTTACGAGGATGGGGAATTTGTCCAGGGCAAAACGCGTGGAGACGGCTGGGTAGGTGAGGATGTCACGGAAAACCTCCGCACGATCCGGTCTCTCCCGTGCAGCCTCCAGGGGGAGGTTAAAGGCTCCCTGGAGGTGCGCGGCGAGGTCTTGATGAAGAAGGCCGATTTCGAGGCGCTGAACCGAGAGAGGGAAGAGTCGGAGGAACCTCTTTTCGCCAATCCGCGCAACGCTGCCGCAGGATCCTTGCGCCAACTTGATCCGAGAATCACGCGCTCCAGGCGGCTCGGGATTTTTCTCTACCAGGTGGTTCATCCCGAGGCCCGAGGGCTGAAGACCCAGTGGGACGTGCTTCGATGGCTCGAGCAATGCGGTTTCCCTGTCCAGAAGACGGAAAGGGTCTGCCGCGATGCCTCGGAAATTTTCGACTACATCGAGGAATATCGCGAAAAACGTCACCAGCTCCCCTACGGCACGGATGGAGTCGTCCTCAAGGTCAATCGGCTCAGTGACTGGCAAAGGCTCGGAGAGACCTCGAAATCCCCCCGTTGGGCGATTGCTTTCAAATATCCGCCCGAAGAGAAAACGACCCGAGTGGTTGACATCGCCGTTTCCGTGGGCAGAACGGGAGCCTTGACCCCAGTGGCGGTCCTGGAGCCAATCGAACTGGCTGGAACGGTCGTCCAGCGAGCCAGCCTCCACAACGCCGACGAAGTTGCCCGAAAAGACGTTCGAATCGGTGACCGGGTGGTCGTCCGAAAAGCGGGTGAGATCATCCCCGAGATTGTTCGGGTGGAAACCCGATTACGGGACGGAAAAGAAAGGATTTTCCGGATGCCGCAGAAGTGCCCGGACTGCGGGTCAGACGTCGTACGCCTTCCCGAAGAAGTTGCAGTCCGGTGTCCCAACAGGAACTGCCCGGCCCAGATCAAGGAAGGATTGCGGCATTTTGGTTCTAGAAGCGGGATGGATATTCGGGGTCTCGGTGAAAAAGTGGTCAATGCCCTTGTGGATCAAGGCCTTGTCAAGGACCTGGCGGACCTGTACTTTCTGCCGTTGGAGTCGCTGGTTTCGATTGAAAGGATGGGGGAGAAATCTGCGTCGAACCTCCTGGAGGCCATCCAGTCGAGTCGATCGAAACCCCTTTCAAAGCTCCTGGCCGCTCTCGGGATTCGATACGTTGGGACCAGGGCGGCGCAGGTGCTCGCCGAAGCCTACGGATCGATGGACCTGCTTGCCGAGGCCTCGATCGAGGAATTGTCGGCCCTGGAAGGTATCGGGCCAAGGATCGCCGCTTCGGTCGCTTCCTTCTTCAGGGACCCCCAGAACCGGTCGATGCTCGAGAAATTCCGTAAAGCCGGGTTGAAAATGGAGGAACCCCGAAGGGCCCCGGTTGAACTTTCCGATACCCCTCTTCGGGGCAAAAAGGTTGTCTTTACGGGGGAACTGTCAACCATGACACGAACGCAGGCTCAGGCCCTGGCCAGGGAACGGGGGGCTTTGCCGGTCGACCATGTCGGAACCTCCGTAGACTATGTCGTGGTCGGAGAAAAGCCGGGAAGCAAGGCGGAAAAGGCTCTCCGGCTCGGTTTGACCATTCTGGATGAAAAAGGATTCCTGCAGCTGTTGCAAGGCAGCCCTGGATCGGACAAGGAGGAAACCTAATGCCCATCGGGAAGGATGAGATCCTGCGAATCGCGGACCTGGCCCGTCTTTTCGTCAGCGAAGAGGAAATCGGGCCGCTACAAAGGCATCTCAACGGGATACTCGAACACTTTGAACGGTTGAAGGAACTGGACCTCGAAGGGATCGACCCATTTGCCGTCGAGTGCGACACCGCGGGCTCAAGCCGGCAAGATGCAGTATCGTTCTGGCCGGGGAGGGAAGATGTCCTGGCGCAGGCCCCAAACCGAGAAGGGGATTTTTTCCGTGTTCCGCGGATCCTCGATGAAAGCGACGAGGTGCATCTCGATGAATGCCGCTGAAATGGCCAAGGCGGTTAGGGAAGCCAAAATCTCCGCCGTTGAAATCGCTGAGGGTGCGATTGGAAGGATACGCTTGATCGATTCCGACGTCCGGGCGCTCTTGACCCCTCTTTTCGAACGGGCACTGGAAAAAGCGGAGGAAATTGACAGGAAAATCGAGCTGAAACAGGATCCGGGACCCTTGGCCGGAGTTCCCGTCATCGTTAAGGAGAGAAACCGCTAGGCCGTCGATCTTGAGCTCGCAGACGATTTCCGGAAAAACGCCGTCGAGCCCCTTCGCAACGCGTTCCAAAAAAGCCAGGACATCCTCCCTGGAAAACGCGTTCTCCAGGCTGAGCATCGGCACGTCGTGCGCGACCCGCACCATCTCTTCCCTCGGGGGTCCTCCAACTTTTCGGGTCGGAGAGTTTTCCGTGACGAGGGAAGGGAACATGTTTTCAAGCTCGATCAGCCTGCGCATCAGGGCATCGTAAGCGTCGTCCTCGATTTCGGGGGAATCCTTCACGTAGTAGAGAACATTGTGCCGGGCGATTTCCTTTCTAAGTTCTTCCACCTCGCGCCGGGCTTCTTCAATGTCCATCGAAACCTGCCCTCAGCTCTTGGGTTTCATGGTTGGGAAAAGGATGACATCCCGGATAGAACGGGAATCGGTCAAAAACATCGTGACCCGGTCGATCCCAATTCCCAAGCCTCCGGTCGGGGGGAGCCCGTACTCCAGTGCCTGTACGAAGTCTTCGTCGAAAACGTGCGCCTCCTCGTCCCCTTCGGTTTTCTTCCTGAGCTGCTCGGTGAACCTTTCCCTCTGGTCGAGAGGATCGTTCAGCTCGCTGAAAGCGTTGGCCACTTCCTTGCCGTAGACGAAGAGCTCGAATCGGTTCGTGTAGTCCGGTGAGTCGTAGTTCCTCTTGGCAAGAGGCGAGACTTCCACGGGATGTCCGAGAACGAACGTGGGCTGAATCAGCTTCTCTTCGACGAAGTTTTCGAAAAGCTCGGTCAGGATGCCGAAACGGGTTTCCTTTCCGGTGATCTCCAGGCCCCTGGCTTTGCCGATCCTTCTCGCTTCCTCGTCCGACTGGACGGCTTCGATGTCGACCCCGCAATATTCCTTCACGAGATCCACCATCGTGGCTCTTTTGAACGGCGGTTCGAACGAGATCTCCGTCCCCTGGTAAGTCACCTTTCTTGAGCCCAAAGCGTCCGCGCAGGCGACCAGGATCTCCTCGGTCAGGTCCATCATGTCCTGGTAATTCGCATAGGCCCAATACACTTCCATGGCAGTGAACTCGGGGTTATGCATGATGTCGATCCCTTCGTTGCGGAAATTCTTCCCGATTTCGTAAACCCGTCCCAGCATCCCCACGATCAGGCGCTTGAGGTAGAGTTCCGTTGCGATTCGAAGGTACAGGTTGACACCCAGGGCATTGTGAAAGGTGATGAACGGCCTCGCGTTTGCACCGCCGGCGAGAGGGCTGAGGATCGGCGTTTCCACTTCCATCGTCCCGTGCCTTTCGAGAACCTCCCGGAAGGTTTTCACGATGATGGCCCGCTTCCGGAAGGTTTCCCGGACCTCCGGATTCGCGATCAAGTCGACGTATCTTTGGCGATACCGAATTTCAGTATCCTTCAGCCCGTGCCACTTTTCCGGTAGGGGCCGCAGTGCCTTAGACAGGAGGGTGTAGTTCTTTACCTGCAGTGTGAGCTCTCCCCTGCGGGTCCGGAAGGGGGTACCGACTACTCCCAGAATGTCCCCGGTGTCCACCCACTTCCTGAAGAAGTTGTAGGCTTTTTCCCCCGTAGCATCCAGCTGGAAGTAAAGCTGAATCCTCGACGTTTCATCCTCCATCGTCGCAAAAGAGGCTTTCCCGTGCCGCCGAATCGTCATCAGCCTCCCTGCCGTTACGACTTCGACGCCCTCCGCGTGGCAATCCGCTTCCAGGCTGCCGTAAACCCTGTTGATTTCCTCAAGGGTCTGCTTCCGGTCCCATCGGTCGTTCCGAAAGGGGTCATACCCTTCTTCGCCGCGAAGCCTCATGAGTTTGTCGATTCGCTGCTTCAGAATTTCTTCCTCGGGCAGCTCGAGGTTCGGATTCATTCCGTTATGAACTTCAGGCATCATCGTTACCCCTTTCATCAAAATAATGAATGCAGGAACACAATTTCTCCCGCATTTCCAGCCAATCCGTGGAAGAAGCCACTTCGCGCCGGTAGGAGGAATTCCCGCGAATCCCCTTAAACATACCGGAGACAAACCTCTTTATCAAGGAAGAGGCGGCCTTCGGCCCATTCTCTTCCTTGATCGAGTCGCCCAGCCTGACCAGGAAAAGCGCCCTTTCCAGGGGTTCCGCCGGCGGGATCCCATCCCGGAAAAGGAATGGATCCCTCAGGGCTCCACGCGCGACCAGGACCGCAGCTGCCCCCCTCTGCAAATAATCCGCGATATCGTCCTTATCGAAAACATCCCCGGAGGCAGCCACTCTCCCGGGAAACGCAGCACAGGCTTCCTGCACGACCTGCCGGTCGGCCGTCCCCGTATACAGCTGTTGTGGTGTTCGCCCGTGCAGGCATATAAGGCTGGCTCCTGCGTCCAGAAGCGCCCCGCAGAATGCCAGGGTTTCCGCATTGCTGCCGGAGGGATGTTTCCGGATTTTCGGCCAGACCGGAAGTCCGGTTTTAGCCAGTTCACGAACCATCTCTACCGCTAGCCCCCTGCTGGAAAGAAGCTGGGCGCCTGCTCCCTTTTTCCTGACTTTCGGAACCGGGCATGCCATGTTGATGCCAAAAGCCGCAAAATCCGCGGCGGACAACGCGATCCCGGCGCTTTCGACAAGGCTTTGCACGTCCCCGGCAAAAAGCTGCAGGACCAAGGGACTTTCCTTTTCAGCCCCTTTCAGCATCTCGACCGTTTTCCGGTTTTTCATCAGCAAGCCGGAGCTCGAAACCATTTCCGTGTGGGTCAGTGCAGCTCCAAGCTCTCGAAAAAACCTCCTGACTGCAGGAACCGTGATTCCGGCAAGCGGAGCCAGCCAAACTTTCCCTTCGACCTGAACCCTGCCGATCACGGATTGTTTGATCTCCTGCCCTGTCATCCGGCCAACTTCCCGCAGTTCCGCTCGTGGATCAGCCTTAATCCTTCCAGGGTCAGCCAGGGATCGACGGCATCGATGGTCTCGGAATGGGGAGCCACGCTTTGGGCCTGGCCTCCCGTGGCGACAACTTTCGTCTTCTGGCCCATCTCTCTCCAGATCCTCCGGACAAGGCTATCGATCATGCCTGCAGTTCCAAACATGATTCCTGCCTGGATCGATTCCATCGTGGTCCTCCCTATGACCGAACCGGGGGCCTCGAGCGCCACTTTCGGCAACTTGGACGTCTTGCCGAAAAGGGCTTCCATGCTCAGGGTCATCCCTGGCGAAATCGTTCCTCCGAGATAGGCCCTATCCGGCGAAACGACATCGAGGGTAATTGCCGTTCCGAAATCCACCAGGATTAGCGGGGCTCCGTACACTTCCACACCGGCAACCGCATTGACCAGCCGATCCGCCCCAACTTCGTGGGGAGCCTTGTACCGGATCTCCATGCCGAGATCCAGGGCCGAGGAAACAAAAAGGGCTTCGCGTCCCAGGTAAAGTCCCATTGCTTCTTTCAGGGGAAGGTCCATCGGCGGCACCACGCTGGAAACGATGGCTCCGGAAATTTCCTCTCGGGCCAGGCCGGCCGCAGCCAACAGGTTGAGCAACGCCAGTCCTAGTTCGTCAGAGGTACGGCTTCCGGAAGTCAACCTCCAATGATGCGCAAGAGTCTTTCCCCGATAAATCCCCAGAACGGTATTCGTGTTCCCTACATCCACCACCAGCAACATCAGGCAAACCTCCCTGAAAGTCGTTTCATCGAAAAACACCTCCACAGAAAAACGCGCACAGGGACAAAATCAATCCGTTTGAGACCCCGGTTTCCAACCCGTAGGCCACCGCTCCGCCGACGATCGCCGCGGAAAAGTTCCAGAGCCAGGGGCTGGAGGCAATCTGCCATTGGACGACCATGCAGGTGCAATCCGCGAAACGGGCCCAGGCTTCGAACAGGCCTTCCATTCCCCACAGTGGAACCCAGCCGCCCGGGAATCCGGCAAGGACAGGGATGGCTGCGACCGAAGCAACCGGCAGCAGGAAGGAAAATGCCGGCAGGGCGAACAGGTTGAGAACGAGCCCTGCCAACGGAACGGTCTCGAAGGCCGCCGACGCTTCTCCGGAAGTTCCCATCCAGATGGCAAGGCTCGCAGCCAAGCCCCGCATCGGGGTGACGCCGCCTCTCACGACCGAGCAAAGGATCAGGGCAGAAATAACGGACAGCCTCCAGCCGATGTCCCAAAACAGCCAGGGGTTGATCAAAAGCAGTATCCCCCCGGCCACGGAAACGCTATTTAGCGGCGAGGACGGCCGGCCCGCCAGAACCGGCCCGAGGAAGCCAAGTTGGATCATGCCCATGGCCCTGCAGGCCGAAGAAGCACAACCCGTCAGGAAAACATATCCCCATAACAGGGAGGAACACACGAGAAGTTTAAACCGAAACCGTCGGAGGCACCACAAAAGAATTGCACCTAGGACTCCAACGTGAAAGCCCGAAACCGCAAGCAGGTGGGCCGTTCCCCATCGCCGGTGCATCGAAGCGACTTCCGGATCCTTTTCGCCCGTCCAGGCCGCCAGGAGGTGTCCCCTTACAAGAGGCGACAAGGAAAGTAGGAGCTTTTTCCGAAGCCGGGTTCTCCATCCGGTCTTCCTGTTTCCGGGCGGATCCACCGCCGCTACCGAGGAACAGCGAAAACCGAATTCGACACCCTTTGCCCTCCAGTATCGTGCCGGGTCGAACTCCCCCTCGGAGGTAACGGAGAACAGGCTTTCCAAGGGAACGACCGTGCCCGAAACCTGAACCCGCTCTCCTTCAAGGGGCCGCGCCTCCGGTTCGAGAAGACATAACAGGCGCCCTTTCGGGCTTGCCAGGGTCACCGCCCTCTTTGAGCCCCAGGCCCGCTCCGTTCTGATCCATGCCTGTCCCATCCAGGACTCTTCGCGGACGGTTTTGGGATGGAGACGAAGGTTCATGAAGAACACGGGCAAAGAGACCGTCAGGAGAAGCACGGGAAGGACTCTTTTCCACCCCGGGGGCCACCGTTTCGTCGAAATCAGGAGAAAGCCTGCTCCGAAGAGGCTAGCAGCCAAAGAGGCAGCAGGCGGAGAAAGCTTTGTCGAAAGAGCAATGCCCGCGCACCATCCCGAAAGGATGACCAAAAACGGGGCACTTGCCAAGGGGCTCATGGCCGGACGAGGATCATCTCCTTTATCTTCTCCAGTTTTGCCGGGCCGATCCCCTTCACACGAAGCAAGTCCTCGGGCCTCGCGAAGGGACCGTTCGCCGTCCGGTCATCGATGATCGCCTGCGCCAGTTTCGGACCTACCCCGGGCAGGGATTCGAGTTCCGCCCTCGTGGCACGATTGACGTCAATCCGCCCGGCCGAAGGGTTTGTAGACATTCTCTCCGAGACGGTATTTAGCAGGTTCTTCCCATCTTCCGGGGTTTGTCCCACTGCCGGGATATGGATATGGCCGCCGTCTTCGAGCTTCGCCGCGAGGTTGACGTTGTCCCGGTCTGCTCTCGCGGTGAGCCCCCCGGCCTTTTCCACCGCCTGGAACAACCGGGAATTTGGCGGAATTTCAATGATTCCCGGTCTTTGGACCTCTCCTGTCAGGTAGACGATCCAATTTTCCGCAGGGACAGCCGGATCGGTTTTCCCCGCAGAAACCGGGGGTCCCGCCTCAGTCTCCTCGGTTGCCCTCATCGCCTGGCGGACGCTCCAGGAAGGTCCCGCCACACCGGTTGGGGCTCCCCAGGGCCACTTTCCCGAAAAACCGCGGACCAGCCCCCAGGCTACGGCGAAACAAAGAAGGCCCGCTGAAATGAACAGAACCGCTTTCTTCCTGTCATCCAAGGGAAACGTCCCTCCCCCTCCGCCTTGACCTTACAGGATTACGCCAAACAGCGACCAGGCGTCCCCTCTCTCGATACGAANCTTTCGGATTCTTCCGAACTCCCTTGCGGTTCCGCGCGCGAGCACCACCTTGTCCGATACGGTTCTTCCCGCAATCAGCCCTTCGCCCTTGTCGGCCGGGCCCTCAAACAGGACTTCCACCGTCTTCCCTTCGAGAGACCGGTTGATCGAGAGCGCGATTTCTCTTTGCAGGGCATTCGCGGCATTCAGGCGAAGCGACTTGACAAGGGGATCAACCTGGTCCTCCATTTCGGCCGCCTTGCTTGGGGGTCTTCTCGAATAAGCCGCGGTGTGAACCAGGTCGTACCGGAAGAATCGGAGGGCGGAAAGGGATTCTTCGAAATCCTTTTCGCTTTCTCCGGGAAATCCGACGATAAGGTCGCTAGTAAGTCCGGCCTCGGGAAACGCTTGCCGAATCCATTCGACCTTTTCTGCATACTCTGCCAATGTGTAGCCTCGGTTCATTCGGGCAAGGATCCGGTCACTACCCGACTGGAGGGGTAGGTTCACCGAGGGGCAAATGACCGGGTTGCGAATCATTTCCATAACGATGTCCCTTGAAAAATCCTTCGGGTGAGAAGTGACGAAACGAAGCCTAGCCAACCCCTCCACCTCTGCCACCTGGGCCAGGAGCTTCGAAAAGGAAGGCCCGCCCGGCAGGTCCTGCCCGTAGCTGTTGACGTTCTGCCCCAGCAGTGTCACATCGAGGGCTCCGTCGCTCACGAGAGCCTTGACGTCCCTTAGGATCGCCTCGGCGGGCCTGGACTGGAATCTTCCCCGAACGAAGGGAACGATGCAGTAGGTGCAGAAATTGTCGCATCCGTGCGTAATCGTTACATAGGCTCGCCACTTGTTTGCCCGGACGAGACCTGGGGTTTCCAGATCAGTTACGCTAATCGGATCTTCATCTAGCAGGGCAAAACGTCCCGTCTCGGAAAAAAGCTGGTCGGCGACTTCCGGAACGCGCCCGAGACTCCTCGGTCCGGCTAGCAGCCGAACCCACGGATACCTCGAGAAGAGGCCCGTGCCGATCCTTTGTGCCATGCATCCGACCACTGCGACAATCGGCCGCCCGGTTTTCCGCCACCGCTTTCCAAAACGCCCGATCTCGCTCAAGATCTTTTGTTCAGCCTTTTCTCTTATGCTGCAAGTCACCAGGAAGACGAGATCCGCTTCCTCTTCTCCCGCGAATTCCCACCCATTCGACACGAAAACGGTTTTCAGGCGGTCGCCGTCCACCGCATTCATTTGACAGCCGTAAACTTTCACGCAGAAGCGCAACAACCGGGATTCCCCTCTTCCTTCTCGAGCTTTCCATAAAACAGCGCTATCATAACACCCACCACGAGCCAAAACCCGCCCTTCGGTGATTTTTCCCTTGGAGAATGCTAGAGTATTCCTGTCGGTACAGATGGACTCGAAAAGGGATGGGAGTCATGGGAAAAGGGTGTCTGCGGAGGGGTCTCTCGTTTTGGCTGGTTCTGCTTTTTTCCGTTTTCATCGTCCAGGCAAGCGGAAAAGCCCAGGCGGCTAACTCGGCAAATATCGTGCTGCCGGAAGGCTGGACCGTCCAGGACGGGTTCGACAAGTCTCTCAGCCGTAGTGCCGGAAGCGGAGGAAACTGGATCGCCCGTTACCTGCGGTCACCTTCCGGAGACCCGGTATTCCTGCAAATCCTTCCTCTCGAGGAAGCCGGCCCCCTCTTCATCCCTCCCGTGTCCGATCTTCGTACAGACGGGCTTCTCGGGATGGGAGCCACCTATACGGTCGTAGATGAAGGATCGTTCCGGGCGGTCCTCGAAATTCACCCCTACCTTGGAACGACCGCCACGGCCCCCCTCCCCGGAGGAAACACGCTGGTCCTGGAAAGCAAGACTCTAAAACCGGAATCGCTTCTGGAACTTTGCCTCTTTCTTGCCGGCTCGGAAAACGGCGGTACCGAGAACGCTGCGTCCCTTCCATGAATGATTGAAGGGGGCTAGGTACCCATAAAGGTCCCAGCCCCCTTCACGTCGTGGGTGGGGTCCGGTTACTCCGCGGCTTCGAACATATCCTTGCTTACGCCGCAGACCGGGCAAACCCAATCATCCGGGATCTGTTCAAAGGGAGTGCCGGGGGCAATTCCTGAATCGGGGTCACCGTTGGCGGGATCGTAGACATAACCGCATACCGTGCAGATGTACTTTTTCAAGACCAATCCCCTCCCGTGAAATTCTTCTTACGTTTTCGATTATACTTTGGGCTTTCTTCCCCTGCAACCTTCCAGAGCGTCACAGGATCTGAAGAAGCCCGCCAGGAACACCCTTTGTCAGCCAAACCCCTCCGGATTCCGTCACCAGGCAATCGTCTTCCAGGCGCATTCCTCCAAAACCGTCCAGGTAAACCCCGGGTTCGATCGTAACGATATCTCCTTCCTGGAGGACATCCTCGGAAGAACGTGAAAGCCTCGGAGCTTCATGCAGTTCAAGACCCAGGCCGTGCCCGAGACCGTGTGTGAAGGCTCCTCCATAGCCTGCATCGCAGATGACCTCTCGGGCAGCGGCATCCACCTCGCTCCCCGTGATTCCGGGGCGAATGTGCCGAAAAGCTTCCTCCTGGGCTTTCTCCAGCAGCGAGTGGAGATTCAGGGCCTCCTGCGGCACCGGTCCGAATGCGATGTTCCTGGTGACATCACAGAGATATCCGCCCACCCGCGCTCCGAAGTCCAGGGTAAGCCATTCTCCCTTGTTAACCCTCTTGTTCGTGGGAGTCCCGTGCGGCAAGACGGACCGAAGGCCGGAGGCTACGATGAATTCGTGTTCTCCCCAAGTGCTTTCCGCCCCGTTCATTCTTAAGGAAAATTCCAGCTTCGCGGCGATCTGCCGTTCAGTCACTCCCGGTGCCAGGGTCACAAGGAGTTCCTTCAGGGCAACGCCGCAAATCTCCCCTGCCGCGGCAACGGAGTTGGCCTCCGCAAGGCTCTTCTTCCTACGCAACTCTTCCAGCAGGATAGATCCGTCCGCCCATTCCATCGTCGTCTGGCCGAAGAGGGAAAGGGCAACGGAATGCGGGATTTTTCGGTATTCCAGGGCAGTTTTCCGGATCTTCCTTTTTTGAAGGATCTCGAGGACGGTGGAGATCAGCCCGCCGTTCTTTTGCTCGGCGATATCGACCGAAGCCTGTTCTGCCGCCTGTTTCAGGTACCGTCCGTCCGTCACGAGAATGCAATAATCAAACCCGGCGATCAGAGCCGAATGACTTCCCCTGAATCCGGTCAGGTAAAACACGTTCTCCCAGTTCCGAGCCTCCAGGCAGAAGACTACCAGCGCTTCGGCCCCGATGCGTTCCAAGCCCCTTCGCAGGTGCGAATGCCGAAGCCGGTAAGGGGAGTCGGCGCCATTTCCTGGTCCGCTCATTTCCGTGCCAAAAGCCCCCATAACTCCTCCGTGAAACTCTCGGGGCAATTTCCTTTCCCTTCCACCACTTTCCCGATGACGGAAGAGAGGATCCCCTTTCTTGCCAGTTCCATCCTCGCCGCTTCGACGGTTTCCTTGGGAAGGACCGCCAAAAGGACCCCTGAGGAAATCAGTCGAAGCGGGTCAAATCCAAGCTTGTGCGAGGCCTTTAAGGTAAGCGGGTGCACCTGGATCGAACCGGCATCCAGTTCCAATCCCCATGGGACCTGGCAGGCGATTTCCGAGAGACCGCCAAGGACCCCGCCTTCGGTCGGGTCGTGCATGAAGCGCGCCATAGGGCCCAGGCAACGGGCCTCCGGGCCAATCGAAAGGGAAGTTGTCCAACTTCGGACCTCCCCGACTTCGCCGGCTTCAAGGCAGGTTGCTAGCAAATCCGGCCGATCCTGTGCCAGGATGGTCATTCCTTCCAGGCCTGCATGTTTCGTCATGAGAAGGACGTCCCCAGGCCGGACATCTTCCGATTTCAGGACCTTCGGCGCCGTTCCGAAGATGGTTCCGGCGAGGACCGGCGCATCGTACCGGTCGGTGAATTCGGTGTGGCCGCCGACGATCGCAATTCCAGCCTCCCTGCAGGCTTCATCGATTTCAGCCATAAGGCGTGAGGCCTGCTCGGCCCCTTCTTTGACGGGAAGGATCATCGTCACCACAAGGTAAGCCGGTTCTCCGCCCTTGGAAAAAATGTCGTTCGAGTTGACGAGAACCAGCAGCTTGCCTGCCCCGCGTTTCGCCCCCACAATCGGGTCCGATGAAACGACCAGGAACTTCCCCTCGGGCCAATCGATAACAGCCGCATCTTCTCCGATTTTTGGTCCGATTTTCACTTCGGGTCTCTCGGAACCGATGAAACGCAGGATTTTCATCTGCAGCTGCTTGGGCGGGAGTTTTCCGAGACCGAGAGAGGCCGGTTCTTCCTTGCTCATGGCGATCCATCTCCTTTTCGGCTAAACACGCAACCACAATAGTTTTGCCGGCGAATCCCCAGTCTCCGGCTTTCCCGGACGGATTCGAGAAACCCGCCGTTTTTTCTCCAGGTTCGTTCGATCCATAGCAAACCGTTTTTTACCGCAACCGCTCGCCCGATCCGGTGGATCAGGAGAGGGTTCTTATGCGGGCTTATCGTGAGGGTCGTGCAAAGTCCATCGCAGTGTTCTTCCACCGCGCAACGGGCGGCTGCCATCAGCTGAAGCGAGAAACAGAGGCCACACCGGGAACCTCCTTCTCCTGCACCGGCCAGCAAACCGCAAAACCTCAGCCACTCCCTCGGCTCATAGGGGAGAATTTTCAAATCAGCCCTGAAAGCGGCGGCCACTTTTTCCATCTCCTCGAGCCGCCACTGGTATTCGTCTTCGGGATGGATGTTGGATCCGTAAAATGCACAAACAACTTCCTTCCCCTCCGACTGCAGACGGTGTAGGGGAACAGTCGTATCCGGAGCACAGCAGCAATGCAAAAGCACGCGTTCTTTGTTCACCATTCACCCCACCGGTTGTTTCGGCAGCGGCAATGCCGCGGTAATTCCCCTTCCCGACCGGGTTTTTCTCCCGGGGGGAAGTTGTCCTGCGACGGTTTCGGCCGCATTACGTCTCCAGCATTCGGGCGGAAGGGATCTGCTTCGCGCTATTGCCGGGTCAAAGAAAGGAACGCCTTTACAAGAGCGTCGGGGGATAATCCCATTTTCTCAACCACTTCATCCGACGATCCGGAATCCCCGTACCGGTGGACACCCATCGCACGAAAACGAACCCGTTCCCCGCCTTCGGCCAGGCGCATCGCGATTCCGCTTCCCAGGCCCGTTCTCCAGTGATGGTCCTCGAGCGTGAGGATTGCACCGGTCGACAATGCCAGGCCCAACGCCTCCTCATCGATTTCCAGGGGACAGGAAACATGGAGAAGCAACGGCCGGATGCCCACCGCGACAAGCTTTTCCCAAGCTGCGAGAGCCCTGTGGGCCATCTGGCCCATGCAGAAGATGCTCCCGTCCCGGCCTTCCCGGAGCACGTCCGTTTTTCCGTACGAAAAAGAGTAGTTTCCTCCGAACAGCGGGTTCCCGGTTTCGTCGGTCAGGACCGGCAACTTGCTTCTTCCCATCGCCAGGCACACGTTGCCCATCGTCCGAACGGCCCATCGCGTCGCCCGGTCCGCCTGGTTCGGGTCCGCTGGGACAACCAGTTTCCACCCGAAGGTGTTCCTCAGAAGGCCGACATAATCGATGCATTGGTGGGTCATCCCGTCTTCACCCACGTCAAGTCCCACGTGGGTAAGGGCGAGTTTGAGATTCGTTCCGTTGATGTCGTTGAGTCTCTGCTGGTTGTAGACTTCGTCTAGCCCGAACACGCCGAAATCGGCCCAAAGGCTGATGACTCCCCCGCACGAGGCAGCTCCAGCGACAGTCGCCGTCGAATGCTCCTGTATCCCCATCTCCTTGAACCAACCCGGGCAGTTTTTCGCGAACCCGTCGGTTTTCACCGAACCTGCAAGGTCACAGTCAAACACCAGCAAGGGAGTCCTGCCGCTTTTCCCGTAATTGATCCTGCCGATATCCTCGAGCGCCTTCCCGAAGGCCGAGCGATTGTCGGTCCTGACCTCCGCCCCATACGTGACGGGCTCGCCCGTTTCAATGCAAACCGGGTCATATCCCCGTTTTTCCGGGACGGATGGATTTTCCGAACGTCGGCGGCGTGTCGCCTCTTCCGCCAGGGCGGGGGAAAATCCGAGTTCCGCCATCGCCTTTTCGTACTCTTTCCCGACCGCTGCTTTTCCGTGGTAATCCGGTACGTCCTCCATGAAGGAGACCCCTCGACCCATCCTGTTCCGACAGAAGACAACCGCAGGGCCTCCGCAGTTGCCGGCAGCCACCATCGCCTGGTAGAGATCTGCCGGGTCCTGTCCGTCACAATGGTGCACTTTCCAGCCATCCGCTTCCCAGAGAGCTGGAAGATTTGCAGGCATGACCTCTTCGATCCTTCCCGAGATCTGGATGTGGTTGTAATCCACCAGGACCAAAAGATTGTCCAGCTTTTCCTTGACCGCCATTCTCCGGGCTTCGGCAACCTGCCCCTTGACCTGCTCGCCGTCGCTCATGAGGACAAAGACTTTCCCTTCCCAGGCCCTGGCCCGGCAGGCCAACGCGTAGCCGACTCCGGCTGAAAGCCCCTGGCCAAGGTTCCCCGTGCCCCAGTCAATGCCCGGTACCTTTTTCTCGACATGACCCGAAAAAGGGCTCCCTGCCTGCCGAAAATGCGCCATGGCCTCCTCGGAGCGAATGAAGCCGTGTGCAGCAAGCGCCGCGTAGACTCCTGGAGACGCGTGCCCATGGCTGACGACCACGAAATCGCGATTTTGGGTTTCCCAGTTTTCCGGGGTCAGGTTCGCTACGGCGTAGGTCAGAAGGAACATCTCCATGCTTGAAAGAGAACCTGCCGGATGTCCGCTGTTTGCCACCGTCGTCATCGTTACGGCCCAGGCCCTGCAGTGCCTGGCGATTTCAGTAATCCTGGCGGCTTGGTCCGGCGAAAGCCGTTTCACCGGGAACGACTTGAGGTTCAGGTCCCAAAGTTTTTCCATCGCTAGCTCCCCTTCCGATTCTTTTCCCCCGACTGGGATTCGGATTCATTATACAGAATCCTCCGGAGCTTCCGGAGCGCCGTCTCAAAATGCTGCGGGCCGATCTCCACCAGGCCATTCGTGAAAGCCTTCCCGAGATGTTCCCTCATCGCTTCTTCCGCGGCTGAGCGGCAGAGGTTCTCCAGTTCCGCTCCGTTCATCCCTTCCGTTTCGCAGGCAAGCCGCGCAAGGCTGACCTCTGAAGAAAGAGGTTTTCGCCTGGTCAGAACGGAAAGGATCTCCAACCGTTCCGCTTCATTGGGATCCGAAAGCCCGATTTCAATTTCAAAACGCCCGGCACCCCTCACCCTCGTATCCAGCCCCTTCGGATCGATAGCCGTTCCGATGACTGAAACTCCCCGCATGTCTGCGATTCCGTTCATTTCGGCACAAAACTGCGCAATCAGCCTTTCCGAGACGGGATTTCGCTCCAAGCCATCCTGCGAGGGGAAGAGGGAATCGATCCCATCCAGGCATAGAATGGAAGGGGATGACTGCCTCGCCACGTGGAACGCGTGACGGAGGGCCTTTTCTCCTTCTCCGATATAGCGCGACAGCAATGCCGGTCCCTGGACATAGATGAAATTCAGGCCCGTTTCCCGGGCCAGCGCTTTGACAAGCAGGCTTTTTCCGGAACCTCCGCGGCCGTGAATCAGGATGCCCCGGGGAGGGCGTGCATCAAGCTGCCGGAAAAGTTCTTCGTTGAGAAGCGGCCATTCTACCGCCTGCCGCAGAGCTTCCTTGACGCTTTGGAACCCGCCGATATCCTCCCATCCCACTTCGGGAACATCGAGGAAAACTTCTCTCAGCGCAGAAGGCTCAACTTCCTTGAGAGCTTCCTCGAAATCCCCGGAGGTCACTTGAAGCCTTTCCAGGAGGTCATTCCGGGAATCTCCTTTCTGAAGCTCGAGAGAAGTCAGAAACCGACGAAGCGCGCTCATCGCCGCTTCTTTGGCAAGAGCCTCGAGATCGGCCCCTACGAAGCCGTGCGTACGGTTCGCCAGCCCATGCAAATCCACATCTTCCGAAAGGGGCATCCCGCGGGTGTGAATTTGCAGGATCTCCAGGCGTCCCTGTCGGTTCGGGACAGGAATGGCAATCTCCCGGTCGAACCTGCCGGGCCTTCTCAAAGCAGGATCCAAAGCGTTGGGGATGTTGGTCGCAGCCATGACGATGACCTTCCCGCGCGATTCGAGTCCGTCCATCAGGGCCAAAAGCTGGGCGACAACCCTTCTTTCTACCTGTTTTTCGCTTCCCATTTCTTCGCGCTTCGGCGCGATCGCGTCGATTTCGTCGATAAAAAGGACGGCGGGAGCGTTCCGGTTCGCTTCTTCAAACACTGCCCTGAGTCTCGCTTCGCTTTCCCCGTAATACTTGCCGATGATCTCCGGACCTGAGATCGAGGTAAAGAAAATGTTCGATTCGTTTGCCACCGCTCGGGCCAGCGCGGTTTTTCCGGATCCCGGGGGGCCGAATAAAAGGATTCCTTTTGGCGGTTCGATCCCGAGTTTCCTGAAGACCTCGGGGAACCTCAGGGGCACTTCGACCATCTCCCGGATTCGCCGGATCTGAGGCCCCAATCCTCCGATGTCCTCGTAGGAGACCCGTTGCCTGGTGTTCGGTTCCCGTCTCGCCCCTGCAGTTTCGCCTTCCAGCCTGATTTCGGTTTCTTCAACGACGAGAACGACTCCGCCAGGAGTTGTCTTTTTAACGAGGAATTCGCACCGGCTGTTGCCCAGAATCGTTCCGCGAATCCTTCCTCCCCGAAGAAGGCCCTTTCCCTGCAGGAAGGAAGCGAGGAGGACTATTCCGCCCGGAAAATCCGACACGGGTTCTCCAGATAGCTGCACCAGCGTCACGTCGAGCGCCCTTTCGCATTTTGCCCGTATCAGGTCAACTTTTTCACCAAGGGCGACACCCAGGTTATCCCTCGTCACTCGATCAACAAGGATCAAGGATTTGCCTCGATCATCCACTTCGCAGGGCAAGACCCGTACCGGATACGAACGTTTCCCTTCGATCAGCACCAGGTCGCCTTCGGAAAACCCGTAAAATGCCATGTCCTTCGGATCGATCCTGGCAATCCCCTGATCTACATCACCCGCGTGAGCTTCCCTGACGATCAGCATGATGGGTTCAACCTGCCTTCCCGTGAAATTGCAAAGGGCTCCCTGCCGCCCTTCAATGGCGCCGGGGAGCCCTTCAGAAGCTCGATTCCCGTTTTCAGGCGGAGACGGAAACGGCTTCCACGCGCCCGGGATACGCTTCAAGGCCCGCCTTCAGGATGTCCATCGCGCGGGCGAGGTCCTTCTCCTTCAGGACGTAGGCCAGCCGCACTTCATCCCGTCCAAGTCCCGGAGTCGCGTAAAAGCCTTCCGCCGGGGCCATCATGACCGTTTCCCCGTCCACATCGAAATCCTTCAGCATCCAGATGACGAATTTTTCCGCGTTGTCGACCGGAAGCTTAACCACCACATAGAAAGCTCCCTTCGGTTCTTCGCAGATGACACCGGGCATTTCCTTCAGTGCCTTGTATAGGATGTTCCTCCGGCGCGTGTATTCCTCGTTGACCTCCTTTAGGTAGGACATAGGAGTCTTGTACAGTTCCGCAGCCCCGACCTGTTCGAGGGTTGGGACACAAAGCCTCCCCTGGGCAAGCTTCATGACCTGCGACATGAGCTCCGCGTTCTTCGAGGAAATGCAGCCGATCCTGGCTCCGCAGGCGCTGTACCGCTTCGAAACGGAATCGACCAGGATCACCCGGTCTTCGATTTCCTTGATCGTCCCGAAACTCGTGTACTTCAGCCCATCGTACACGAACTCCCTGTAAACCTCATCGGAGATGATGAAGAGGTCTCGTTTCCTGGCGATCTCCGCGAGCATCTGGATCTCCTGGTCGGTGTAGACAACCCCCGTCGGATTTCCGGGGTTCGAGATGAGGATCGCCTTCGTGTTCGGGCCGACCAACTTTTCGATCTCTGCCGCGGCCGGAAGATGGAACCCGCATTCCGCCTTGGTCGTGATGGGCTTGATGGAAACGTTGACGGCCTGGCCGAACCCATTGTAGTTCGTATAGAACGGTTCAGGAACCAGGATTTCGTCTCCGGGATCACAGAGGGCAATCATGGCAAACATCAACGCTTCGCTGCCGCCGTTCGTGATGATGATGTGCTCGCGCCCGTATTCGATCCCGTAACCCTCGTAATACTTTCGGATCGCGTCGATCAGTTCGTTGCTCCCTGCCGAGGTGGAATAGGCCAAAACGTCTTCCCTAAAGTTGCGGATGGCCTCGAAGAAACCCGCCGGCGTGACGATGTCGGGTTGGCCTATGTTCAGGTGGTAGACCTTTTTCCCTTTCGCTTTGGCTTCGTTCGCATAGGGGACAAGTTTCCTGATCGGGGATGCTTGCATACCCGTGATCCGTTTTGAAAACTTCATTCTTCAACACGCTCCTTCTTTTTCGGCTTCATCTTGTAAACCATTTCAGACATAGACCCTTGGTACCCTTCTCGAGAACATCCCGGGGATCTCGTAGTTGATCGTACCCAGCCTTGCCGCGACTTCGTCGACGGTGATCGTTTCCCCCCCCTGGGAACCGATCAGGACGACTTCATCCCCCACCTGCGCTTCCGGGATATGGTTGACGTTGATCATGCACTGGTCCATGCAGATGCTTCCAACAACGGGAGCCCTGCGACCCCGAACGAGGACCTCCGCCTTGAAGTTCAGCAGCCGTGTCCACCCGTCATTGTACCCCAGCGGAAGGGCAGCGATTCTCTCCTCTCCCCGGGTCATGTACCGAAGTCCATAACTGATCCCGCTGCCTGCGGGGAGAGTCCTCAAGCACGCGATCGCCGTCTTCACCTCGAAGACCGGTTTCAGCTCGACACTTCTTCGGACGGCGGCGGAAGGCCACATCCCGTAAAGGATCACTCCCGGGCGAACCGCGTCAAGGTGCATCTCCGGAAGGGACAGCGTCGCTGCGCTATTGCAGGCATGGCGGATCCGAACCCCCACGTTTCGCGATCGCAGGAGTTCCAGGACATCTCCAAAGCGGCGGAATTGCCACCGCGTATAGTCAAGGTTAATTTCGTCCGCAGTTGCGAAATGAGTAAAAACCCCTTCGACCTCCAGTCCGGGCAGGGCAAGGATTTCGTTCAGGACGGAGGGAAGCTGGTCAGGGAGGAAGCCGATCCTTCCCATCCCGGTGTCGATCTTCAGGTGGACGCGGGCAGGTTTCCCCTGCCGGACTGCAGCCTCGCTCATGGCCCGTGCAAAGTCCAAATCCGTGCAGGCTGCAGCGATATCCTGCCGGACCATCTCAAAGGCGGCACAGGGAGCGGAGGCCCCAAGCACGAGGATCGGTTCACCAAAACCGTTTTCCCGAAGCTCAATCGCCTCTTCCGGGATTGCCACGGCAAAGCGCTGTGCGCCCCCATCCCGAAAGGCCCTTGCAGCCTGGATCATCCCTGTCCCGTATCCATTCGCCTTCACGACAGCAATCGGCTGGACTCTGGGGCCAACCCACTCCCGGACCGCCGCAAAATTCGATTTCAGGTTTTCGAGCGAAACTTCCATTCGTGTCGGACGAAATTGCACAAACATTCGCCTCCTCATGAGGAAGGCGGGGCAGGTCACGCCCGCCCCGCCGGAACCGGGCCTTGATCGGCCCGGAAATTTCTCGAACTAGATTTTCAAGGCCCCGGAACGCCGCTTTTCGTCGAAATCCTTGACGAGTTTTTTCAGGGTTCCCGACAGAAGCAGCAGCGCGATGAGGTTGGGAATCGCCATCAGACCGTTCAGGGTATCGGCAAGATCCCAAAGGTTCGTCAGGAAGGCCGCCCCGCCGCCGAGAGCTTCCCCGGAGGCGCCGAGTATGACAAAGAGGATCCAAAGGACCTTCATGACCGGGATGAATTTCACGCCGAAAACGTAGACCGCAGCCGTCTCTCCGTACCAGTACCAGCCCAGGATCGTCGAGAAGGCAAAAAGCGCCAGGCCGACAGAGAGGATCATCGTCCCCGTGCCCCCCAGGACGGTCTGGAAGGCCGACAGGGAAAGTTTCGCTCCGGTCAGTTCAGGCTGCCCGGTCAGGACACCGCTCGTCAGGATGGCCAGTGCAGTCAGAGAGCAGATCACGATCGTGTCGGTGAAAACCTCGAAAAGCCCATACATCCCCTGGCGCATCGGGTGGTCGACAACGGCCGTCGCATGAACCATCGGGGCGGAACCAAGACCGGCCTCGTTGGAGAAGACACCCCGTGCAATTCCCTTCGTCAGTGCGATCTTGACCGACCAGCCTGCCAACGCCCCGGGTAGCGCCATCGGGTCCGAGAAAGCGTATTTCACCGCATTGCCGAGCGCCATCGGAATGGCGCTGGCGTGGGTGAAGACGACGATGATCCCGCCGACGATGTAGAAGATTGCCATGAACGGAACGAGGTAGGTGGTGACCTCGGAGATCCTCTTCAGTCCACCGACGATGACGAGACCCGTCAGGACGGCGACGATGATACCGGTATACATGTTGGGGATGCCGAAACCGAGGTTGAAGCCCTCAGCCGTGGAGTTCGCCTGGACGGCGCAGCCGATGCCGAAGGATGCAAGGAAAGCAAATAGGGCGAAGAGCCACGCCAGCCATTTCTGCCCGGTCCCCTTCTCCAGAATGTACATGGTGCCGCCGCGCCAGTTGCCGGTGGGGTCTTTTTCCCTGTAGTGGACGGCCAGGGCGACCTCGCACATCTTGGTGGTCATACCGAACACCGCAGAGACCAGCATCCAGAACAAAGCACCGGGACCGCCGAGGTGCAGGGCCGTCGCAACCCCCGCGATGTTCCCGGTGCCGACGGTCGAGGCCAAGGCCGTGGAGAGGGCGGCAAAGGAAGAAATCGTTCCTTCGCCTTCTTTCTTTTTGCCCAGGTTCCCGAACACTTCCTTGAACATCAGGAAGAAATACCGAAGCTGCGGGAGTCCCAGGATAAGAGTCAGGTAAACCCCCGTACCGACGAGCAATGTGAGCATCCAGGGACCCCATACGATACCATTGATTACGCCGTTGATTTTCATAATTGCTTCCATAACCTCAATCCTCCTCCTTCTCAGGCTAATTCCCTTCGATCGTTGCCTTGGAACAAGGACTCCGCAAACCGTGCCCCTATTTCAGGCCTGAAAAAAATCCCCCCCTTCGAAAAAATCGGATATCGTATATTTAATATTTTCACGATTATAACATGGTCGGTGCCCGCCGAGAAGTTCTCGGCAAACACCGACCCAGACGTTAAAGGTATCCTGACTTTTTCAGGCATTGTTCCGCCTTTTCCAGATTTTTCGAAGAAATCTTGATCACCGGCCCCGTGCATCCCATCGCGGACTCCGCGTAGATCGCCGCTTTCCAGAGTTCCCGGACCGCTTCCTCAATGTTGAGCACGTCGATTCCGTGAATTTCTTCGTCGGTTGGTTCGGCGGCGGGGCATAGGACGTCTTCCTCACCGGCAACGGGCTTCTTTCGCATTCCAAGAAGGACGGATTCAAGGCCTGCTTCTTTTGCCATCCTCAATTCTTCCTGGACCACGGACGGCAGGGCTGCAGCGGCAACTGCCGCAGTGTAAGCCAGGGCCTTCGCGATCACGGGGGCGCCGGATGCACGGGAAATGATGGAGATGACGTGCGGCCATCCTTGCCCAACGGAGGGACCGTATCCCCACCCGATGGACTCGTACCCTCCTCCGGTGGTGAAGGAGGAAAAGAGTTTCATCAGGACGTTCCCGGTCAGGGTGTCCGTTACACAGACATCGACTGCACCCGCCAGGAGGTCGTTCCCTCTCAGGATCGCGCCTCCGTCCTTGCGGACGCTCTCGCCGTAGGTCACCTTGTATCCCTTGTCCCGAAGCTGGGACAAGGCACGGAAGACCGTCTGGGCTCCTTCAACGTTCAGGATGCCGACTGTCGGATTTTCCTTGCCGAGAGCTTTCGCGACTGCGATGCCGAAGACCGCGTTCAACACCATCGCTTCCGTTCTCTGCGGTGAACTCGATCCTGTCGTTGAAGCGATCAGCATGTCTTTCCCCCTGCCCGGCGTGACAACACGGCCGATTGTCGTAACCCCCAGGGGAAAGGGATAGTGCAGGGCTACCGCTCCATCGATCCGCTTCTCCTTCAGGGCCTTTTCCATGGCCTCGGAGATCCTGGCCTCGCAATCGGTTTCTTCGGTCTCGATCCACTCCAGGTCTTCATATCCAGGAGTTCTGGGGCCGATCATGACGACCGAAAGGCCAGGGGTCTCCCGTTGGGCAAGCCGGGCGCCGGAAGCCATTTCTTCGGGTCCCAGCTCGCTCCCCCTAGCCATGAGACCGACTCGCCTGCGCGGTCCCCCGGACTTCGCCGCCTCGACGATCTCGGAAAGGATTTCGCCAACGGTGCGTTTCAATTCCGTCAAGGGGATCCCCCCTATTCCGCCTTCAGGGACGAAGCGATTTCGGACAGGGCTTCAAGCAGGAGTTGCTTGATGTCGTCCTTCGATACGACCTGCATCGGTTTGACCGGTTCTGGCGGTTCGATGAAAAAGGATGCCCCGTCAGAAAGGTTCGTCATTCTGGCCAAAAAAAGGCTCCCTTTTCCGATCACCAGGGCACGCCGGATCGTTCCCGACTTGATCCACTCGCAGGAGTGGCCGACAAAGGGGACTCCCGAGGGAATGTGCCCCTGGGTGTGGACGAACCCCGGAATTCCCTTCTGCTTTACAAATTCCGGGATCTGGCTTTTTTCAAGCTGCCCCTTCATCACCGCAAGCGCACCGATCATCTTGAAATTGGCGTTCGGCACATCCCCGGCACCCGCCGGCAGGGTAATCTCGGGATTCTGCAGTTCCGCCGCGTACTTGTCCACGTCGTTGAAACTCAATCCGAGCTTTTGCAATGGTTCCCAGACAAGGGCACTCGTGATCGCCTGGGGAGACGCACCGGCACCGACGGTGTGTTTGCCGAGGGCGTCAAGGCGGATAACCGGGGAAACCCCATCTTCTTCTCCGAGAAGGATCGCAAAATTCCCAAGGCAATCCTCCAATGCAGGAAGACCTTTCTTGACGTGGTCTCGGCTGTTCATGAACAGTTTCGGAACCGCCCCGCCGGCAAGGACGACGCAGTTCTTCCTCGCTTTGGCGGCGACCTGGCTTGCAGCCGCGATGACGGCGTTGACCGGGCCGGCACAGAATCCCCGGACATCGCATCCGCTGGCATTCACGCAACCCGCGATTTCCGCGACCGCTTTGGCGAAGTTGCCCCCTCCCCGCTGGTTCATGTCGCCGGCTGCTTCTTCGGAACACTCGATTACGAAATCGACTTCCTCCGGCTTCATTCCCGTATTCCGGAAAAGGTGAAGGAGGGCAAGGACCCCACCTGCCTTGCAGGCTACGTTCTCGAGCAGAACGTAGGCTTCAAGGCACTCGTCGATCTCGTGTCCCTTTCTTGAACACCCCACGACCTTGCCCTCAAAATACAGAGGCAAAGCCTCTTTCTCCGTCACTTCACTCTCGATTTCCGAAAGAGGGTGTCCCTTTTCCAGGCGCCCGAGAAGAGATTCGGGGATAACCGGGTTGTTTCGCAATTTTTCCGCCACCACGGCCGAGAATTTTTCCTCGAGCCAGATGATATCGAACACGTCGCTGATGTCCATCAGACCAAGGAACTCGTCTTCCGGCATAATTTCCCCGAAACGCCCGTACCGGGTCGGCTGGGCTGCGGGATTCTCAATCCAGGGTTGCGGATGCCGTTCCAGCTCGTCCAGGTCCATCGCCCCGATGTAGGCAAGGTTCGGGGCATAGGCGGCTGCCTTGTCGTACGACTGCAAATGGCCAAGAAGTTCCTGGAGAAATTCTGAATTTCCCTTCGTTTTCCTCTCCACGTAGGGTGTGTTCCCATAGTGGAAGCTCATTTCCGGAACGTGGTTGAGACAGTAGGATGTGCCTTTGACCGCAACTTTCATGAATGCAGAGTCCTCCTTCAAAAAAGGCCCAGCGGAACGGTTCCGCTGGGCCTCCGAATCACCTTCAATCGGTAAATACCGTCTGTTCGTGGACCTCGGTGCCCAGGGCCTTCAAAGCTTTTAGGACGAGGTTCCGGCGGATCTGCAGCTCTTCCTCGTGCGTACGCGTTGGATCACCCAGCGGGTGAGGGATCGCAACGGCCGGCACGATCCTGTTGGCCCCGACCGTCTGGGAAATCGGCACGATCGTGCAGACGTGAACGACAGGAATCCCTCCTCTTTCGATTTCCTTCACGAGCGTTGCACCGCAACGCGTGCAGGTTCCTCAGGTGGAGGTGACGATGACCGCGTCAACGCCGTCCTTCTTCAGTTTTCCGACGATCTCTTCGCCGAACCGTTTCGTGTTTCCGACGGAGGTCCCATTTCCGACCGTCGAGTAGTACTTTTCGTGAAGCTTCCTGAAAACGCCCTCTTTTTCAAGCTCGCGCATGACGTCGACAGGAAGGACCCGGTTCGGGTCCTTATTCGCGTACGTCGGGTCATATCCTCCATGGGCGGTTTCATAGTGGTCTGCATCGGCGGTCATCACGCCGACAAGGGAATATTCCCCGTAATGCGTTGCACTGGAGGCCTCGATATGGTCCGGGTTCCCCTTTGGAACGATTCCACCGGACGTCACGAGGGCAACGACCGCGTTTTTCATGTCGCGCACGGGCGGGTTCGGAGCCACACGGTCAAAGACGGGCATCGGGTATTCGGTCTTGAACGGTTCTCCGCGGAGCTTCTTCGCGAGCATCTCTGCGGCACGTTCCCCTCCGACCTTGTCCAGAAAAACGTTCTTCCTGAGCCCGCGCTCGATGTATCCTTCCTCTTCCGGGGTACCGATCTTCTCGCCGTCCAGCAACTTCAGGACGAGTGAAGCCATCCCCTGTACCGCTGCTCCCATTCCTCGCGCGCTGTCGGACGTCCGGACGATATAGGCGCTCTTCCGGTAAAGCTCCACTCCCGGGTTTTCCGGGTACATCCCGCCGACGACGGGGATCTGGAGCTCCTTTGCAACCAGGTCCAGGACCGCTCCGCTGGCGGTTCCGTACCGTCCCGCGTTGAAAGCGGGCCCTGCGACCACGGCATCAGGAGAGAATTTCCTGATCATTTCCAGGATCTCGGCGGAGGCCTTGGCCATGTTTTCCGCGAAGTAACTGTCCCCGCAGATGACCGTTCCGACGATCTCCGCACGCCCCTTCAGGGCTGCGTTGAGCGCCTGCCCCGGACCCACGACACCGTCCCTTGCTTCCGGTTTGTAGTCCGCCTTTTCCTCGCCGCCGATCCCGGCAAAAAACTGGTTGATGTAATGCACGATTCGGTAGGACAACCTTTTCCCCTCCCTTCTCCGGACGGTCTAGAGCGCATACTTGCTGTACTGTTCCCGCATCCCTGCAACTGCTTTCCCCAGAGCCTCGGTATCCAGGACCATTTCCATCATGCCGATCTGTTCTTCCCAGAGAGCCGGATCGGCCTCTTGCCGGATCGTGTCTTCGAAAACATGGTAAACAGCGAGTCCCAACGGGACTCCAGCCAGGGGACCTGCGTAGGTCGGATCGCCGTTCGTGACCGTCTCAGCGTAGATCTCAGCCCCTTCTGCATCAGAGGAACCGAGGATCACGACGACATTCTCCGCTCCAAACTTTTCAGCAGCGTCCTTGACACGCTGCTGGTTCTGCAGGTCCATGGCACCGGCGGCGGTTCAGACGAAGCATTCCGTCACCGAAAAAACGATATCGGCCCCCGAATTTTTCAGGCAGGCTTCCATCGCCGGTCCAGGAACCCCGTCCCGTTCGCCAAGCAGGACGACTTTCTTTCCAGCCAGCTTTCCCATGGATTTCACCTCCTCTTTTTTTTGATCAGCCTAGCTAGATCGTGATTGCGCTGATTCGCGTAAAGCCGAGTTCGCTCGTANATCCGGTGATCGCCTGGAGTTCGACTTCGATGGAACCATCCGGGCGAAGGGATCCCTGGAAGCCCCCCGCGATCACATCCGCGTAGTTCGGGTACCCGATGACTTTTTCCATGGCCGGAAGGACGATGATCTCGTTTGCGTTCCCTGCCGTTACGACCGCATCCGCTTCCTTCGCGGCATCCGCGAGGGACTGGCTTGCCCCGTCCCTGCCCGCATACTCGTCCGTGACCAGGACCGTTTTGATCCCGGCGTTTTCTGCCTTCCTGCAGTTCATGATGAGATCGGCATCTGGATTTCCGAATCCCTCTTCGGAAATGAGAAGGCCCTCCACACCCAAAGTCTGGGCCAATTTCACCGCATAGGAGGAACTCCGTTTCTTATCCGCCAGGGTGACGTTCTCGTTGGTGATGATCACCCCGACGAAGTTGTAGTCCTTCCCATGCCTTGCAGCCATTGCCTTGATGATCGGGTTGTTGAGGTGGTAGTAGGTGCTGTTTTTGTCGCAGGCGGAAACGCAGTTCCCGGAAACGATGGCTCCGTCGAACACTTCCGTGTAGTTGATCAGCGTCGGCAGAATCCTCTTCGCATCGACCCCGTAGACATAGGTGTCGTGGAGAAGTCCCTGCGACTGGAGCATGTACAGGTAAGCCACCTTCGGCAATCCGGGATATTCGGTCATCGCCTCGTTCAAGGGCTTCGCCTCGTAGGATTCGACCGTATCGGGAGTCGCTCCGACGGCGGATTTGGCAAGATATTCTGCGACCTTGAGGCCGGCAATCCGCAGGGAAGCCTCGTAATCGTGCCTTTCCAACCCTTCGACCGGATCCACGACAAGGACCAGGTTGCACGTGTGGGCAAAAGGCGTATACTCGGCCGCCGGCCCGGACATGTCGATGATCCCTTCCTGGAACCCGACCACCTTTCCGCAGGTGACGACCGCAGCTCCCTCCAGGACCAGCGTCTTCCCGTAACCGACCGTTTCCACGTCGTTAATCATGCCGGGGAAGATCCCGTTCTTTCCTTCTCGCTTGCAGCGAGGTTCGATGACGTCCTTCACGGGGATGATCCTCGTCTTCTCCCCCGGAAGGGCAAGATCGGCATCAACCTTCAGGAAATTCGGGTCCGAACGGACCAGCCCAAGGACTTCGTCCCGGCAGACGGTAAGGATTCCATCCTTTACCCCCGTCTTTTCTCCCCAGGCCAGGCCTTTGATGCACAGCTTGTGAAGTTCAAGCTTCACTTCTCATACCCCCTTCCCCATCTCGACCTTTAGGCGAGCAGCGCCTCGGTTTTCTGGCGAATCCCCTCGATCGTCACATCCCCTCCGCTTAGACGGTCTTTCAGCTCACCGCCCTTGTAAAAAAGGAACGTCGGGACACCCATGACCTTCAAGGAGATCACCAGCCGCCTGTTTTCCGCAACGTTCAATTTGCAGAAGCGCACTTTTCCTTCGAACTCCCGGGCCAGTTCCTCGACCTGCGGCAAAAGCGCCAGGCAAGGACCGCACTTGGGGCCCCACAGGTCCACCACCACCGGCAGTTCGCTTTGAAGCACCTGTGTATCGAAATTATCCTTGTCAAGTTCCACCATCCGAATTCACCTCCCCTCTACAGCTGATTTCCAAAACGATTCATTGAGGCCGCTATTGACTTTCAACCGGGAACCTGAAGCCGTATTGCCGAAGGCTTTCCTGCATCAGGTCGAAGTCGATCATCGCATAGTCCTTCTCGACGGTTTCGCGAAGTTGACCGGGTAGTGCCCAACGACCTTCATATTTTCTAAAAACCGAAATGGCGTCTTCGATCAGGGTAACGGAATCCAGGTCGACTCCAGAACCTTTCTGAGGGACAGACAGGACAAGTGTTCGAAAGGGCTGCTGGTTGGGAAGGAAGTTGCCGTAAAGTGGATGTGTCAGGAGGCGAGAACCCTGGTGAATCAAATCGCGAGCGGCAACCAGCACCTCCCAGGCGCTGGAAAGGGGAGCTCAGAGGTTGTGAAGCTTGGTTGAAATGAGGGGGTTATTCGTAAGCACGATATAAGGCACGCCTGCTCCTTCCTTCCTTTCGTTGAAGGATCGAACATGGGATCAGTCAAGCATGACCTCTTCCCTGTCGGCAGGCGCTCGCCCACTCCAGAGCCCCGTCCAGCCGCAATCCTTAAGCCTGAGAGTTTCAAGCGGCAACTTGCCCGCTTTTGCCCCTTCGGCGCCCCATTGTTAAAGGGTCTCTCTTGCGACTTTCATCCGGATTCTTACAGCTTTATTCTACATGAAAGGCTAATCGGGTCAAGAGTGCGGCTTCAAAGGCAAAAGGGATAGGCAGACGAGTATCCAACGTCTGCCTATCCCTTCGGAGTTCGTTCCTACAGGACCTGCTCTACCACTTCAGGCCCTTGACGAAAATCCAGGCGATCGCAACGGGAGCCACGATCCGGACGATCCAGATCCAGGCCGTCTCCCAGGCAAACGGTGCCTTCCCTTCGTTCGTGGATTCTTTCTTCGCCCCTTCCAGCCAGACCCAGCCTACGAAAACGGCGATGAAAATTCCGCCGAGCGGAAGCAGGACGTTAGAAGAGATGAAGTCCATCACGTCGAGGAAATCCTTGCCCGCGATCTTCGGGAAATGGCCGCCAAGGGGAAGGGCGGACGGGATCCCGAGAGCGGTGATGATGCCGCCGAGCAGCCAGGAAGCCTTCTCGCGGGTCCATCCCAGTTCGTCCTTGAAGTACGCCACGCACACCTCAAGAAGAGAAACGGAGGAAGTCAGGGCGGCGAAAAAGAGCAGGAGGAAGAACAGGAACGAGAAGATCATCCCGCCGGGCATTTTCGCAAAGACGTTCGGCAGCGTGATGAAAGTCAGCCCCGGGCCCGCAGCCGGCTCGAGGCCGAAGGCGAAGACCGCCGGGAAAATGGCAAAACCGGCAAGGAAGGCCACCATCGTGTCAAGGAAGGTAACCGTGACCGCGGCGGAAGGCAGGATTTCCTTTTTGCTCAGGTAGGAACCGTACGTGATCATGCAACCCATTCCGAGCGAAAGAGAGAAGAACCCCTGTCCGAGCGCCGCGAAAACGGCCGCCCCTGTCAGCTTGGAGAAGTCAGGCGTCAGGTAGAACTGAAGCCCCTTCCCCGCGCCAGGAAGCGTGACAGATCGAACGATCAGGATGAGGAGAATAACGAAAAGGGCGGGCATCATGACCTTGCAATATTTCTCGATGCCTTCTCCGATGCCCTTGAAGACAATCCAGATGGTCATGACCATGAAAATGACCTGGTAGAGAACGACCTGGGTCGGGTTGGAAACGAACGCCCCAAATGCATCCCCGGCTTTGCCTTCAGCAGCAATAGCCATGAGTCCGGTAACGGACTTGATCATGTAGGCGATGGTCCACCCGGCGATGACCCCGTAGAAAGAAAGGATAATGAACCCGGCAATGACTCCCATCCAGCCGACGATGGGCCACGCGCCGCCCTTCAGTTTCTTGAAGGCCCCGACCGCGTTGAGTCCTGCACTCCGGCCGATGACGAACTCTGCGAGCATGACCGACACGCCGATCGTGAAAACGATGGCAAAATAACAGAGGACGAAGGCTCCACCACCGTTCATGCCGGTTACGTAGGGGAAACGCCAGATGTTTCCCAGTCCGACCGCGGAGCCGGCAGCTGCCATGATGAAACCGAGGCGGCTACCCCACTGTTCACGATTTTCCGTTCCGTTGCCCATGATATCCCTCCTCTAGGCTGATTGACTTCATGGATCTTCATTGCGTGCTACGGAAAAAACCGCGGTGTGGTCTCTCGCTTCACCTCCCCTCAAACACCGCCGGTTGAATACAATTGCCCGCAAGATTCGAAAATACGCAATTAAGGCAATGGCATACCCATGCGGCACGAACGCTTCGTTTCAGCCTCCCGGAGCCCTCTGTAAGGATAATCGGAGCAGCGGAATTCATCAATACCCCATTTTGAACGCTGAAGTTAACTCCACTTCCGGTAGATCTCTTCCCGTCGTGAAAACCATACCGCGTTGCTCTTCCTTGCCTTTTCCACGAGGTCTTTCCGAAGCCAGGCGATTTCAGTCGCAGGCCGGTCGTCGAGCTCGAGAATCGTTTCTCCGAAGGGGTTCAAGGCGATGCTATGACCCCCGAACTGGACCAAAGGACTTCGGTCGCATCGGTTGACTCCCACGGTAAAAAGCTGGTTTTCCATCGAACGAGCGGCGTTCAGGGTTTTCCAGATGCGGATGTGTTCCGCGGGCCAGGCTCCTACTACAACGAGAAGCCGAACCCCCTTTTCAGCCAGGTAACGGCACAATTCCGGGAACTCGACGTCGAAGCAGACCAGGACCCCTGTTTTCCAACCGAAAAGATCGCAAATTCCCAGCGTTGTCCCCGCCTTGAACCCCTCCCCCTCGAAAAAAGAAGGGAAGACGTGGATCTTGTCGTACCTCAGGATGACGTTCCCCTTCGGGCCGATCACGTGGCAACGGTTCAGCAGGCCCTCCCTGCAACGCATCGCCACGCTTCCCGCGACGATCGCCATTTCGTGCCGCTTTGCCAGTCGAGTGAATTCCGAGAGGATCAGTCCTTCTTTCCGAGCGGGATCTTCCCTTTCCCGGAGAAGGAAGGTCTGGTTCCACAACTCGGGTAGAACTGCCACCTTTGCACCGTTTTTCGCAGCCCGGTCTGTCTCTTCGACAAGAGCCTCGAGATTGGCTGCCGGGCTTTTACGGGAAATCGCCGCCTGGACGAGAGCGACCGGCAAAACCTCCATCTTCTTTCCCCTTTCTCGGTTTCCGGAACCTTCCAGCGGATTATATCGTGAACCCGTCGGCATTGACAGGAACCCCCCCTCGAAGGATGATTATGTTCCTCAGTAGCCTTAGGGAGGGAAACAAAATGTGCCTTGCCGTACCGCATGTCCTTGTCGAGATCACAGGCCCCTGCACCGCCATCGGCCGGGCTGGAACCATCGAGGTGGAAATCCGGACCGACCTGCTGGAAGGGGCTCGTCCCGGAGATCGTGTGCTGGTGCATGCAGGCTTTGCGATCGAAAAGCTCCAGCCGGAAGAAGCCACAGAGATCGAGGCCCTTTGGGAAGAAATCCGGGCTCTTTCAGGGACACGGCAAAATGGGTGAACGGACCCGAGAGAGGGTACTGGCTGCGGCCGCGGCCCTCGAAAGGCTGGCCGACCGGCCGCTGAAATTCATGGAGGTTTGCGGAACCCATACGGTCTCGGTTTACAGGTCGGGGCTGAGATCCCTTTTCCCCGAGGGTCTTTCTCTGGTTTCGGGTCCCGGTTGTCCGGTCTGCGTAACGGCCCAGGAAGAAATCGATTCCCTGATTCGGCTTTCGGCAATGGAAAAGGTAATCGTTGCAACCTACGGGGACATGCTCCGCGTCCCTGGAAGCTCGACTTCGCTGGCCGAAGCGAGGTCAAGCGGCGCCTCAGTCCGTATCGTGCTCTCCGCGGCGGAAGCCCTGGCGCTCGCCATGGACACGCCGAACCGGATCGTGGTGTTTGCGGGCGTCGGGTTCGAAACGACGGCTCCCGCCACGGCAGCCGTCGTCCTGCAGGCAGCCCGGCAAAACGTGGAGAATTTTCTGGTCCTCAACCTTCACAAGACGGTGCCCGCAGTGCTGGAAACGTTGGCATCCGATCCGGAGCTGGCCCTGGACGGGTTCCTGCTGCCGGGTCACGTCAGCACGATCCTAGGGCTTTCGCCCTACCTTCCGATTCCCGAAAAATACAACCTCGCTTGTGTTGTCGCAGGATTCGAGCCCGACCAGATCATGGCCGGGATCACCCTGCTGGCTCTCCAGAAAAGGAGCGGAGTCTTTTCCGTCCAGTGCGCGTATCGGGAGGCCGTCCGCCCAACCGGAAACCCCCACGCCAGGGAGCTGCTCGAAACCGTCTTCGAAGAGTCGGATTCAAACTGGAGGGGCCTCGGTTTGCTGCCGCGATCCGGCTTGAGGTTCCGGTCTGCCTATTCGGCTTTCGACGCAAGAATCCGCCTCGGGATTTCGGATGTCCCGGCAAGAGAGCCGGCGGGGTGCCGGTGCGGAGATGTCCTTGCCGGAAGGATTTCTCCATTTGGTTGCCCGCTGTTCGCACGGGCCTGTTCCCCCGAAACCCCCGTCGGCCCCTGCATGGTGTCATCCGAGGGAAGCTGCTCCGCCGCATACCGTTACGGAAGAGGTGAACCTTCATGAAACCGATTTCCCTTTCCCAGGGAAGCGGGGGAAGGCAAAGCCAGCGCCTTGTCAGCGCCATCCTGGAGGCCACTGGAGAAACCCCTGATTTCCCGCTCGAAGATTGCGCCTTCCTCGAAAAGGGCCTCGCTATGACGATCGATGGATACACCGTGAGCCCCCTTTCCTTCCCGGGCGGGCATATCGGCAAACTTGCCGTCTGCGGTACCCTGAACGACCTTGCCTGCAGGGGAGCAAGGCCTCTTTTTCTCGCCCTGGGGGTCATCGCGGAAGAAGGGTTCGACGAAGACGAGCTTCTCGGCTACCTTGGAGATGCCGCTGGGATCTGCCGTCAAATCGGGGTCCGGATCGTTACGGGAGACACCAAGGTCGTCCCCAAAGGGCAGCTCGATCGTCTTGTCCTGACGACGGCAGGTATCGGAAAATCCTCCCTGCCGAAAACATTGGGCATTCAATCGATCCGCGCGGGAGACTCGCTTCTCCTGACCGGTCCGATTGGCCTGCATGGAGCCACGATCGCCGCCTTGAGGTACGGCTTGGAGAGCGAAGGATTGGCCTCCGATTGCGCCCCCTTGTGGGAAACGATCGAAGGCATCCTGGATTTTGACGGGCTTAGGGCCATCCGGGACTGCACCCGCGGTGGTCTCGCGACGGTGCTTTGTGAATGNGCGGAATCTTCCGGCCTTGGAATGGAGATCGAAGAAGCTGCAGTCTGCGTTCCCGCTCCTGTCGCTTCCGTATGCGACCTCCTCGGTTTCGACCCGTTCCACCTGGCTTGCGAAGGCTGCATGTTGATCGCTGTTTCGCCGGAAGAAACAGAACCCGTCCTGGATAGGCTCCGCCGATCGAAGTACGGGGAATTTGCATCCAGGATCGGCATCGTTACGGAGAAGCACCCCCGGTGGGTCACGCTGAACACACGGTTTGGAGGATCCAGGATTCTCGACATGCCTGTCGGTGAAATCTTGCCGCGAATCTGCTAATGCTCTCCAGCGCAGAGACGGAAAACAAAAAAGCGGGGCTTCGCCCCGCTTTTTTCACCTTGCCCGGATCATCAGCTTGATTGCCGTGCGTTCCATTCCGTCGATCTCGATTTCCGAAAAGGCCGGGATACAGCAGATATCGATCCCGTTCGGAGCCAAGTACCCCCTTGCAACCACGATGGCCTTCACTCCCTGGTTGACGGCACCGGCACCGATCGCCTGAATTTCGACTTCCCTCCCGGAACGGACGATTGCCGCAATAGCGCCGGCCACGGTCTTGGGATCGCTCGTTGCCCCTACCTTCAGCGTTTCGTCAGCCATGTTTCCACGTCCTTCAACGTCGATTCTCCCCGCCTCTGAATCAGTCGAGGGGGACGTCGATCCTTCGGATCTCAAAGGCCCTTCCGGTCTCATCGTCGATCTCGACGAGCACCGCGTTTAGCCGGATCTCTTCTTCGCAGACCTCGAACTTCGTGGGCATTCCGGTAAGGAAACGGGGCAGGACCCCGTCTTTTCTCATGCCGATGACCCCTCCGTGTCCGCCCGTCATTCCACAATCCGTCTGGTAGGCCGTTCCTCCGCGCAGGATGGTCTCGTCCGCGGTTTGAACATGCGTGTGGGTTCCAATCACGGCAGATACCCTCCCGTTAAGGTATAGCCCCAGAGCCTTCTTTTCCGAGGTGGCTTCCGCATGAAAATCAACCAGAATGCAGGGAGGCATGTTCTCATCCTGGAGGATCGCGTCCGCCGCCCTGAAGGGGCAGTCGATCATCGGCATGAAGACCCTCCCCTGAAGGTTGACCACTGCAAGCCGCCTGTCTCCTCGCCCCAGGATGGCAACTCCTTGTCCCGGGCATCCTGGGGGGTAATTCGCAGGCCGCAGGATACGCTTTTCGCCCGCCAGGATTTCCAGGAATTCGCGTTTGTCCCAGACGTGGTTTCCGGAAGTCATGCAATCCACCCCGAGGTCCAGGATTTCGCGAAAGACCCTTTCCGTCAGGCCAAAACCGGCAGCTGCATTTTCGCCGTTTGCAAGGACGAAATCAAAAGGCCCGTCTTCCTTCCTGAGACGCGGCAGAAGGGCCGCAACGGCCCTCCTGCCCGCACTACCGACGATGTCGCCGATAAAAAGGATCTTCATGTCGTTCCTACTTCGCGTATTCGAAGGCCCTGGATTCCCGGATGACGGTCACCTTGATCTGTCCCGGGTATTTCATTTCGTTCTCGATCTTCCTGGCGATGTCGTAGGCCAGCTTCTGGATTTCCCCGTCATCGGTTATTCCAGGGTTCACCATGATCCGCACTTCTCTACCGGCCTGCATCGCAAAGGCCTTCGTGACTCCGTTGAACGTCTTCGCGATCTGTTCGAGCTTTTCCAGCCGTTTGACATAGGCATCCAGGCTCTCCCGCCTGGCCCCAGGACGTGCCGCGCTGACCGCGTCTGCCGCAGCCACAAGAACCGCGTAGAGGGTTTGAGGTTCTTCGTCTTCGTGGTGCGATGCAATCGCGTTGACAACCTCCAGGCTTTCGCCGTGGCGCCTTGCCAGGTCGGCCCCGATCATCGCGTGAGGCCCCTCCACCGCATGATCGACGGCCTTCCCGATATCGTGCAGAAGTCCGGCCCGTCGTGCCAGCGCCTCGTCGAGCCCCAGCTCGGCTGCCATGATGCCTGCGATGTGCGCTACCTCGAGGCTATGTGCAAGGGCATTCTGGCCGTAGCTGTTCCTGAAACGCAACTGCCCGAGGATGTTGAGCAATTCAGGATGCAGGTTCTTTACACCGGCCTCCAGGAGAGCGTTCTCGCCGGCCTCCAGGATCATTTCCTCGACATCCTTCCTCGCCTTGTCGACAACTTCCTCGATTCGAGCCGGGTGAATCCGCCCATCGACGACGAGCCTTTCAAGGGAAAGGCGTGCTACCTCCCGGCGAACGGGGTCGAAACTGCTCAGCGCAACCGCCTCTGGAGTGTCATCGACGATCAGGTCAACTCCCGTTATGGTTTCGAAGGTCCGGATGTTGCGCCCTTCTCGGCCAATGATCCTGCCTTTCATTTCGTCTGAAGGGAGACTGACAACACTTACGGCGATTTCCGAAGTCTGCTCTACCGCACATCTTTGAATCGCGGTCGTGATGTATTCCCGGGCCTTTCGTTCGGATTCCCTTTTTGCCTTTTCCTCGAGCTCCTTGAGCCGGAGCCCGATGAAGTGGCCGGCTTCCTCTTCCACTTCCTTCAGGAGAATGGCCCTGGCTTCCTCCCGGGTTAAAGCTGCGACTTCTTCCAGGCGTTCGATTTGCTGCCGTTTCAGCGCTTCGATTTCATCAAGCCTTCTCTGTGCCTCTTCCTGCTTTGCCCTGAGTTCTTCTTCCTTCTTTGAGAGGGATTCCAGTTTCCGATCAAGGTTCTCGTCCTTTTGTTCGAGCCTTCGCTCTTGCCTCTGGAGTTCGGCTTTCCTTTCGCGGATTTCGCGATCCGCTTCCTGCTTCAGCCGTTGAATTTCTTCCTTGCCCTCCGCGAGAAGCTCCTTTTTCCGGGCCTCCCCTTCGGAAATCGCGTCCTTGATCAGCTTCTGGGCTTGAGTCCCGGCTCCCTGCAAAGCCCTCTCGTCCTGGTACCTTCGCAACAAATATCCAATGGCAAGGCCGAAAGCGACACCTGCCACAAGTGCAATAAACGACATGCTTCTTTCACCCCTGTTCATTTGTCAAAGTACGGCATGCTGCCTGATTGTCGTTTGTCGTTGACAGAACACCGTGAGTCCGAGCGTATTCTATCTTCTATTCCGCTCCTGGACAAGAAGAATTCAAGGCTTTCCAGGCCTCCCTGGAGGAGAATCCCCTTCTCGCCAGCCTCGCTGCGATCCGCCTGTCATCGACGCCGTTTTTCCTCCATTCGCGCACCAGCTCTTCCGCGGCCCTGGGATCCACCGACTCCTCGATGGCCTCCTTTGCAACGGGCCCGCTGATGCCCCGCCGTCGCAGTTCTTGCCGGAGCCGGGCTGGGCCCCAGCCCGAGTGCCCTTCGACAAAGAGGCGTGCGTAAAGGGGATCGTCCAGGAAGCCGGCGACCTCGAGTTCTGCAAGGATTTCCTCCGCCTCTTGCTCCTCGGCCCCTTTTTTTCCCAGCCATCGCCGTGCCTCCAGGACCGTCTTCGGCCACCTCGAAAGATGAGCGGCCAATGTCTCTCGAAGTCGTGATTTTCGGCTCATTCCCATCATCCCAGAAAGGGGATGCCGGTGAGGGCCTCACCCGGGTCCGCGCAAACCCATGAAGAAAAAGCCAGCAACCCGTCTTCAGGCCTCAACCTACCGGCTTCATCCCTGGCCCTTTCAAGCAGGATTCTATCGCGCGAAGGGTCGGCAAGCTTGAATTCAGTCACCCCGTGCTGCCGCACTCCGCACAGGGCACCGGGTCCTCTCAGGCGCAAGTCCGCTTCGGCAAGGGCAAACCCGTCTGTTGTCTGCAGGAAAACCGACAGCCGCTCTACCGTGCCTTCGCTTCGTGACGGAACGAGGAGCACGCAGGCGCCTTCCCGTTGACCGCGTCCCACGCGGCCCCGAAGCTGGTGGAGTTGGGATAGCCCGAAGCACTCCGCATTCTCCACCACGATCACCGTCGCCCCGGGGAGGTCGATCCCGACCTCAACGACCGTTGTTGAAACCAGGATCTTCGTTTCACCGTCCTCAAACCGCCTCACGGCTTCCTCTTTCTCGTGCGGTGCCATTTTTCCGTGTATCCAACCCGACGGGAGATCCGGCAGCTCTTTCTGGATGCACTGGAACCTTTCCCGGACGGGAACAGCCTTCCGCGGCACCTTTTCTTCCAGGAGGGGGCAGACCCAGAGAACCTGGCCCCCAGAGGCAACTTCCTCCCGGACCCGGCGAAAAAGGCCCTTCAGGTCCCGTTTTTCGAGGAGACAGGTTCGAACCGGCTTTCTTCCCGGGATCCTGCCGTTCAAACGGGTCAGGTCCAGCTCTCCATAAGCGGTCAAGGCGAGCGAGCGCGGTATCGGTGTGGCCGACATCACCAGGAGGTGGGGCGAATTCCCTTTTCGAACGAGTGCAGCTTTTTGTGAAACTCCGAAACGGTGCTGTTCGTCAATGATCACCAGCCCCAGGTTTTTCCATTCGGTCTTTTCCTGGAAAAGGGCCTGCGTGCCGAAGAACAGACCCGGAACGCACGCCTCGGCCGGAGAAAGGCGTTTTCCCTTCCCCCGGGAGGTTTCCTTTCCCGCCAGGAGCCAGCAACCCACTCCGACCGAGGAAAAAAGCCCCGCAGCCCTCGTGTGAAGCTGTCTCGCGAGCACTTCGGTCGGGGCCATAAAAGCCACCTGCTGCCCGGATTCGATGGCGGCCATCGCCGCTCCGAGTGCCACGGCCGTCTTGCCGCTGCCCACTTCTCCGTGGAGAAGGCGCCTCATCGGAACGGAACTCTCCAAGTCCTTCAAGATTTCTCCAAGGGCCCTTTCCTGGTCTTCCGTCAGTCGAAATGGCAATCCTCTTTCAAGGAATGATTTCGTCCGTTCTCCCGCGTGAATGACCGGTGCCTTCCTGAGGAATGCCTCCTCGAGCCGGGCCTTCCGGTGCTTCACCTGCAGCTGGAAAAGCTCCTCGAAGACGATTCTTTTCCTTGCAGCCCTCCAGGCTTCTTCATTCGGCGGGAAATGGAGGGTTTCGATCGCTTCCCGCAAGCCCACGAGCCCCTGGCGTCTTCTCAGTTCCCCGGGGAGGGTTTCCTCGAGCAAGCGGCCACCCTGTCCCCGAATCAGATCCCTCATGATCCTTCTGAGGGTCTTCTGTCTCAACCCGGCTGCGAGGGGATAGACCGGGAGGATCCCCGTTTCCGGGAAGGCTTCGTTTTCAAGGATCTCGAAGCCGGGATTGGTCATTTCCCAGCCGCCCCTTCCTTTTTCGGCCCTGCCGTAGATCGCAATTCGCGTCCCTTCAAAAAGCCGGGAAACCACGCCGGAGGCGTTGAACCATTTGACGAGGAGGGTCTCGCCGTGATCTTCGAAGACCGCGGAAAGAACGGACCGGACTCCGCCTTTCCCGTGCCTGACCCCTCTCGAGAACTCAAGGGAGGTAAGCGTCCCCACCAGAAGCGCCGGTTTTCCCTCCTCCAGCTCGTGGATGGGGACGATCCGGCGCCGATCCTCGTATCGCTTCGGGAAATACAGAAAGAGGTCCCTCAGGGTGCTCACCCCAAGCGACCTCAGGATCCTTTCACGGGTTTTCCCGACACCTTTCAGCGTCAGGATCGAAGATTCAAGTCCCGGTGTTTCCTTCACCTTTTTTCTTCCGGTTTTTGGTTGTCCGAAACGAGGCCCACGAGGGTTTCGAACTTCGAAAGCGTCCCTCTCATTTCAGCAACAAACTGCTGCCGGACCTGGCTTAGTCTGCCGATTTCCCGTTTTTGCTCCTCGATCCTCATCCTGGCTTCCTCGAGGATCGAGTCGGCTTTGGCCCGAGCCTCCTTCAGCGTTAGCTCAGCCTGCTGTGCAGCCGACTTGATCTTTTCTTCCGCGCTCTGTTGGGCGAAAAGAATCGCCTCGTTCAGCGAATGTTTCAGTTCACGGCATTCCCGGATCTGCTCTTCGGCAACTTCAAGTTTCCGTTCCAAGTCGCGGATCTTTTCCACATACCCCTGGACACTTTCGGCCACCTTGTCCAGGAATTCGTCAACCTCCTCCGGGTCATAGCCTCTCAAGGCCCTTTTGAAGGATTGCTGCTGGATGTCGATCGGGGTGAAAAGGCCGTTCATGCCTCGCTCGCCTCCTCTTCCTCCTCGGCTATCGGTTCTCCGGAAACCGGCCGCTCCTCCCAAGTTTCCAGCAGGCGGCTGTGCGGCGTCGCAAGAAATACCCCGGGAGAAACACGGATCACCTTCCCCTGGGTGGAGTAAACAGCTCCGCAGACAAAGTCGAGAAGGCCCTGTCCCGGTTCCAGGTCGACCGGGCGGAGATCCAGGATGACCATTTGGCCCATCCGGAGAGCTTCCAGAATCTCTTCCTTCCTTTCGATGGCCGTCTGCCCTCTCACGAGGATCACAGCCGGTTTCCCGATGGCAGGCTGGAAAACCCTCCGTTTCCGTTCTTCCCAATCTGTGCCGCGCAGTTCTTCCTCATCTTCGTATTCGTCGTCTTCTTCGATAAGGCCAAGAAATGCCAGGAGCTTTTCCCACAAAATACCCCCACCTCCCCTACTCCCTCGGCCCAAAAAGGGCTCGTCCGAGACGCACACAGGTGCTGCCCTGCTCGATGGCAGTCTCGAAATCATCCGACATGCCCATCGACAAGACGGGCATTTCCAATCCAAAAGCCTTCGACACCCTATCCCGCAACTCTCTCAGCCGGCAAAAGGACGCAGCGACATCCCGCGGGTCTTCGAAAAGCGGGCCTACCGTCATCAGGCCCCGGACAGAGAGACGCGGGCAACGTTGAAGCACGCCCTCCAGGAGTTCTTCGAGCCTATCCGGTGAAACCCCGTGTTTCGAGGGTTCCCCGGAGGTGTTCACTTCGACCAGGACTTCGATCTTCCGGTCGGTTTCAGAAAGGATCCGTTGAAGGTCTAGGGCAAGCTCCAGGCGATCCAGTGAATCGATCCTGGAGAACAGGTCGAGTGCCTTCCTGGCTTTGTTTCTTTGAAGGTTCCCGATCAACCTCCATTCTGCCCTGCGCTCCGTGGGCCACGCGGTAATTTTCCCCAGGGCTTCCTGAACGCGGTTTTCGCCGAAAAGCCGCAAACCGGCCTCCCACGCCTCGAGCAATTCGGCAAGCCCACGAGTCTTGGTCACCGCCAGGAGCTCGATTTCCTCGGGCTTTCTCCCGGATCGGCGCGCGGCTTCCTCGATTCTCGAGCGGATTTCCGCAAGTCGCTGATTCAGATCGGTCACCAGAGCAAAACCTTCCTTTCCGCCCCTGCTTCGGCTCGGCTCAGGACAAGATCGCCTGCCCGGAGTCCATTTGTGACGAGGAAACGGGAACCGGGAAGCGGCTGACCGAGCACGGGGAGGTATTCTAGCTTGCCCGAGACAAAAGCGAAGACTCCCAATTTCCCCTCCTTCTGCAGGATTGCGCTCTCCGGCAGCACAATCCCTTTTTTTTCTCCCTGGAAAAATTCGAATTCCCTCTCCCTTGAAACAGCGATC
>AQRZ01000052.1:0-10000 GCA_000402835.1 Synergistetes bacterium JGI 0000079-D21
CGACTCTCGAACGGTCGGGCCTCCAGGTCTCCGCACTGGTGGCCGTGAATGCCTTCGGCGCAGCCAGGGACGAGCAGGGGCGCCTGATCGCGGGTGCAAGGAACCAGGACGGCGGCATCCTGGATCCTGCCGAGTCGCTGGCGGAGGGAGAAAGTCCCGCCTGCTGGGGAAGGAACACCACGATCGGTGTGGTCGTGACGAATGCGGCCCTCACGAAAGCCCAATGCCGGAGGGTGGCGATCGAGGGCCAGGACGGCTACGCAGATGCGCTTTTCCCGGTTCACACAAGGTTCGATGGGGACACCCTTTTCTGCGCGGCGACCCGCCGGGTGGAAGCGGATCCCCTCCTGGTGGGGGTCATGGCGAGGACGGCGGTCGCCGAGGCGATCCGGTCCGCGGTTCGGTCCGCGTCCTCTGCCTACGGCCTTGCCGGCCTCGCGGGGCCCCCGCTTCCGTAAAGGTGCGGATGCAATCCCTGCCCTGCCGGGTAAACTGGGAAGGAAAAAGCGGAACTCGACCGGGGAAAGGAAGTGCAGGCCGATGGCAATCCGGGTTTTTATCGCGGATGACCACCCGATGACAAGAGCCGGGCTGGTTGCCGCCCTTAAGAGGGAACCCGATTTCGAAATCGTGGGGGAGGCTTCCGATGGGATCGAAGCGTGGCGGATCATCGGAACGACGGTCCCGGACGTTGCCCTCATCGATATCCGGATGCCGGGTGAAGACGGTGTCGGGCTCGCGAGGAGGGTCAAGGAATCCGGGCTTCCCGTGAGCACGCTGATGCTGACGTCTTACGATGCCCAGCAGTACGTCATGGCTTCCCTACGCGCGGGAGCGAAGGGATACCTTCTGAAGACCGCCTCCCCGGAAGAGTTGGCAAAGGCCATTCGCACGGTCGCAAAAGGCGGGATCTACCTGGATTCGGAGGTCAGCCGGGTCTTCGAGGGACAGGAGATCGTTCCCGAAACCCTCTCGAACAGGGAGAGGGAAGTCCTGATCCTGACATCGAAAGGCCTTTCCAGCAAAGAAACGGCTGCAAGGCTGTTCATCAGCGAGCGGACCGTTCAAACCCACCTGGCATCCGTGTATGACAAGCTCGGGGCCCGAAACAAGACGGAAGCGATGCTCCTGGCGCTCAAGTACGGTGTCATGACCCTGGAGGAGCTTCTCGAATGAAGCGGCGTCTCCTGACCGTCTTGGCCCTTGCCATCCTTCTCCCTTCCGTGTCGGTCCTGCTCGCCGCGGGAGTGGGGATCTACCAGCACAGGCAGGCAATCAGGGCGGTGGCCCGGACCTACGTCCAAGACCTTGCCGAGAGCACCGCCTCGCGGGTCGAGATGGGCTGGGGATTGACCGAAAGCCTCTTCACGGCAAAGCCTCCTTCCCGTTTCTGGGGCAACCGCTTCTTTTCCCAGGAAGTGGGGATCCCCGGCTGGATCGCGGTGCTGGACGCGCAGGGGCGGGTTGTGATGTCCACTCCCGGAGCGCAGATCCTCTCGGAGCTCTGGCGTCCGCAGATGCCCATCGGGCAGGCGGTGGAAGCAAGGAACAGGGCAGGCGAAGCCTTCACGGTGGCAGCGTACCCGGCGGGGGACACGGGACTCTTCGTCATGGCTGCGGTTTCCTGGAAAGAACTTCTCGGCCCCATGCTCCGATTCGGGCTGCTGTTGCTCTTGCTGGTCGGGCTCGTCGGAATGGCGGGGCTCGTGGGGGTCTACCTCCTCTGGAAGACGGTGATTTCGCCGCTCAAGTCCCTGGAGGCGGAGATCTCTTCCCTGGAATGGGGAAAGGACCTGCCCCGTCCCCGGGACGAGGCTGCCGTAACGGAGATCGGCAGGTTGAGGGAAGAATTCTTCCACCTGGCCCAGACGGCGATCGACCGATCGATTCTCTGGAAACGGTATGCCCTTGACCTCGTTCGTGTCCAGGAAGAGGAACGTGCCCGCCTGGCCCGGGAACTTCATGACGGTCCTCTACAGGATGTCACGGCCATGATCCAGAGGGCTCGCCTCTTTGCGGCTTCCGGAGTGGCCGAACCTGGCAGGTCGGTCCACCTCGGCCTGCTCGAAGAAGCCGCCCAGGCAGCGGTCAGGGAAATTCGGGCCCTTTGCGACGAGCTATCCCCACCGTGGCTGGAGCTGGGTCTGTCCGGGGCCTTGACGGAACTCGCGGAAAGGCTCTCCAGGCATCTCGGCCTCCGGATTCTCGTAGAAGCAGATTCCGGAATCGGGGAGGGGCTATCCCGGGAGAAAGTCCTTGCCCTGTTTCGGGTCGCACAGGAAGCGATCCACAACTCATGGCGCCATGGGGGCGCGCGGGAAGTGTTTATCCGGCTTTTCATGGAGGAGGGAAGCCTGGTCCTGGAGCTGGAGGACAGGGGGAACGGGTTCGATCTGCCCGCGGACCTGGCCCGTCTCAGGCTTCAAGGCCATCGTGGGCTGGCGAACATGGAGGAACGGATGGCATTGGTCGGCGGGGAGCTTGTGATCCAATCGCGGCCGGGGCAGGGGACCAGGGTTACAGCCAGGGTTCCNGTGCCTTGAGCCGGGAAAAGAGGAACCAGGAAAGGAGTGACCCTTCGGGGGCCGATGAGACTGAGAATACTGGGAGCAGCTGAGGAAGTTACGGGTTCGAACTACCTGCTAGAGGCCGACGGGAGGAGAATCCTGGTGGACTGCGGGATGTTCCAGGGGCGGGATGAGGAAAAGAGGAACCGGGCCCCCTTCCCCTTCGTCCCGTCGGGGATCGATGCGGTTCTTCTGACTCATGCCCACATGGACCACTCGGGACGGATTCCGCTACTGGTCAAGCAGGGATTCAAGGGAAAGATCCTCGCGACCCTTCCCACGACGGAGCTTTGCGAGGTCCTCTGGCAGGACTCGGCCAAGCTGATGAAGGAAGAATCCGAATGGAAGACCAAAAAGAACCTGCGAAAAGGCCTCGAGAAGGTCGAACCGCTGTATTCCCAGAAAGACGCAGATGAGGCCCTGGGGCAGCTGACTGCGGTCAGCTACGACGACATCTTCGAACCCGCCCCGGGTTTCAGGGTCCGCTTCCGTGACGCGGGACACATCTTGGGAAGCGCGATCCTGGAGGTCTGGATCAAGGAGGACGGCCGCGAGGCAAAAGTGGTCTTTTCCGGGGACCTGGGGCCGCAACAGACCGTGATGGAAAGGAATCCCGCCTTTATCGAGGATGCCGACGTCGTGGTCATCGAGTCGACCTACGGCAACCGGCTTCACAAGTCCAACCTTGAAACCCGCGCGGAGTTCAGGGGGGTCATGGCCGAGGCACTGAAAGAGCACTCGAAGGTCCTGATCCCGACCTTTGCCGTCGACCGGGCGCAGCGGATCCTGTACGAACTGGCCCTGATGCAGCAGGAAGGGCTTTTCCGCGACGGCCTCCCGATTTTTTTCGATTCCCCGATGGGCGTGAAGGCGACGGAGATTTACAAGGACCACATGTCCCTGATGTCGGCAGAGCTTCAGGAACAGCTCCGGCAGGACCAGGATCCCTATTCGCCTGCCGGCCTGCGGTACGTGGAGAGCGTGGAGGACAGCCAGGCCATCAATTCCGTCGAAAGCGCCATCGTCCTGGCCGGCAGCGGAATGTGCAACGGCGGCAGGATTGTCCACCACCTGAAGCACAACCTCTGGAAAAGCCACACCCACGTCGTTTTCGTGGGGTACCAGGCCCAGGGGACACTCGGGAGGCGCCTTGTCGAGGGAGAAAAGACGGTACGGGTCGCCGGCGAAGAAGTCGAGGTGAAGGCCTCGATTCACACGATCAACGGGTTTTCCGCCCACGCGGACCGAGACGACCTGTTGGCTTGGGCTGCAAACTTCCGCAACGGCCCGCTGTTTGTGGTCACGCATGGAGAACCCACCTCGGCAGAATCGTTTGCAGAGGCGCTTCGGGCCCAGGGACTTCAGGCAACGGTTCCCTCGAACGGACAGGAGATCGAAATCCGTCCGGCCGTTCCGGGAATCCGCGCCGAAACGCTTGCGATCCCCTGCAAGGCACCAGAAGCTCCCTGCCTGGAGGCCGTGAAAGTTCTAGCCGAGATTTCGTCCATCCTTTCGGCCTTGAAGGAGAAAGCGCCGGAAATCGAAGACCCGGCCGAGGTCCTGCCCCTGCTCGTTTCGACGAAGACCTTGCTCGAAACCGCCAGGGACCGGGTGCGCAAGTCCGGATGAGGCAGGGCCTTTGCAAGGAGTGACTTCCCGCCTGGAGGTGTGGCGAAAATGAGGAAAAAGACCTTTATCTACTGGGGGGCAATCTTTCTGACGATCGTGCTCGTGGGAGCCGGGGCCGCCGTCCTGGGAAGAGGTCGCGGTCCCCGGATGGCCTCCTGCCTGCCCAAGCCTCCAGGAGGTGTTCCCTACGTTCTCGTGGAAAAAACCCTGGATCCAGTCGGCCCGGGAAAATCGGAAGGTCCCTTTGGCCTGGTACGCTCGATTCCCGATGAAGCCGCATGGAAAGACCTCATGCAAATGGGGGCGAACGTTCCCTCCAGTTTTCTCCTGACGTTCGGGGAAAGCCGGCAGCGGCATTGGGGGGTGTTCGCGCCGGGGCGTGAAACCGTTCAATCTTTCCTGACCGGGCGGCTACCGGCGGATTGGGCGGAGTTTTTCGTTGGGAGCCCGAGTGAAGAAGGACGGAAGCCGGGAAACGGAACCTGGAGGCTGATGCATACTCAAGGGGCGGAGCTTTTTCTACGGGTGGACGGAAACCTTCTTCTCGTGGCGGACCGCCCGGAAGAACTGGACCGGATGCAATCCTCCAGGAACAGGCGCCTGGAATCCGTGGCTTCGGCCTGGCGCGTACAGCCCGGTTGGGCGGGACATCTGCGGATGTCGGATGCGGGGCGTCCTGAACTGCTGCCTTTCGATTTTCCCGAAAGGCAGGGGGAGGCAAGTTCCGGCGGCAGGCCGTTCACCGTCGAGGCAGCCTGGCGGGGCGTTCCGCCCTTTGGCGGCGAAGGAGCCTGGGTCTGGGAGGGAGCCGAAGGACGGTGGCCTTGGGGAAACGGCGTTCTGCCGGTCCCCATCCGCTGGGACATGAAGCTCACCTTCCCGGAGCCGCTGGCTCTTGCCTTCGGGTGTGCGGGGTTCGATCCTTCCCGGCAGAAAGAGGTTCTTTCCGAGGATATCGGCGATTCCAGGGAGAAGGGAAGGTTCTGGAGAGCCTGGATGGGATTGCCTGAGGATAAGGTGCGGCGTTTCCTCAAGGGGCCCGTCGTGGTTTCGGTGGGAGGCACGGGGCGGGCGATGGGATTTTCCACACCAGGCTTCCTCATCGAGTTCCCGGGGAGAAAGGAAGAAGGTCTTGACTTCGTTCGTTCCCTCCTTGGAGAGAGGTGGGGCCTTTCGGGGCTGTTGGGGCGGGATGTCGGGGGATTCGAGGTGGGTGGAGCGGTTCCGCTGCCGTTCACCGTCATGGCTGCGGCCAACAGGGAAACCGCGGTGATCGGGTACCTCGAACCCCCTTCGCTCGGAACCGCCCGTGCGCTACAGGACCTGTCACCGGACTTTCAAACCCCCGCGGTTTTCTGGGCCTGGCTGGATGGAGAGGCCCTTTCCAGGGCCCTGGAAAGTTTCACACCGGGAAGTCCCGGCTCCCTGCTGATGGGTATGGCGGGAAATGGAGAAAAGCTTGAGCGCCTGCAAGAGCTGGCGAAACAGATCGGGAGGCTTTCGGCCGTGATGCCCGCCGCGGATTCGGGGCAACTCCGTTGGAGCGGGGTTGAACCGCATGAAAGGCGGCCGTAGAATGGGGATCAACACAAATGCCGGGAGGATTGCCGATCGATGAGAAAGAACGCATTTTCCGTCCTCATGGAAAGGGGTATCGTTGAATATTGCTCGTCGCCGGAAGGGTTGAAAGCCCTCTTCGATGAAGGTATGGTCACTGCCTACGTCGGTTTTGACCCAACGGCTTCCAGTCTTCATGTCGGACACCTGATCCCGATCATGGGATTGGCTTGGCTGCAGAGGCTCGGGCACCGCCCCATCGCCATCCTGGGGGTCGGCACCGGCCTGATCGGCGACCCTTCGGGAAAGAGCAAGGAACGGAATCTCCTGACCCTGGAACAGGTCGAGAAGAACAAGCTTTCGATCAAGGACCAGTTGGCTCATTTCCTGGACTTCCACGCCGGAGAGAACTCCGCCCTGATGATCAGCAACTACGATTGGCTGGGGGAACTCAAGCTCCTGGATTTCCTCCGGGACACGGGAAAGCATTTTTCGGTCAACACCATGATCGCCCGGGAATACGTGAAGTCGCGCCTGGAAGACCCAGACAAATCCATTTCCTTTACCGAGTTCACCTACATGCTCCTGCAGGCCTATGATTTCTACCACCTTTGCGAGCACCACGACTGTCTCCTGCAGATGGGAGGAAACGACCAGCAGGGCAACATCCTGGCCGGGGTGGAGCTGATCCGCAAAAAAACGGGGAAACAGGCGTTCTGCCTGACATACCCGCTGCTGTTGACTTCCTCCGGGTCCAAGTTCGGCAAAACCGAGGAAGGAGCGGTCTGGCTTTCGCCGGAACTCACCTCCCCCTACCGTTTCTACCAGTTCTGGATCAACGCCGAGGATGCGATGGTGGGACGGCTTTTGAGGCTTTTCACCTTTCTCCCGACCGAGGAAATCGACGCCCTGGTGCGATCCCACATGGAACATCCCGAGCGAAGGGAAGCCCAGAAAATCTTGGCCTACGAAGTGACCCGGAACGTTCACGGGGAACACGCAGCTCTTGGCGCCAGAAGGGCAAGCGAGATCCTCTTCGGAGAAAACTTCTCCCCCGCAGACCTGGACGAGGAGATGATCGGCATCCTTTCAAAGGAGGTCCCTTCCGGGAAAACGGAACGGCCCCTGCCTCTCCCGCTGGCGGACCTTTTGGTCGAGAGCGGTGCCTGCGCAAGCAAGGGGGAGGCCCGGCGCCTTGTGCAGGGTGGGGGGGTTCTTCTCAACGGGACGAAGGTCCTCGACCCTTCGGCGCTGGTTTCGGAAGAGGACTGCTGTGCTGGGGGCGCACTCTTCATCCGGCTCGGGAAAAAACGGTTCCACCTGGCCTGGACAGGCCGATAGAGGCAAAAGAAGGCGGAGGGGACTCGTCCCCTCCGCCTTCTCGATCGTTGGCCCATCAGGATTGTTTCTGGTGGGCGGCCCGGTTCCAGGCCGAAAGGATCCGTTCTCCCTCGACCGCATCGAGAAATCCCCAGCAGGAAAGGCCGATTTCCCTCAGGGAAAGGTTTCGCCGACTCCTCAAATCCTCCCAGGTGGCCGTGGGGATGGCGATCCAGCTTCGAATGGAAAGCTCGGAAAGCCCGGACCTTGGGTCGGAGGACTCGAGCCAGACTTGGAGAAGAACTCCCTCGGGGCCGCGCACGACTGCCGGGTTGGCTTCCTCCAGGTCAAGGCGGCGAAGGGATTGGCCGGTGAACCCAAGGCTTTCCAGTTCCTCCAGTACCTCGATTTCGAAGTTGCCCCCCAGGGAGAACCATTGTTTCGGGGGATTGGCCCGGTCTTCGAACGCGGAGGGGCAGAGACGGAGCCAGGTCCGGATTCGCTGGAGCATCTCTCTCCCCCCCCATAGAAGGGCGAAGCGGATCCCCCAGAAGGCGGTCCTTAATGCGGAGGAAACGGAGAGGGCCTCTGAAAGCTGCCTCCCGCGCACGCCAAATTCCTCCCGCCACGAGGGAAGGGCCTTTAATGCATCTTCCAGGACGACGATGGAAGAAACCGGATCGCCGGGTGGTTTCATTTGCCTGGCTAGAACCGATCTCAAAAACGTGACGGATTCGCCGGAAAGACGGATTTCCTCTGAACCGGGAAGGGGGATCGAAATGGGTTTTCCATCGTAGAGACTGATCTCCTCCCACGAGGCCTGTCCAATCTTTCCCCATTGCCATTTCTCGAAAGACCCGAAAAGGCAGGTCCCAACGAGCGCCCGCTTGAAGGGCAGGAGAACGGCGACGTCTTCCGGGTTCATGGAGGGGAGCCCGGGCGGCAGCTGGTTTCCGGGAAGAGAGACGATTTCTCCGCTGGAAAGGTATTCAAATAGCATGGCTCTCACCTCCGGACTACCAATTTACCTTGTTATTGTTATAGCATCAACAGGGCCAAAAGAACAGGGGTTCCGAAACTAAAGCTGCGAAGGGAGGCGAGAAGAGATGCCGATCATCGAAGTTCACCTGCTGGAGGGAAGAACGGTCGAACAAAAACGGGAACTGGCCGGGCAACTGACGGATGCGGTCTGCCGCACCCTGGGCACCCGTCCGGAACAGGTCCGGATCATTTTGTCCGAAATGCGCAAGGAAGATTACGCGATTGCCGGACGGCTGGTCTGCGACGGAAATTAGGCAGGATGGAGATGGCGTCCCCAGCGCCGGTGGAGCCAGAGCCACTGGCCAGGGCAAGTTCGGATGGCGTCCTCAATGGCCTGGTTGCAGAGGCGGGTCAGTTCCAGGATTTTCTCCCTTCGATCGCCGCTGTCAGGCAACGGAAGAGGGGGATGGATTTCCACCCGGTGCCGAAAAGGGGCTTCACGGAAGGAGAAAACGGGCACAACGGGGCACCCGGTCAGGATTGCGAGAGAAGCTGCACCGGCAAAGGTGTAGGCCGGGTGTCCCATGAAGGGGACCGGCAATCCCTCGGTGCGCCCGGCAGACTGGTCGGATAGAATTCCCAGGAAGCCCCCGTTTCGGAGGAGCGTTACCGCCGCTTTCATGTTTGCGGTTTTTGGGAGGGTTTTCAGACCGACCCGGTGGCGGAAAGCCGAGATGGTTTCGCAATAATCCCTGTCGTCAGGGTCCCTGACAATCGCGGTGAGAGGGTATCCCCGCTGGCAGAGCCAGGCGGCCAGGAGTTCCCAGTTTCCCAGGTGTGCAGTCAGGACGATGATCCCCTGGCCCGACTCGAGTGGCCGGCGAAGGAAACCTTCCCCTTCGGTACGAACGATCCAGGAAAGGCTTTGCGCGGGATCCCTCTGGAGCGCCAGGGTCTCGGCCGTCATCCAGGCCAGGTGAGAGTAAACTTCACGAAGAGTCCGTTCCCTGAACGAGGGTTCCGAATCGGGGTAGGCCAGGGAAAGGTTTGCCAGTGCGACTTGCTTCCTTGGGCGAACACACGAAAGACCTGCCTGGAGAAACCCGGAAAGGATTCCAGCCTTCCAGCCTGGGGCTGAGAAACGGGAAGCCGATATCAGGATGGTTTTCTTCCAACCCATGGACCTGCCCCTCCCTGGAGTGAAGGCGGCCCGGTTTCCCCGGGCCGCCTTCACTTTAAACGATCAGGCCTCCAGTTGGAAGGGCCATCCCGCAACCCCGGTTTCCAGGAGGGCGACTTTTTCGATTCCGTGGGATCGAAGGATGCTCAGGGCATCCCAGCCGCGAATCGAGATTTTGCAGAATGCCACGATCTCCCTGTCCCTGGGAAGCGTCCCTCCCTTTTCCCAGAGGGCCCCAAGCGGGATATAGGTGATATTGCCGAACGGCAGCCTGCCGTCCTTTTGTGTTTCTTCGGGCGAACGAACGTCGAGGAGGATGAAATCTTCTCCGTTTCGGACCTTTTCCTGGATTTCCAGGGGAGTATATGTTTTCAGCAAGCCTTCCGATTTGTTCCGGAGGGTGTTTGCTGCGTGCGTCAAAGGGTCGAGGGCGGTCGAATAGGGCGGGGCATAGGCCAGGTCGGCGTCAGCGAGATCCTCGACAGTCAGGCCGCCCGTGATCGCGGCCACAAGAGTGTCAAGCCGCTTGGAAACTTCACCCGCTCCAAAAGCCTGCCCTCCCAGAAGCCTTCCGGTCTCACGATCGGCCACGAGCTGAAGGATCACGGGGGCGGAATTGGGCATGAAGTGGGGTTTATCGGAATTCATGATAGAAACCGAGATGGGATCGAATCCGGCTTCCTTCGCGGCATCCACGCTGAGTCCCGTCCTCCCGGCGGTGTACTCGAACAGCCGGAGGATCGCTGTTCCAAGCACCCCTTTGAAC
>AQRZ01000052.1:15000-49426 GCA_000402835.1 Synergistetes bacterium JGI 0000079-D21
CCAGACAGCCAGGAGGTTGGCTTAGAAGCAGCCACCCTTGAAAGAGTGCGTAATAGCTCACTGGTCGAGCGTCTCTGCGCCGAAAATGTAGGGGGCTAAGCCCGCCGCCGAAGCTGCGGAATTCGCGCAAATTGCGCGGACTGGTAGGGGAGCGTTCCATGCTGGGNGAAGTCGCGTCGAGAGTCGCGGTGGACGGCATGGAAGTGAGAATGTCGGCATGAGTAGCGAAAAACACGTGGGAAACGTGTTCACCGAAAGCCCAAGGTTTCCTGGGGAAGGTTCATCCACCCAGGGTTAGGCGGGACCTAAGGCGAGGCCGAGAGGCGTAGTCGATGGACAGCCGGTTGATATTCCGGCCCCGCCCCGAGGACGATTGGACCGAAGGGGTGACGCAGGAGGCTAGGTGTGCCGGGTGATGGAAGTCCCGGTCCAAGGGTGTAGGGGGACTCTGGAGGCAAAACCCTGGAGTCGCAACCCTGAGGCCTGACGGGGAGTCCCTTCGGGGACGAAGGCATTGAGGCCAGGCTGCCGAGAAAAGCCTCTAGGGAGGAATCGGGGCGCCCGTACTGGAAACCGACACAGGTGGGCTGGCTGAGCAGGCTAAGGTGAACGGGATAACTCTCGTTAAGGAACTCTGCAAGTTGACCCCGTAACTTCGGGAGAAGGGGTGCCACCCTGGTGAGGCGTAAAGCATGCGGAGCTGAGGGTGGTCGCAGAAACCAGGCCCAGGCGACTGTTTAATAAAAACACAGGTCTCTGCTGAAGGCGTGAAGCCGACGTATAGGGACTGACACCTGCCCGGTGCTGGAAGGTTAAGGGGAGAGGTTAGCCGCGAGGCGAAGCTTTGAACCGAAGCCCCAGTAAACGGCGGCCGTAACTATAACGGTCCTAAGGTAGCGAAATTCCTTGTCGGGTAAGTTCCGACCTGCACGAATGGTGTAACGATCTGGGCGCTGTCTCGACGGGAGACCCGGCGAAATTGTGGAACTGGTCAAGACGCCAGTTGCCCGTGGTGGGACGGAAAGACCCCGTGGAGCTTTACTGTATCCTGATATTGGATTTCGGCAAGGCATGTACAGGATAGGTGGGAGGCATGGAAGCGAGGGCGTCAGCCTTCGTGGAGCCGACGTTGGGATACCACCCTTGTTTTGCTGGGATTCTAACCGCCGTGTCTGAATCGGCAGGCGGGACCGTGTCAGGTGGGCAGTTTGACTGGGGCGGTCGCCTCCCAAAGAGTAACGGAGGCGCGCGAAGGTCACCTCAGGGCGTATGGAAACCGCCCGTTGAGTGCAAGGGTATAAGGTGGCCTTACTGTGAGACCGACGGGTCGAGCAGTCACGAAAGTGGGTCCTAGTGATCCGGCGGTGCCGAGTGGAAGGGCCGTCGCTCATCGGATAAAAGCTACCCCGGGGATAACAGGCTGATCTCGCCCGAGAGTTCCTATCGACGGCGAGGTTTGGCACCTCGATGTCGGCTCATCGCATCCTGGGGCTGAAGCAGGTCCCAAGGGTTGGTCTGTTCGCCCATTAAAGCGGTACGTGAGCTGGGTTTAGAACGTCGTGAGACAGTTCGGTCCCTATCCACCATGGGCGCAAGTGATTTGAGGGGAGCTGCTCCTAGTACGAGAGGACCGGAGTGGACGAACCGCTAGTGTACCGGTTGTGCCGCCAGGCGCATAAGCCGGGTAGCCATGTTCGGATCGGATAACCGCTGAAGGCATCTAAGCGGGAAGCCGGCCCCAAGATGAGATCACTCACTGAGTCAATCAGGTAAGGCGTCCCGTAGACGACGGGATGGATAGGCCGGGGGTGTAAGCCCTGAGAGGGGTTGAGCTGACCGGTACTAATACGCCGAGGCCTTGACTCCCAATAACTTTTTCTTCTGCGAAATCCGCTGNTTCAGCTGTCATGTTCTTATGGGGTGCCAGATTTGGTTTCCGGTGGTCATGGCGGAGGGGACACACCCGGTCCCATGCCGAACCCGGCCGTTAAGCCCTCCAGCGTCGATGGTACTGCGGTCCTAACCGTGGGAGAGTAGATCGCCGCCGGAAACCTTTTTCAATTACGAAGGGGAGTCTCCTACGAGACTCCCCTTCCTTCGTTTTAAAGGGCACCGCCTGTAGCATTTTTTCCTCCATTCATTTAAAATTGAAAAAACCGTTTAGTCATTCAACGAAGCAAGAGAGGGGAGGAACGACTCTTGGTCGACAGCCCGAGCCCGCTCCGTCTTGGAGATCTCCTGGTGAACGCAGGAGCCATCACCGAAAAGCAGCTTCAGTCGGCCCTGATGGAACAGCAGCTCACGAACCTTCGTCTCGGTGAAATTCTCATCAAGAACGGGTTCCTCACCGAGCGCCAGCTTGCCGAAGCCCTCAGCAACCAGCTGAAGCTTCCGTTGGTGACTCTCGCCCGATATCGCCCGATGATCGAGGCCCTCCGCATGGTGCCCGAAAGCGTGGCACGCCGACTGGAACTCCTTCCCCTGGCTGTCCTCGACAACAACCGATTGTTCATCGCCATGGCGGATCCCCTGAACATCCTCGCCATCGACGAGATCCGGATGCTCACCGGCATGGAGGTCGAAGTCGGGGTGGCGATCCCCTCGGAAATCCGGCGTGACATGGACAGCTTTTACAGCGTGAGGGGCAACGTCGACGACGCGATCGTGGAAATCGTCGACATGAGTGCGGCCGAGGAAATGAGAAAGGACCTGGACGCCGCAGCGGAGGCCTCCATCGACGACGCCCCGGTGGTCAAGCTCGTCAACGGCCTTCTCGACCAGGCCGTGCGGGAGGCGGCCTCGGACCTGCACATCGAACCTTTCGAAAAGTCCTCGCGAGTCCGCTACCGCGTCGACGGCAACCTCTTCGATGCCCTCGACTTCCCGAGGAACCTCCACCCGGCGGTCATCTCGCGCCTCAAGATCATGGCCAACATGGACATCTCGGAGAAGCGCCGTCCACAGGACGGCCGAATCCTCCTGAAGTTCCAGGAAAGGAAGGTCGACCTGCGGGTCTCCTCCCTGCCGACGGTCTACGGAGAAAAAATGGTCATGCGCGTCCTGGACCAGGCCTCCAGCGCGGTCGGCCTGGAACGGATCGGCCTCCTCGAGGAGGACCGGTTGCTCCTGGACAGCATCATCAGCAAGCCCTACGGCATGATGCTGGTGACAGGCCCCACCGGAAGCGGGAAGTCGACGACCCTCTACTCGGTCCTGGAAAAGATCAACGACCCGGAATCCAACCTCATCACCGTCGAGGACCCGGTCGAATACATGATCCCGGGAATCAACCAGGTGCAGATCAACGAAAAGGCGGGGCTCACCTTCGCGGACGCCCTTCGGTCGATCCTGCGCCAGGACCCCGACAAGATCATGGTGGGAGAGATCCGGGACACGGAAACCGCCCAGCTGGCCGTCCGGGCAGCCCTGACGGGGCACCTGGTCCTGTCGACGCTTCACACCAACGACGCCCCGAGCGCCGTGATCCGGCTGAACGACATGGGCGTGGCCCCCTTCCTGATCTCCTCCTCGGTCATCGGCGTCATCGCCCAGCGGCTGGTTCGAAAGCTTTGCCCTGCCTGCAAGGAGGCTTTCGAGCCCGGCCCGAACCTCTGCAGGGAATACGGGATCCCCGAAGGCTCCCGGATCTACCGTGCCGTGGGCTGCGAGCAGTGCCGCTGGAGCGGGTACAAGGGACGGACCGCGGTGTTCCAGATCATGACGGTCAACGACGAGATCCGGAAACTGATTTCCGACCAGGCCCAGGCCCGGGACATCGAGGCGGCGGCCACCAGAAACGGGATGAAGACCCTGCGGGATGCCGGTCTCCTGAAAGTCCTGGAAGGGATCTCCAGCATGGAGGAAGTGCTCCAGGAAACGACGATCAACTGATCCGATCCTTGCATCACGGGATAGGAAGAAAAGGGGTGATGACCAGTGGCCTTTGAACAGAGCATTCACACCCTGCTGAACGAGGTGATCCGCAGAAACGCCAGCGACCTGCACCTGAGCGTCAACCTGCCTCCCGCCCTGAGAATCGACGGCGACCTGCATTACATCGGCGGGCCTGCGACCCTCACCAACGAGGATATCCGGCGCATGGTCACGGAGGTCCTGACGAGGCAGAAGCTGGCGCAATTCGAGGAAGAATGGGAACTGGACTTCAGCTTCACCTTCAAGATCCCCGGAGGGGATAGCGCCCGGTTCCGGGGAAACTGCTTCTTCGAGAGGGGCAGCCTCGCGGCGGCCTTCCGGATGATCCCCACACAGGTGAGAAGCACTTCGCAGCTGATGCTCCCGAAGTGCCTCGACGAGATCGCGAACAAGCTAAGGGGAGTCTTCCTCGTGACGGGCCCGACTGGGTCCGGCAAGAGCACGACGCTCGCCGCCATCATCCAGCAGATCAACACCACGCGGCGGTGTCACGTCATCACGATCGAGGACCCGATCGAGTACCTGTTCAAATCGGAAAAGGCAATCATCCAGCAGCGCGAGGTGGGCCTCGACACGCGCTCCTTTGCCAATTCCCTCAAGCGCGTCCTCAGGCAGGACCCCGACGTGATCATGATCGGAGAGATGCGGGACCTGGAGACCATCTCATCCGCCATCACCGCCGCGGAAACAGGCCACCTCGTCCTGACGACCCTCCACACTCCCGACGCGGTGCAGAGCATCGACCGCATCATCGACGTCTTCCCGCCCCACCAGCAGCAGCAGGTGAGGATGCAGATCAGCCACGTCCTGATCGGCGTCTGCTACCAGCAGCTGATCCCCCTGATGGGAGGCGGACGGATCGTGGCCACGGAGGTCCTGTTCGCGACGCCCGCGGTCCGGAACTGCATCCGGGAAGGGAAAACCGCCCAGATCCGAAGCATCATGCAGACCAGCGGGGGACAGAACATGCACACCATGGACCAGGACCTCGCCCGCCTCGTCTGGGACGGTTTCCTCAGCACCGAGCAGGCGATGCAGTACGCCCTCGACCCGAAAGAGCTGGAACGGATCCTCATGGACATGTCCCCGGCCTCGCGACAAATCCGCTAGAGGGGGGAGGGAATCGCCATGGATTTCCGGTACAAGGCCCGGAACGCAGAAGGAAAGATCGTCAAGGGAACTCACGCCGGCCAGTCCCAGTACCAGGTGGTGCAGTGGCTGAGGGAGCAGAACCTGGTTCCCATCAGCGTCCACGAGAACCGGAAGGGGACGAGCGTCCCGATCCTTGACCGCTTCCGGATGCACCTCGGCGTCAGCCTGAAGGACAAGGCCGTCCTGTTCCGGCAGCTGGCGACCCTGCTGGGGGCCGGGGTTGTCCTGGGCAACGCCCTTTCGGTCGTGAGCGACCAGACGAAGAACGTGCGGCTAGCCCATTCCATGAGAGAGGTCAAGCGGCTCGTCGACAGCGGGAACTCCCTGAGTTCCGCCCTTCGGTCCAGGAAAGAGTTTTCCTCCCTGATCTGCTCGATCATCGAAGCCGGGGAGGACGGAGGCATGCTGGACCGAAGCCTCGAGCGCGTGGCGACTTTCCTCGAACGCCAGGACGAACTGCGGAAAAAGATCATCTCGGCCGTCACCTACCCGGCGGTGGTCAGCCTGTTCGCCCTGCTCGTCCTGTGGATCCTCATCACCGTCATCGTGCCCAAGTTCGCCATGGCTTTCAAAAGCCTCAACGTCGAACTCCCGAAGGTCACCACGCTGACCTTCCGGTTCGCAATCTGGCTCAACGAGAAATGGTACATCTTCACCGGGGGCGTTCTCGTCCTCGTCCTCCTTGTCGTCCTCCTGAACCGCTTCAGGAAAACGAAGCCCATGATGGACGCGATGAAGCTCAAGCTTCCCCTTGTGGGAGACATCTTCTACAAGAGCATCATGGCCCGGTCCCTGAGGACGCTTTCCTCCCTCCTGGAGGCAGGGATCCCCGTTCTGAACGCCCTCGAAATGGCCGCGGGGGTCGCAAACAACATCCCGGTGGAAAAGGCCTTCATGGGCCTTCGGGACGCAGCACGAAAGGGCAGGGGGCTAGGGGAGACCGCCAAGACGATGCCGATCTTCCCCCTGATGGTGGCCCAGATGATCGTCGTGGGAGAGGAAACGGGAAAGGTCGACGCCATGCTGAACAAGGTAGCGGACTGGTTCGAAAGCGAACTGGACGAGAAGATCAAGCGGCTGACCTCGATCCTCGAACCCGCCCTGATCATCGCCGTGGGCCTTGTCGTGGCCATGATCGCCTCGGCCATCTACCTTCCGATCGTCGGCGCGATCCAGGCCTTAATCTAGAAATCTCTTTCGTAGTGATTTCAAAGGGACTCGACAAACCCGGAACGGAGTGATAGGATAACATCGTTCATTGATTTAGCGGCACGAAACGGTCGTCGGGTATCGCGTCTTTATCCTGCAGGTGTTTATGCCGGGAGGTGGAAAAAACAAAGAAGCGGTGTGAAGTTGTCGCGAAGATTTTCAATAAATAAAGGAGGCGAAACGAACAATGAAGAAGTTTCTTCTGAAGAACCGCAAGGCAAAGGGCTTCACCCTCGTCGAACTCCTCATCGTCCTGATCATCATCGGTATCCTCGCCGGAGCCCTGCTGCTGGTCGCCGGAGCCGGAACGGACAAGGCCCAGGCGACCAAAATCGTCAGCGATCTTCGAAGCATGAAAGCCGCAGCGTTGATGTGCTATGCGGACAATAACAAATGGCCTACAGCAATTGAGTCGCTTGAGCCATACATGGAAAAGAACCTGAAGAAAGAACAATTTAAGGTTTATACGACAGGTGGTAATTGGGTTGGGTTTATTTCGACAGACATTGTGACAGCAGGGGTTGCAGACAGGCTGACCCTGATGGTGAATCCTGGCAACGTACCAATATATGTTGGTAACGATGGGGTGCCGGATTCAACTAACCAAACATTTGGGGAAAAGAAGTCTGTGTGGATGCGGGTAGACTAGGGTCCTTCCAAGAAGGAAGGGAATTTTTTAAAGGGATTTGCCAAGGAGCAAGGGGGCTTTAGAGAACCCTTGCTCCTTGTTTTTTTTACAATCAGCCTGGATCGATATTTAGGCTCTTCGTTAGTTCGTTCTAATTTTCTCTAGTGTTCTTCATTTCACTTTCCCCGCCAATAGAATGGTATTTTCTCAGCGAATATCAAATTCACCGCAAGGGACGATGACCGTGATTGCTCACCAGGGGGAAAAGTCGCGACGCGTTTACGCTCGTTGAACTGCTCTGTTCTCTCCTTCTCTGCACCGTCATCGCGGGAGCGGCGATCGGGGTCCTTTCCGGCTGTATCCAGTCCTACGAAAGAGTCCTTGCCCTTGCCGAGGCGCGCAGGCGGGGGCAGAGTGTCCTGCAGATCCTCCGCCTTCCGGTCGAAAACGCGTCTCTCGGGCTGCCCTCGAAAGCGGAGGAGTTCAAGGCTTCCCTTTCGGTGGGCAAAGCTGCCCTGGCTGCAGTGAAAGGCTGGGATGGCCCCGTTTCGGTGGCGGCCGGAGAACTTCGCCTGCTTTACGCCGTTCCCACGACGATCGTTAACGAAGGCCTCGCGGCGGAAACCTCCTCCTCCCAGGACCGGGCCGTGAAGCTCTCTGCTCCGGTCACGGACGGCCAGGTTCAGGCCTGGACGGGATTCGGGCCGACCGTGACGAAGTCCTGGGTCCTCTTTCCCCCTTCCGGTGTCCCTTTCCTGGTAAAGGGCCTCTCGAACCGGACCCTTTCGGTCCGTTCTTCGATTTCTTCGTGTATCTTTCACAACGCCCGCCTTCACTACCTGCGCGGCATCCGGGCCAGGGTGGTCCTCGTCAGCGGGCAGGAACCGGCCTTCTGCACGGAAGACGTGACGTCCGGTTCCGGCCTCCAGGAACGGGTCCTGGGGATCTCCGGTTTCCTTCCTGCTTTCGACCCCGTTAACCGGACCTTGACCCTAACGGTCCTTTCCCGCGGGGGGAGGCGCCACCCGGAAGCGGTTTCCCCGGCCCGCCTTCCGGGATGGCCCGAGCCGATCGAGGACGAGGACCGCCGGTACGTCCTGAGCGTCACAAGCAGGACCTGGCGGATCCGAAACGGGACCGAACCGTGAAAGGGAAACCGAAGAGCAGAGGAATGATCCTGCCGCTCCTTCTCGTGGTTCTCTTCCTCGGGGCCCTCCTGGCCGGGCTGGCCCTGGAAGAGGCCCAATCGACGGCAGGTCTCTCGGAACTCCACCAGGAGCAGTTGACCTGTTCCTGCGAGGGGGTTTCCGTGGTCAACCGCGGGGAAGCCTGGATTCTAGGCCAGATGGAAAAGGACGGGGTACTCCCTCGCTGGCTGAACGGCAAACCGTTCGAAGACGGGCTTCCCGGGGACGGGGTCCTCGGGGGAAGGGGGAATCTCCTCCTTTACCGGGAAGAATCGGGGCAGGGGCCCTTGTCCTGTACGCTTGAAATCTACGACCTGGACTACAGGACCGCAGACCCGCTCATGGGAGACCCTTCCCTTCCGCCGTCGTACTTCGATTTCTACTCCCTTCACGGCGGAACCGAGTTTTCGGACGGCCCCGCACTCGACCGCCTTTCCGCGATCGGGGACGTTTCTCTTTCCGACGGGGCTTCCCTTCAAGCCGAAAACGGAGCGTGCCTCCTTTCGGGAAACGGGCAGGCTTTCCTCGTCTTCGGGGAGGATGTCCAGGGAAACTCGCTCGCGGGGTCCAACGGTGAGGTGATCGTCCGTTTCCGCCTTACCGGTTCGCCAGGGAACCTTCCCGCGGGATTCGAAATCGGTTTTCGCCTCGCTCCCGCGGGGCACGACCCGGAGAACGCCTTCCGGTCCGGCTTTTCCGCCGCGTTCTCGGTGGAGGACGATTCCCGGCCGGAAAACCGGGACCGCCTCCTCCTCAAGCAAAACGCGGTCGAACCCGACGGGTCAGACCGGATCCTGGCCTGCATGCCGTTCCCTTTCTGCCGCAGTTCGAACCCGTTCGACCAGGAGAGGTACGCAGCCTACCTCGCAGGCCCTCACGAGCTTCGCATCCGCTTTGAACCCGAAGGGGTCACGGTGGTCCTCGACCCCGGAGAGGGCTCCCTGGAAAAGCGTCTTTCGGTCTCCGTCGGGGCAGTGGCCGACCCGTCGAAGAAACCCCTCTTCGCCGGCCTTCGGTTTCGGGGCGGAAGCGGGGGCGGTCTTACCCTCCTTTCCCTGCGCGTCCACCCCGCCGACGAACAGGGGTATTTCCCCGAATGCAGGAAAACGGGGTTCTACCTGATCCGTGCGGAGGCTTCGGGCCCCCGGTCTCGCCAGGTGTACGAAACGATCGTTTCCGCGGACCCCGGTTCGAAACAGGTCGAACAACTGTCCTGGACCGCACTTCCCTTTTTCTGAACCCCACTCGGATATTTCACCGCTTTAAGGACTTGCATTTTCCGGACCACGCGACAATAATATATTTGATCTCGGTTAGAGTTTTGTGCTTTTTTTCATTTTTCTGCCCCGTGAAAAACAACCTTTGACCCCTGGGGTGGTGAGGGTATGGCTTCAGCCTTCTTCAGATCATCCGCACCGATGGCAGGTTTGTCCCTCGAAAGCGGAGTCATCCGGTACGTCGAGCTGGAAGGGGGGATCGGAAATCTCAAACTGGTTCGCAAGGGAGAAATTTCAACCGAAACGGGCGTGATCCAGCAGGACATGGTTTCGGATTACGCTGCCCTCGAACAGTCCTTGAACAGCCTGAAATCGCAGATCGGCGGGCATTGGCCCCGCCAGGCCGTGATCGGGATTCCCCCGCGGGACGTCCTGATCCGCGTCGTGGAGCTTCCCAGCATGCCGACCCAGGATGCCAGGGAAGCCTTCAAGTGGGAGTTCGACAAGTACTTCCCCTTCTCCAGCCTCGAGGCCACGTTCGACCTGGCCCCGGTCATTCTCCCGTCTAAGGAGGAAGGGAGCGACAAGTCCAGGTTCATCGTAGCCGCAACCCGGACGCGGACGATCGACCGGATCGTGGAGACGGCAAAGCGGGCGGGCCTGACCGCCGGGCCCGTCGAACCGACGAACCTGGCCATCTACCGCTCGGCCGTCGGCCCTCTTCCTCCATCCGAGTCCGGGCACCTGCTGGTTTCCATCGGCAGGGAAAGCACCCAGGTCATCATGGGATACCGGGGAGACGGTTTCCTCTACCGGACCTTCCTCGTGGGAGGTGCCGGGAAGACGCCTTCCGCGGACGCGTTCAGCGCCATCGTCCGGGAGGCGGTGTCCACGATCGCCTACACCCGCAGCCAGTACAGGAACCTCAATATCGACCGGATCTTCCTCTCAGGGGAATTCGGCCGAACGGAAGGGTTGCCCGAACAGCTCGAACAGGCATCGGGCCTGCCTGTTTCCGTCCTTAACCCCTGGGATACGTGGGGCATCCCCGCGGGTACGGAATCTCCTGCGGGGTATGACGCCGCGATCGGCCTTGCACTGAGGGATGTCCTATGACGATCAAACTGGACCTCCGCCCCGCAGCCCTTAGACGGGAAACCCGGAAGGCCGTCCACGTGACGCGCCTGGTCGCGGCCATCCTGCTGGTCGCCTTTTGCGTTGTCTCTGCCGTCTGCATCCTGTACGGCACGGTCCTGGCCTTCCGTCTCAGGGAAGAAAAGGCCTCCCTGAAGCTGAACATCGAAGAGCTGACCGCGCAGGACGTTCGCCTGACGGGCGAACTGAAGCGGCTGCAGAACGAATCGGCCCGCTTCACCGAGAACCTGGCTCTCGTGAAGGCCGAACTGCCCGCACTCGAGTTCCTCAACGCGGTCCAGGGGGCACTCCCCGCGGCAAGCCGGATGGATTCGGTCGAGGTGAACGCGGGAACTGCGAAACTCATCGGCATCGCCGCTTCGGAGGGCGAGGTGGTGGCTTTCGCGAGAAAGCTCGGGGAAGCGCCGCTGGTCACTTCGGTTTCATTTCCTGTCACTTCAAAGCAGGGCAACCTGATTCGTTTCGAGCTGACCTGTTCCCTCCTCGACATGGATGCGTACGGCCAGAAACTTTTCAAGGGGGGGGGATTCGCGTGAACCTGTCAATCAGCCGTAAGTTCGTCATCCTGTCCGCTCTCCTTCTGCTGCTTTTCGCCCTGTTCCTGGGGGAAAACGCCCTTTTCCGGGTCGTCGCCGTGCAGCGCGCGGAAATCGAAAAGGAACTTCGCATCCAGGAAATGACCCTACGGAAGCAGGTTTTGGGCAAGACCCGCCTCGTGGAACAGTACAAGCGGGCGCTCGTCGAGCTGGAGCGCTACCCGATGGGGGAACCGGGGGACCTCGTTTCCCTGTTTGCCAACATCGAAGGGGAGCTGGCCAAGAACGGGCTCGTCGTGGATTCCATCCGGCCGGTGGGTCTCGACCCCGCGACCCTGACCGCCACGACGGAAATCTCTTTCAGGGGAAACTACTTCTCCGTGCTGCGGACGATGGCGGATTGGAGGAACGGAATGCAGCCGATGCGTCTCTCGACACTGTCCATCCGTACGGAATCGAAGCCTGACGCCCCGGCCGGAGTTTCCGCGAAGGCCGTCATCGTTTCGAAAATCAAGGCGGACCAGGAAGGGGGGAAATAGCGATGGACGACAGCCAGGGATGGGCGGAAAGCGCTCGCGAACTCTGGGAAGAACTCGTGTACGGGGAAGGGGTGTTCCGCGTTTTCCGTCTTCTGATCGGAATCCTCATCGTCGTCGGCCTCCTGTGGTCCCTCTTCCTCTTCAGACAGCTGGCGTTGCTGGGGCAATCGAACCCGCCTGCCTTTTCGGACAGCGTCCCGGCCCAATCGGAAGAGATCGCGAAATTGGACGCACTTGTCCGGTCTTACCGCAACCAGGCCCTGATCCGTTCAGGCAGCACCCAGCTCGCTTCACTGGCCCAGGCCGCGGGGCGAAGTCCCTTCGCGGAACCGCCCTCGCTTGCGGTCTCCGTGGCGGGGACTCCGAAACCCGGCGTGCCGTTGCCGATCGAAGTTCCGCCTCCGAACATCCTCGTGAAGGCCGTCATGGTCCTCGGCAACGCGGCCGTTGCAGTCGTCGACATCGACGGGATCGGGCAGAACCTGATCGTCAAGCCCGGCTACACCTTCTCGGGCAAGCGGGGAAAGATCGTATCGATCAATCCACAAAAACTGGTCTTCCTGTGGAACGGCAAGCGACAGGAAACCTTGGCTACTTCACTACTGGGGGGATTCTGATGACGGAACTCTGCAGAAAATGGACAGGCCTTGCCATCTTGAGCGTGTTCCTGGCGCTGGCACTGGCCGGAACGGCGTGCGCTGCCGATCCCGCCGAAGCCCTCCCGGAAGCCGAGAAGGCCCCGCTGATCGAATCGGTTTCGGTGCGGCAGTCCGGCTCGACCCGAATCCAGGCCGAGGTCACCGGCCGCAACCTCCCGCTGCCGGAGCTGGTCAAATCCGCCGCGAACCACATCGACTTCCGCTTCGCTGGAACCTCGGCCCTGTCCCCGAACCAGACGATCGGGGTCATCTATCCCTTGATGAAGTCCGTGGAGATCAGGGCCGTCAGCGGGGACGTCTTCGTTTCCTTCCTCACGAACAAGCCGATGAAGCTGAAGGCTTCCGAAGGTGTCGCCCCCGCAAGCCGGTACCTGCTGACGTTCGAGGCGGAAGCGGAAGCCCAGGCCCCCGCGCCGCTGCCGAAGCCGGCCTTGAAACCGGTGCAGGCGGACCCGCTGGCAAAGGACACGAAAGTGACCCTGGAACTGCGTGACGTCAACATCAAGGACATCTTCCGCATGCTGGGCAACATGATGAACCTCAACCTCGTCGTTGATTCCTCGGTACCCGACACGAACGTGACCTTGAGCCTCAAGGACGTTCCGCTTCGGGAAGCCTTCTCTTACCTCATGCGGATGCACGAGCTGTCGTACACCATGATGGGCCGCACGATGATCGTCGGCAAACCCGAATCGCTCGCGAAGACCACGGGGATGGAAAAGACCCAGACCTATCACATCGCTTACGCGGATCCGAAACAGATCCCGGGGATCCTCCAGAACCTGGCCGGCGTGAACAAGATCGTGGTGGACGAGCGCATGAGGACCCTGTACGTGACGGGAACGGCCGCGCAGCAGGAAGAGGTCCGGAAGATCCTGGAGCGGGTCGACCACCCCGGGCGGCAGATCATGATCAACGCCCGCATCATCGAGCTGAAGGACACGGCATCCAGGGAATTCGAGGCCATGCTCGACGCGATTTACAACAACTGGTGGCTGAGCTACAGCAAGGGCAGCTTCTCCGGGGGATACGCGGACGCAAACTACCCGAACCAGATCCCCTCGGGGGTCACCTCCCCGACGCCCTTCGCCACGGACCTGAGCGGCCTGGCCCGCAGCACGCTGAAGGCGATCGACGCACAAATTGCCACTTGGACCCAGGGGGACGTCAAGGGTCACGTCCTGGCCAGCCCTTCGGTCATCACCACCGAGGGCAAGAAGGCGACGATCAAGATCACGGAAAACGTGAAGTACATCTCCGCCCGCGACGATGCCGGAAATCCGACCTACTCGGACGAGGAAGTGGGGCCGATCCTCGAGTTCACCCCAATCATCGGGCGCAATGACGTGATCAACCTGGAAATCAAGGTTTCCACCGGGACCATCACGCAGTACCTCGCCGGGGGCCAGGGGGAAAGAGTTCCCCAGACCGCAAAGCGGGAAGTCCAGACCTCGGTCCGGGTCCGAAACGGCGAACCCTTCGTGGTGGGAGGCCTCTTCGGGACCGACAAGTCCACGACGATCAACCGGGTCCCTGTTCTTTCCGACATCCCCCTGATCGGCGAGCTCTTCAAGTCAAAGACGAAGAAAAACGAGAAGACGCAGGTTGTCGTCGTCCTGGTGCCCGAGCTGCTCGACGTCCCAGAGAGCGCCATCGAAGTCGGCACCCTCAGGTAGCGCGGAAACAGGCTTTGATCCGCTGGAAGGGGGCGTCCCCCTCGGGACCCGCCCCCTTCCGTTTTTCTTGTCAGACCGGCACTGGATGGGATAAACTTCATAGGCTTGGTGGCAGGAATCCTGCACACGGAATTCGAGAATTCGGGAGGATTGGATTCATATGGCTCAAGTAGTGGACACCAGTGATTTCCGGCCGGGAATCAAGATCAAGTGGGAAAACGGCATCTGGCAGATCGTGGAATGCCAGCACCACAAGATGGGACGGGGCGGAGCGATCATCCGCACCAAAATGCGGAACCTGGAAAGCGGTGCGATCATCGAGCAATCGTTCAAGTCCGGTGAACGTTTCGAGAGGGTCGTTTTCGACGAAACCGCAGCCCAATACCTCTACCGGGAAGGCGAGAACTACGTTTTCATGGACTTGACCAGCTACGACCAGGTTTACATCCCGAAAGACACTCTCGGGGACAGCGTGAAGTACCTGAAGGAAAACCTGGAGGTGAACCTTGAATTGTTCGAGGGACGGATCATGGGGATCGAGTTGCCCAACAGCGTCGAGCTGAAGGTGGTCAGCACGGCCCCGGGCTTCAAGGGCGACACCGTGACGGGTTCCGGGAAACCGGCGACCCTCGAGACTGGAGCCGTCGTCACCGTCCCGATGTTCATAGAGCAGGACGAGGTCATCATCGTGGACACGCGCACGGGGGAGTACATCGAACGCGCGAAGAAGTAAACCCGAAAGGAGAGTGGATGTCGTGGAATCCAAGGAGAGGATCGCGTATTTGAAAGGCCTGCTGGACGGACTTCGTCCCCAGGACGAAACCCAGGCCAGGATCTATGCGGCCATCGTCGATGCCCTCGACGCCCTGGCGGAAGAGGTCGAAACGAACAGGGACGAACTCCGGGAGCAGGCGGAGATGGTCCAGGAACTCAACGAATTCTGCGAATCCCTCGAAGACGACATGGAAGAGCTTGAAAAGAGCGTTTACGAACTGGAAGGCGAGATGATGGAAGAAGAACCGGAGGAGGAAGACGAGGAGGATTTCGAGACCGTCTACCAGTCTGCCGTGTGCCCCAAGTGCGGTCACCGGTTCTACTACCAGCCGGAACTGTATGAAGAGGGGGAACCGGTGCAGTGTCCGAAGTGCGCCGAAACATTCGAGCGCAAGGAAGACTGAGCCCGGCCCCGGAAAGGAGACCCGCGATGGAGGAGAACCTGGAGAGAATCGATCAGGATCCTCTCCCCGAAATGGAGCGGGAGGTTCCTGCCCCGAAGGGAGAAATCCGAATTTCCGAGGACGTCATCGGGGCGCTTGCCACGCAGGCGCTGCTCAGCGTGGAGGGGGTTCGGCCCGCAAGCGCCGGGATCGTGGCCAACCTCCGACTCGGCAGGAAAGGAAGTTCCGGTGTCCGGATATCGGTATCGGAGGGTAATCCGCCGGTCGTCCAGGTCGACACCTACATCATCGTCAAATACGGGCTCCGCCTCCCGGACGTTTCGTGGGACGTCCAGGAGTCCGTGAAGGACCATATCGAGCGCTACACGGGCTACGCCGTCAAGGAGGTAAACGTGACGATCCAGGGGATCGACTTCGGCGAGCCCAGGGCGAGAGAGCAGGGACAGGAGGACCGGGAACCTGCCGGCGAGTCCCATTGAGCGGAACCGGTTCCGCGTTTGACCACGGGGTCGGCCCTGAACCGACCCTTCCTTTTCGAGGGAGTGACAGCCGATGATCCTTTTCTGGAAATCCGGACCCCAGGGAAAGCTCTGGATCGACGAAGCCGCCTTGAAGGCGGCAATCGAACCGTGCCTGCCGGACGGGGCGAACTGCCGTTCCATCCAGCTTTTCGGCGACCGTGATCTCCTGAACGTCTACGTTGCCATCCCTTCCGAAACGGGTGAGCCCGATTCCGAGGCACTACGAAAACCCATTGCCGAAACGCTCGCACCCCTTGGACTGGACGTTGCGGTTTCGCTCGTGGCGGAAAGCCCGGAAGCCGCGGAGCGGAACAACCGGCACCCCCTGCTCCGGTCCCCCGCCTTCTGGGGAGTCGCGGTGGGAACGCTGGTAGCGGTCTTCAACCTGGGGCTTTCGGGACTTTTCTGGGTCCTCTTCTTCGGGTTCGCGGCCTTCGGTATCGCCTGGCTCTTTCTCACGACGGCCGGACGCGAACGCCTGGCGTCCTTCCTGGACAATTTCGAGGAGTGACCGGAGCTTGGAAAAGGAATTCATGCCGCAGCGGCGCCACCGTTCAAGGGAAATCGCACTTCAACTGCTGACATCGATCGACCTCAGGCGTGACCAGGACATCCAGGAAGCGTTCGAGCTTTTCCCCCTCGAAAACGAGGAGGCGGTCGTCATCGACTTCGCCCGCAGGCTTGCCTTCGGGGTCGTGGAAAACGAGCGGGAAATCGACCTTCTGATTCTCAGGAATCTCGTGGGGTGGCGCCCGGAGCGGATGGTGGCCGTGGACCGGGCCGCCGTCCGGCTGGCCCTCTACGAAGGGATCATCGCCCGCTGTTCCCCGCTGCCGGTTGCGATCTCCGAGGCGGTCGAGCTGGCCAAATCCTTTGGAACCGAGGATTCCGGGCGTTTCGTCAACGGTGTGCTCGGAAGGATCGTCCGGGCGCTGGAATCCGGGACCGCACACCAGGATGCCGAGGGCTCTCCCCAACCTGACCGTTGACGAGCTGAACCAGAGGGTACAGCTCGTCATCCAGTCGGATCCCGTCCTCGAGAACCTCGCCGTAACGGGAGAAATCCTGGACTTCAAGGTCCATAAGACAGGGCATGCCTACTTCACCCTCGTGGGGAAGGAATCCCGTCTTGCCTGCGTCATGTTCAGGAGCCATGCGGAGTCGCTTCCCGAGTGGCCTCGAACCGGGGATCTCGTCGTGGTGGAGGGATCCGTTTCGGTTTACCTCGCCCGTGGCGCCTACCAACTCTACGCGCGCCGCCTGCTCCCCGCGGGCCAGGGGGCCCAGGCCCGGGCCAGGGAAGAACTTCGCCGCAGGCTGCAGGAAGAAGGCCTCTTCGACCCGCGAAACAAACGGCCCCTTCCGCGGTACCCGGAGTCGGCGCTCGTTTTGACGTCCCCGACGGGAGCTGCCGTCCGGGACGTCCTCCGCGTCTCCCGCAGCCGCTTTCCCGCCTGCTCGATCACGGTCATTCCCTGCAACGTCCAGGGGGAAGACGCCGTCTCACAAATCCTGAAAGCCTTTGCCCGTGCGGGAAAGCTGCCGAAGGCCGACGTGGCGCTTCTTGTTCGGGGCGGTGGAAGCCGTGACGATCTCAACGCGTTCGACGACGAACGGGTCGTCAGGGCGGTCCGTTCCTGTCCGATTCCAGTCGTCACGGGCCTGGGACACGAGATCGACCAGACGTTTTCGGACCTCGCCGCGGACGCGGCGGCCCCGACTCCCTCCGCTGCAGCCGAAAAGGTCTTCCCCGACAGGCGCGCCGTCTCGTCCGACCTCGCTTCCCTCCGGCGCCATGCCGCCGCGGCGGTATCAAGGCGGATCGAGGAGGGCGCCTGGTTGGCGGAGAAGCTGCGGGACCGCCTTGCCTCGGTTGCGGAACGCAGGCTCGCCGAAACCGAAACCGGTCTGGAAAATTTAGGCGAATTCCTGGGGAGGTCCATCCTGTCCCGCATCGACCTGGAAACGCATCGCCTCGCCTCTCTGGTGTCCGCCCTGGAAGCTCTTTCGCCGGTTCGCGTCCTATCGCGCGGATACATCTCCTGCGAAACCCCGGAAGGGCGTCCGGTCGTGTCCGCCCGTTCCGTAGAAACGGGCGACCGCCTGCGCCTGGTCTTCCCGGACGGCCGCCTGGGCGTCCGGGTGGAGGAATCGGAAAGCTACGATCAGGGAGGATGCAGATGAACGTACAACCCGTCGAATGGCGGCAGGGGAAGCTGGTCCTACTGGACCAGAGGGCCTTGCCTGAATCCGTCCGTTTTCTCGAATGCCGAACTGCGGAAGACGTGGCGCTCGCCATCGAGACCCTCGCAGTCCGGGGTGCCCCCGCGATCGGAATCGCAGCAGCCTACGGGGTCGCCCTGGCTTCCTCCCTCGGGATCGAAGGGGCGCGGGAGGCAATCGACCGCCTTTCCAAAACGAGGCCGACCGCGGTAAACCTTTTCTGGGCATTGAACCGGATGGAAAGCGCACTTCAACGTTTCCAGGGCGGGAACCGGGACTGTGCTTCCCTGGAGGACTTCCTCCTGCAGGAGGCCGTGGCGATCCACCAGGAGGACATCCGGGTCAATCGTGCCATCGGCCTCCACGGGCAGGTCCTCCTGCCCCAATCCTGCACGGTGCTGACGCATTGCAACGCGGGTGCCCTGGCGACAGGAGGGTACGGTACCGCGCTCGGCATCGTCCGGGCGGCACGCGAAGCCGGGAAGACGGTCCGCGTGATCGCCGACGAAACCCGGCCGGTTCTCCAGGGTGCGCGGTTGACGGCCTGGGAACTTGCCGCCGAGGGATTCGACGTCACCGTCATCTGCGACTCCATGGCCGAGCCTGCCATGTCGTTCTTCGGCGTCGACGCGGTCATTGTCGGTGCGGACCGGATCGCTGCAAACGGCGACACGGCCAACAAGATCGGAACGCGCTCCCTCGCGATCCTGGCTGCCTCCCGCCAGGTCCCGTTTTATGTCGCGGCCCCGACCAGCACGCTGGATCCCTCGATCGCCACGGGAGAGGAAATCCCCATCGAAGAACGCCCGCCCTCGGAAATTTTCTTCTTCCAGGGGAAACGGTGCGCCCCTGAAGGCGTCAAGGCCTGGAACCCCGCCTTCGACGTGACCCCCGCGAAGCTCATCACCGCCATCATCACCGAGCGGGGGGTCATCGCTCCTCCGTTTGAAGGCAAAATCCGCCAGCTGTTCGATTGAACAGTCCACCGCAAAAGGAGTGACCGACCATGCCGGAAAGCCGAATCGCCCATCCTGAACTCGCCGCCGAAGGACACCGGAAAATCGCCTGGGCCTGGTCTTCCATGCCCGTGCTTCGCCTGGTTCACGAGAAATACCGGGCCAGCCGACCGTTTTCCGGCGTGTCGATCGGGACCTGTCTCCACCTCGAGGCCAAGACCGCCTGCCTCCTGAAAGTGCTGAAGGAGCTCGGGGCATCCGTTTCGGCTGCGGGGAGCAACCCCCTTTCCACCCAGGACGACGTCTGCGCCGCCCTGGTGGAGGAAGGAGTAGCGGTCTTCAGCCGAAGGGGCATGAGTTCTTCCGAATACCGCGAAAACCTGGAGGCCGTTCTTTCCCTCCGGCCGAACATCCTGATCGACGACGGGGCCGATCTCGTCGCACTGGTCCACGAAAGGATGCCGGAAATCGCGGAAGGGATCCTTGGTGGCTGCGAGGAAACGACGACCGGGATCAAGCGCCTGAAGGCGATGGAGAGGCAGGGAATCCTCCGCTTTCCGATGGTCGCCGTCAACGATGCCTACAGCAAATTCCTCTTTGCCATCACATGCCACCCCTCTCCCAAGGTAATAGGATGTATCTGGAGACCGGCCACAAGTTGACCTTCCTGCCCTCGAACCGGTGTTGAGCCTCTTCCATCGCGTTCGCCGGCACGCCCACGAAGAGGATGGGGAGCCCCATCTTCTCGGCCGCGGTGCGCGCCGTTTCATACCCCTGCATGACCTCGTCAAGGGTTGTTTCGGACATCATGTGGGAATTGCTGATCAGTGCGGAGACCGTCAGCCCGCTGACCCGTTCGATCGAACGGATCATGGCCTCGATCCCCTCGACCGTCGATGTTTGGGGGCGGTACGCATTGACGATGGCCAGAAGGTTGTAGCCCGCCTGTTCCATGCGCGGGGCAAACTGTGTCAAGGCCATCGCGCCGCGGGGATCCCCCCCGATGTCGATCAGGAGTTTGCCGGGTGCATCGAAGGCCCGGTCGACTTCAGGGGAAATGGACGGCAGGTCCGACCATTGGGTTCCTTTGAAGGGAAGGATCACGGAGAGTCCCATTTTCTTCAAGAGGGAAGAGACTTCCCGGATGCAGAAGTAGGGGTTGATGATGTCCACGTCGGCGACCGTGACCGCTTCCTCCCGTTTGAGAAACGCATTGGCCAGGTTCAGAAGCCATTCGGACTTCCCGGAGCCGAGAGCTCCGACGACTGCAATCACCTTTTCCCAGGAAAATCCGTCCAAGCCTGCCAGTGGATCGGGAATCATCTCGGTAACGTTCATTCGAAACGGTCTCCTTCTTTGATCCGGCTACCCCTGGCCCAGTCGTCGCCCCTGAGAGGGCCTTTCCCCTCGGGCTGAACCTCGAGAAGGACCAGCCCTCCCTTCCCGCAGCCCACCACGGGGAACCTTTCCGCGAAACCTGTCACCGTTCCGTTGCCGGGGTTTGTCCCTTCGAGGGGTCGAGTCTTCCAAATTTTCAGGCGCTTCCCTGAAAAAACACAATAGGCTCCCGGGGAGGGGTTCAAAGCCCTGACACGGTTGTGAAGTTTAAGAGCGGGCTCGCTCCAGGCGAGCCGTTCTTCTTCGCGGTCGATTTTCGGTGCGAACGTTGCTAGGCTCTCGTCTTGCGCAATGTATTCTGCATATCCACCACAGAGGTATTCTAAACTTTTTAGAAAAATCTGGCTACCCTCGTGAGCCAAAATTTCCGCAAGTTCTCCGGCGGTCGTTTCAGGCCCGACAGGGACGGCTTTCTGCAAGAGGATCGGTCCCGCATCCATTTTTTCCACGAGCCGGAAAAGCGTCACGCCCGTTTGGTTAAGCCCGTCCATCAGGACCCGCTGGATTGGTGCGGCTCCCCGGTAGGCTGGAAGGAGTGAAGGATGGAGGTTGAGGCATCCCAGGCGAGGGCCGTTGAGGAGGGGGTCCCGGATGAACCGGGAAAAATCGACGACGAGCGCAAGGTCGGGAGGATCCTTTACGAGCTCTTCCAGGAGGAGCGGTTCTATGGAGGGGTTTGAACAGCGAAAAGGGGAAAAACGGTGTTTCAGGGCCTGTTCCTCGAGGGGAGTCGGCCGAAGGGCCCTTGTCCTTCCGGCGGGGGACGGAGGGAGAGTGACGACCTTTTCGAAATGAAGGAACGGAGCAATCTCGCGGAAACAGAGGGCGGCGAAATGCCCGGAACCGAAAAACCAGGCCTTCACGATTATTTCCGCTCCTCCCTGGATTTCTTGAGAAGCTTTCTCCTCACGATTTCACGCTTGAGGGAGCTAAGGTGGTCGATCATCAACCGTCCGTCCAGGTGATCGATTTCGTGGCAGAGCGCCCTGGCGAGGAAACCTTCTGCGTCGATTGAAAAGGGTTTCCCCTCCGAGTCCAAGGCTTCGACGCGGACCTTCTGGGGCCTGAGGATTTTCTCGAAGATCCCCGGAAAGCTCAGGCATCCTTCCTCCCCCACCTGCTCTCCTTCCGCGTGGGTGATCCTGGGATTCACCAGGACCAGGCGATGTTCCTTCCAGGAAATGACGCAAACCCGGATAGCCCTGCCCACCTGCGTAGCGGCCAGCCCAACTCCGTCATAGGCCATCATGGTTTCCCACAGGTCACGGATGAAGCGTTCCAGTTCCGTGTCGAACCGATCGACCTCCTTTCCGGCTTCCCGGAGGGCTGGGTCGGGGTAGACCAGGACTTTCAGAAGGCTCATGGGGGTCCTCCTTTAGGGAAGAATCAAGCCGGCCGCGAAAAGCAGCCGGCTATTTACGACATTATAGGACAAAATCCTCAGGAGTCGAGGATGTCCCGCAACACGTCTCCGATCGTTACGGACGTATCGTCCGGCTGATAGGCAGGTTCATGCGCCTTCCTGGATTCCGGGCCGCGCTTGCGCCGTTCGTCGTCGCGGGTCTTACGCTCCTCCTCGCGGTGCTTCTTCTCCTGCTCGTCCTCGATGGCGCTCAGGCTGAGGCGGATCCTGCGTTCGGCCGGATTGACTTCCAGGATGCGGGCGACGACCTCCTGCCCCTCCTGGAGGACATCCCCGGGTTTTTCGACGCGCTGGCGGCTCAGCTGGGAGATGTGGATCAGTCCCTCGACTCCTTCCTCGAGCTGGACGAAAGCGCCGAAATCGGCGAGACGGACGACTTTCACCGGGACGTCCTGCTTTGGCCTGTACCGCTCCTCCACCCCGTTCCAGGGATCGTTGAGCTGCTTGTATCCCAGGCCGATCCGCTTGCGCTCGGTATCGATCTCTAGGACCTGCACTTCGACGGACTGCCCCTTTCGGAGGATTTCCTTGGGGTGCTTGATCCGATGCCAGCTCAGGTCGCCGATGTGGATGAGCCCTTCGATTCCAGGCTCGATCTCCACGAAGGCCCCGAAATCCGTTAGGTTGGTCACGGTGCCGGTGGTGCGATCGCCGATGTGCCACCGTTCGGAAACGCTATCCCAGGGGTCGGGAAGGGTCTGGCGAATGCTCAGCGAGATACGGTTTGTTTCCCGATCGATGCCCAGGACCTTGACCTTGACGGTGTCCCCGCGCTTGTACTGCTCCCGGGGCTTCACGTTGCGCTGCCAGGCGATCTCGCTGATGTGGACGAGTCCTTCCATGTCGTTCCCGAGGGAGACGAAAATACCAAACGAGGTGATGCTGCTGACGGTCCCCTCAACGACGTCTCCTTCTTTGACCCGGGCATAGAAAGATTCCCGCTGTTCCTGGGTCTCGCGCTCCACCAGCTCCCTCCTGGAAAGGACGAGGCGCCTCTTGTTTCGTTCCTTTTCGAGGATCTTGACGTTGAACGTCTCTCCCACGAAACGGCCGGGATTGACCGCCCTGCCTTCCTGGGCCAGGTGCGAAATCGGAATGAACCCCTCTATGCCGAAGCAGTCAACGATGAGGCCGCCCTTGATTTTCCGCAGCCCGGTCACGGGGAGGATTTCCTTCTCCGCGGCCTCCTTCTCGATGCGGCTCCAACGCTCGTCGAATTCGGGCCTCCAGCGGCTCACGACCAGCTGGGCCTCCTCGCCCTGACCGACGTTGACGACCTGGACACGGACCTTGTCGCCTTTACGGGGTTCGGAAGCCGTGTCCACCAGGACACGATGGGTCCATTCCGAACGGGGGAGGAATCCCTCGCACTTGTAATTGACGTTCACCAGCCAGCCCGTTTCCGTCGAGCCGACGATCTCTCCTTCAACGACCTTCCCCTTGTGGATTTCCTCGCTGAGATAGCCGTCATACATGCTTTCCATGCTTTCCTTGTTGACGTCGTTCATTTCGTGGTTCGCGTTCACGATTTCCTCAACCATTTCAATCCTTCCCCCTTGGCGACCGTGCGCTCTCGAGTGTTGAAATCAGTTCCTGAATCAGCCAGTCGGGCGTGCTCGCGCCCGCGGCGATTCCGATCTTTTCCTTTCCCTGGATCCATCCCTCCTCCAACTCTTCAGAATGCTCGATCCAAAGCGTGGGAACCCCGGAACCCTCCGAGATCTCCACGAGCTTTCCCGTGTTGGCGCTGTTCTTGCCCCCGATCACGATCATTCCGTCCACCCGGTGAGCCAGTTTCGTGACGGCCTGCTGCCTCTCCAGGGTCGCACTGCAGATCGTATTGTAGACCCGCAGTTCGCCGGCTTGGGCCGCTAGGACGCCGGCAATATCCTGCAGAACGGAAACCTTCTGGGTCGTCTGGCAGACGATGCCGATCCTTTCGCCTTTCAGCCCCGCCGGGATGTCGGAAGCCCGCTCCACGACGATCGCACCGTCACCCGCGTATCCAAGGATGCCCTGGACTTCCGGGTGCGCGGCATCTCCCACGACGAACACCCGGTACCCCTCCCGCTTCAGGATGGCGGCCTTTTCCTGCACGTTCCTCACGAAGGGGCAGGTCCCGTCGACGATGAGAGAAGTTCGGCAAGCCAGGGAATCGCGAATCTCCGGAGAGATGCCGTGGGCTCGAATGAAGGCGGGTTGACCTGGAGGGACTTCACCGGGTTTATCGACGACAATAAGGCCGAGGTTTTGAAGCCGCTCGATCTCCTGCGGGTTGTGGATGGGGCTTCCTAGGCCGAAAATCCTGCCGTGTTCCTTTAGCGCGTTTTCGAGTTCGAGAAGGGCCCTTCTGACTCCGAAACAGAGACCCGTAGGTCTCGCCACCGTCACTTTCAACACCGACCGCCTCGCTGGCTTTCCGCGATTGTCCCCAGGATCTCCCCGATCGGGAAGAGGTCCCCGGAACGAGTCATATCATACCACACGGCGGGTTCAAACTTGGCAAACCAGGTCATTTGGCGGCGCGCAAAAGCCCAGGTCGCCCGGATGATCCTTTCCACGGCCTGGTCCAGCGGGATTTTGCCCCGGATCGAAGCGGCAAGTTCACGGTAGCCGAGTCCCTGCATGGAGGGATAGCGCTCGTCTATCCCCTTGGCAAGGAGCGAGGCGACTTCCTCAAGAAACCCCTCCTTCATCTGGTCATGCACCCGCTGGGCGATCCTTTCCCTCAAGTCCTCCCGGGAACGTGTCAGGCCGATGTAGAGGACGTCCGCCTGGGTGCCCAGGGGCCTGCGCTCCCGGAAGGCGACGGAAGGCGGCTGGCCCGTCAGTTCGTAGATCTCCAGAGCCCGGACGATTCGAACGCCGTCGTTGGGGTGAATCCGGGAAGCGGTGGTTTCATCGATGGTCCGAAGCCGAAGGTGTAGGGCTTCCTTGCCTTCGGAGCGCAGGGCTTCTTCGAGCCTGCCTCGGACCGCAGGGTCCGAGGGGAGTTCCGCGGTCAAGGTACCGGATAGGAGGGCCCGGAAATAGAAAGGGGTTCCCCCGACCAGAAGGACGTTTTTCCCTCTTGCCCGGATCTCCCGTATCGCCGCCTCGGCCAGCTCCACGAAACGGGAGGCCGAGAAACGTTCCGTCGGTTCCGCCACATCGATGAGGTGGTGGGGCACGCGTTCCCGCTCTTCCCGGGTCGCCTTGGCGGTGCCGATATCCAGCAACCGGTAGACCTGGCGCGAATCGACGGATACGATTTCCGCCGACAGGGTTTCAGCCAGGTCCAGGCTGAGCCGTGTCTTTCCCACGGCCGTCGGGCCGATGATGGCGCAGAAGAAAGGTTTTTCGTCGACCGTCATTTCAGCCTTTCCTTCCGAAGTGGCGTTTGATGGCCGAACCGCCCAGGCGAAGGAAAGTCGGCCTTCCGTGGGGACAGGTCCGTGGTCCCTCGGTTTCGAAGAGTTGGTGCCAGAGAGCCAGCGCCTCTTCCGAACCGACCCTGTCCCCCAGTTTCATCGCTCCGTGGCAGGCAGCGGAGGCCCAGCGGCGGGCGAGCCGGATGTCGAGCGGTTGTTCGGGGTTCTCGTCCAGTGCCGCGATCGTGCTTCTCAGTAGATCTTCAGGGGAAACCGATTCCAGGCCTGGGAAAAACGGGACGGCCGTCAGCGAGGGAACGAGTCCGTGCTTTTGCTCGAAACCGAACCCCAGTTCGAGGAGTCGGAAACGATGCTCCTCCGCTCCCGCCGCCAGGCTCGGAGAGAGTTCTGTCTTCATGCCGAGCCGTTGGGAAGGAAAACGGTTCTTCATGGCTTCCCGCAGCCGGTCGTAAAGGATGCGCTCGTGGGCCGCGTGGGGATCCACGAGGACGAGGTCGTTTCCCTCGGAAAAGACCAGGAATCCTTCCGAAACGTGTCCCAGGAAACGGACAGCAGCGGTTTTTGGGGCGGATCCGGGAAAATCCCCGGCGGGGTATTCGACAAGGCGGCCGACTTCCGCTTCCGTAGGCGCTGCCACGCGAGGCCAGGGAAGGTTCAAGCCTCCTCCTTCGCTCGAAAATCCTTCCGAAGGCTGAGGTTTCTCGAGGACAAGTTCCGCACCGAAAGCCAGGGCTGCCTTCGCGGCTCCGTGAACGGCTTCGAAGACGGTGCCGGAATTTCGAAACCGCACCTCCGCCTTTGCCGGATGGATATTGACGTCCACATCCGCGGGAGGGCAATCGACCAAAATGACCCAGTCACCGGCGATTTCAGGCCCGAGGGCGAAGAGGGCGGACCGGATCGTGGGTTCGGTCACCCTCCTACCGTTGACGAAAGAAAGAACTTCGGTACGCTGGCCCGGCCTGGCGGTTCCGCGCCAGGCCTCGACGATGACCGGGCCCTTTTCGTATCGTGTTTCCCTGAGCCGGCTTTCGCCGAGTACGGCCTGGAGGATTTCCCTCCGTGTCCCGCCTTCCCAGCGGAAGACGGATTTCCCGTCTGCGACGAAAAGGAACGAAACCGCCGGGAAAACGATCGCCATTTCCTGGACGACCTTCAGGATCCGCCTCTGTTCGGCGGACGAGCTTTTCAGGAACTTCCGGCGGGCCGGCAGGTTGAAGAACAGGTCGTCGACCTGGACGCGAGTCCCCTTGGGGGTTTCGATGGTCCCGCTGCCGATGAACTGTCCTCCCTCGACCCGGATGAAGGCTCCTTCCGTCTTCGATGCCGGGCGGCTGCGGACCTCGAAGCGGCTGACGCTGGCAATGCTGGAAAGTGCCTCCCCCCGGAAACCGAGGGTCGTGATCCTTTCCAGGTCGTCGATGTCGAACAGCTTGCTCGTGGCAAAACGCTCCACGGCCAAGGGGAGTTCTTCCGGGAGGATGCCCGCCCCGTCATCTTCCACGACGATGGAAAGGGTCCCTCCCTGGACGATCCGGACCGTCACGCGGGAGGCCCCTGCATCGAGGGAGTTTTCGAGGAGTTCCTTCACGACGGATGCCGGGCGCTCGATGACCTCTCCCGCGGCGATCCGGTGGGTGACGGTTTCGGGCAGCCTGCGGATCGCCATCAGGATCGGACCTCCCTGCAGCGGTCCCGAAGACGGTACAGGAGTCCCAAGGCTTCCAGGGGGCTAAGCCGATCCGGGTCCAGGGCCGCGATTTCGTCCAGCAGTGCGTCCTGGGGCGAGGGGAACAGGGAAAGCTGTCCCTTTGCCTTCCGGTCTCTTTCCGGTTCTCTTTCGGGAAGATCGAGTTCAGGCTTTTTCTCGAAGCTCTCCAGGATCGTTTGTGCCCGGAGGACGACCGAATCGGGAATCCCCGCTAGGCGGGCGACTTCGATCCCGTAGGAGCGGTCCGCGGGTCCCGGCCTGACGCGGTGCAGAAAACGGATCCCGGAAACGGTTTCCTCCACCGCCATCGAGAGGTTGACGATCTCGGGGAAACGCCCGGCGAGGGCGGTCAGTTCGTGGAAGTGCGTGGCGAAAAGGACGAGGGGCCTGCAGTCGCTCCTCGCGTGGAGGTATTCCAGCACGGCCCAGGCGATGCTCATCCCATCGTAGGTGGAGGTCCCCCGCCCCACTTCGTCCAGGACGACGAAGCTTCGGGGGGTGAGGTTGTTCAGGATCTGGGCGGTTTCGAGCATCTCCACGAGGAAGGTGCTCCGGCCGAGGGCCAGCTCGTCGTGGGCTCCGATACGGGTGAAAATCCGGTCCACGAGCCCGAATTCGGCGGAATCCGCGGGGACGAAGCTGCCCATCTGGGCCATGATTACCAGGAGGGCCGCCATTCGAAGGTAGGTCGATTTCCCGGCCATGTTCGGGCCGGTGAGGATGGCCATCCGCTTGCCGAACCGGTCCAGATCGACGCTGTTCGGAGTGTAAGGATCGTTGCCCAGCGTGGTTTCCACGACGGGATGTCGGCCGCCGGAGATCCGGATTCGTTCACCCCCGTTGACGGCGGGCCTCACGTACCGACGTTCCCAAGCGACATCCGCCAGCGAGGAAAGGCAGTCCAGGCACGCGATCGTCCGTCCTGTTTCCTGGATCTCGGAAGCACGCGAAAGAACCCGCTCCCGAAGGGCCTCGTAGAGGAAGGCTTCCCGCTTCTGGACTTCCTCGGAGGCCTTGAGGATCTTTTCTTCGTAATCCTTGAGCTCGGGGGTGACGAACCGTTCAGCAGCCACCAGTGTCTGCCTCCGGATGTAGTTGTCCGGGACCTTGTCCAGCTGCGACCTCGGAATCTCGATGTAATAGCCGAAGACCCTGTTGTTTCCCACCTTTAAATTGGAGATGCCGGTCCTCGCCCGTTCCTGGGCCATGTAGCCGGCGAGCCAGCCTTCTGCCTGCCCCGCCAGGGAGCGCCATTCATCCAGCGTCGGATCGGCTCCGCTTCTGATGACCCCTCCGTCCTTCAAGCTGCGGGGTGGAGCGTCCGCGAGGGTCCCCCGGAGGTCTTCCAGGCAACCGGAAAGTTCCGGGATCCCCGCGAGGAAGTGTTCGAGCGGGCTGTCCCTCCCGATCGCCAGGAGTGTCGGCACTTCCGACAGGGTGTCACGGATCCCTGCGAGGTCGACCGGAGATCCGAGGTTCAGGGAAAGCCTTCCGACGGACCGTTCAAGATCCCTGCACCGCTGGAGGGAATCCGCGAGGCGTGCTCGGCTTCCCGGGTTGTCCTTCAGCCATTCGATGGCATCCTGCCTTGCGCGGATGGCGTCGAGGTCGAGCAGGGGGCGTAGGATCCAATCCTTGAGGGTCCTTTTCCCCATGGGGGTCCGGCACCGGTTCAGGACACCGAAGAGCGAGGCCGGGCCGGATTCCAGGAGTTCCAGGTTTTTCTGCGACTGGGCGTCGATTCGGAGAGAATCCCCGCACGAAAGGGGGTAGAGCCGCATCACGTGCCTGGAGAGACCGAACTGCGTTTCCTCGAAGTACCGAAAAACCGCACAGGCAGGTCCGGCTGCCGGATCGCCGTCGTCCAGCCCGAAAGCCCGAAGGCTGGGAACGTTCCACCTTTTGCAGAGCCACGCCTCCGCGGACCTCGGTTCGAAGAGACTGCGGTCCTTTTCGGAAATGAGGCAGGTTTCGGGTAGGCAGGGCGTGATCCTTGCCCGCACCGCTTCGGGGCAGGGTTGGGGGACGAGGATTTCCATCGGGCCGAAGGCCGCCAGCAGTCCCATCGCTCCGACGGCATCGAAAGTTCCCGCCTCGAGGCGGCCGGAGCCCGGGGAAAGGAGAGCGACGGAAAAACGGCCGTCTTTCTCGGAAATGGCGGCGAGGCGCCCCTCCCCTTTTGCATCCTCTGGAACGTAGGTTCCCGGTGTCACCAGGCGGACGACGCGCCTTTCCACTAGGGTCCGCCCGTCCGGTTCCGTCATCTGCTCGCAGATCGCGACTTTCCTGCCTGCCTTCACGAGCTTCTCGAGGTAGGGTTCAACGGAATGGTGGGGCACTCCCGCCATGGGAACCTTCTTCTCGCTGTCCCGGGCCGTGAGGGCGATGTCCAGGAGACGCGAAGCCTCCCGGGCGTCTTCGAAGAACATTTCGTAGAAATCTCCCATGCGGAAAAAAAGAAGGCAGTCGGGATAGGCTTTCTTCCAGGTGAAGTACTGTTCAAGCATGGGAGTCATGGCGATTCCCTGTTCCGGTTTCATCCGTTCCCGTCCCTCCGGCGGTCCAGGAAATCCTGCAGGAAAACGGCTGCGGCGACCTTGTCGACACGGGTCCTCCGTTTGCGGGCGTCCACGTTTCCTTCGAGCAGGATCTGGTGGGCCCGGGTCGTTGAAAAGCGTTCGTCGATGAACTCCACGGGGATCGGATCGATTTCGGCGGCGATCGTTTCCGCCATGCTGCGGATCCTGGCGGCCTCGGGGCCCTCCGCCCCGGTGGTGCGAAGCGGAAGCCCGACGACGACCAGGTCCACGGGGGCGGATTCTGCGATCAGGCGCTTGAGGCTTTCGAGCCAGGCGGAGTCGACTCGCCAGACGGCGATCCCCTGGGCAAAAAGACCCAGGGGATCGGTGATCGCCACGCCAATTCGAACCGTTCCGAGATCGAGTCCGATCAGGCGTCCCATCGAAGGTCCTAGGACTTCGCGAAAAGGTTCTCGACGATGCCCGCCACGGCATCGAGCGCCTCGGCGACCTTTTCCGGGCTCTTCCCGCCGGCCTGGGCCAGGTTGGGCCTTCCGCCCCCCGACCCGCCCACCAGGGGGGCGATGGAACCAACGAGACGTCCGGCGTGGAACCCGCCCGAAACGGCAAGTTCGTCGCCCATGGCCATGAGAGAGACTTTCCCCTCCCCCACCGAGGCGAAGACGATGACGGCTCCCTTCAGGCGGTTCTTGACGGAATCACCCAGTTGACGGAGGAGTTCCATGTCGACCCCCTCGAAATGTCCCGTAACCACCGAGAACTTCCCGACCTGCCTGGCGGAAGCCGCAAGGTCCGCTGCCCTGCAAAGCAGGGCTTTGAGTTTTGCGTCGGTGGCCTCGCGACGCGCAGCGGAAAGCTCGTCCAGCAGGGCACGCACCCTTTCTGGGAGATGCTCGGTCTCATGGACTCCAAGAGATTCCTTCAAGCGGTCAACGATCTCGTGGTCCGCTTTCTGTGAGAAGTAGGCAGGCCGCCCCGCCTGCGCGGTGATGCGCCGAAGGCCCGAGCCGATCCCCTCTTCCCGGAGGATCCGGAAAAGACCGATATCCCCGGTGAAATTGCAGTGGGTGCCTCCGCACAGTTCGGTCGAGAAACCGGGAACGCTCACGACGCGGACACGGCTTCCGTACTTTTCGCTGAACAGCGCCTTGGCTCCCATCTCCTTGGCCTTTTCCAGGTCGGTTTCGAGCGTCTCGAGGGGGATGTTGCGGAGAACCTGCTCGTTGACGATCCGTTCCACGCGGGCAAGCTCGTCGCGCGTCACCGCGGAGAAGTGCGTAAAGTCGAACCGGAGCGCCTCCGGGCCGACGAGAGATCCCGCCTGCCTCACGTGATCGCCGAGAACGTGGATCAGGGCTTCATGCAGAAGGTGCGTGGCGGTATGGTGCCTCCGGATGTCCCACCGTCGGTCCTCGTCCACGGCCGCGAGGACCGTGTCCCCTTTCCGGAGAAGGCCTTCTTCCACCCGGATCCGGATGACCGGGAGCTCTGCCGCCGGGCTGACCGTGTCCAGCACCCTCGCTTTCACGATCTCCGAGGACAAGGTTCCCGTGTCTCCGACCTGCCCGCCCTTTTCCGCGTAAAAGGGAGTCCGGTCCAGGACCGCCTCGGCCTCGTCACCCGCCTGCAGCTCCTCGACCGGCCGCCCGTCCTGGATGAGAGCCAGGACCGTCGCCTGTGCCCGCGTTTCGGCATAACCGACGAACGGGACCTGCCCGATGGTTTTCGCCAGCTCGGTATACACGTTCCCCGACAAGGACGCCGATGCCATCTTGCTGGAACTGCGGGCCCGCTCCCTCTGGTCCTCCATGGCCCGCTCGAAGCCTTTCCGGTCGAGCGTGAACGAGGCGTCCTGGCAGATCTCCTCCGTCAGCTCGATGGGGAAGCCGTACGTGTCGTACAGCTCGAAGGCCACCTCGCCGGGCAGGACCGTTTCCCCCCGGTCGGCGAGGCGCCGGAGTTCGCTTTCGATGAGGGCGGAGCCCTGTTCCAGCGTCCTACCGAACTTGGCCTCCTCGAAATCGATGACCTGCCGGATCGCGTTCTGCCTCTCGGGAATTTCCCGGTAATGGCTTCCCATGACCTCGATCACCGTGGGGAGCAACCCGGAAAGGAAGGGTTTCTGGAGGCCGAGCAGCCTCCCCCATCGCACGGCCCGGCGGAGGAGCCGCCTGAGGACGTATCCCCGCCCTTCGTTCGACGGGAGGATACCGTCCGCGATCATGAAGGAGATGGCCCTGATGTGGTCCGAAATGACCCGCACAGCCATGTCCCCTTTCGGGTTCGAGCCGTAGGCGTGGCCCGTCATCTCGCAGGCATGGCGGATGAGAGGAACGAAGAGATCCGTGTCGAAGTCCGTTCGAACGCCCTGGACGACCGAGGCAAGCCTTTCCAGCCCCATGCCGGTGTCGATGTTCTGCTTGGGGAGCGGGACCAGGTTGCCCGCCTCGTCCCGGTTGAACTGCATGAAGACCAGGTTCCAGATTTCCAGGTAGCGATCGCAGCTGCAGCCCACCTTGCAATCCGGTTTTCCGCAGGAGAACGAGGGCCCCTGGTCGTAGATGAGCTCGGAGCAAGGACCGCAGGGGCCGACCGGCCCGACCGCCCAGAAGTTGTCCTCTTCTCCCATGCGGACGATCCGTTCCTCGGGAAGCCCCACGGTCCGGTGCCAGATTTCGAAGGCCTCGTCGTCGTCGAGGTAGATCGTGGCCGTAAGGCGGTCAGGGTCGAGACCGATCCTTTCGGTGACGAACTCCCAGGCCCATGGGATGGCTTCCTTCTTGAAATAGTCCCCGAAACTGAAGTTCCCGAGCATTTCGAAGAAAGTATGATGGCGTGCGGTTCGACCGACGTTCTCGATGTCGTTTGTCCGGACGCATTTCTGGGACGTGGTGGCCCGCTTGACTGGAGGCACCTTCATCCCGAGGAAGTACGGTTTGAAGGGCACCATGCCTGCGATGGTGAACATGATGGAAGGGTCTTCGGGAACGAGGGAAAAGCTCGGGAAGCGCCGATGGCCCTTCTCCTCGAAGAATCCGAGAAAACTTTCCCTCAGTTGGTTTCCGCTCCTGAACTGCATCTGGATCGCCTCCTGCGGCGCAGTTTGTCTTCCAGCCACTCTGCCCGGAAATTATAGCTCCCCCGTCAGCCCTGCAACAACTCTTTCCGGCATGCAGCCGCCTTTTCGAGGATCGTTTCCCTTTCCAGCGTCAAGTGAACTCCATCCCGGTACAGCCATTTCCCCGCCACTACCGTCCCGGTCACATCTGCCGATGAGCCCGAATAAACGAGGCTGGCAGAAAGGGTTTCGGGCGTTGCCCCGACATACTGGGGTTTGTCCAGGTCGACCAGCACGAGGTCGGCCTGCCAACCTGGCTTCAGGAGCCCGACGTTTTCCAGGCCCAGGGCCCTTGCCCCGTCGAGCGTGGCCATCCGCAGGACCTCCGAGGCGAGGACGATGCTGGGATCCCTTCGGATCCCCTTGTGAAGGAGGGAACAGGTCCGCATTTCGTCCCAGACATCCAGGCGGTTGTTGCTGGCGGCTCCGTCCGTTCCCAGGGCCACCCGAACGTTCTTTTCGAGGAAGGCGGGAACAGGGGCGACCCCGCTACCGAGCTTCAGGTTGCTATTCGGGTTGTGCACGATGGATAAACGACTGTTCGCCAAGTCCCGGAGGCGGTCTTCCGGGAACCAGACCCCGTGTGCCAGGAGGGCGAACGGGACCTCGTGGAGCCCGACCTCTTCCAGCAGGTCGACGGGGTCCTTCCGGAGCTCCTCGCGGATGTAGCGGGCTTCCCATTCCGTTTCCAGCCAGTGGGTGTGCACTCCGACGCCGAACTCCCCGGCGGTCTGCGAAATCTCTCGAAAAGCCGCCGGAGGAACGGTGTAAATGGCGTGGGGTCCCAGCTGGATCGTCACGAGCCCGTTGGGGTCGTGGTAACGCCGGATGAGGTCCACGCCTTCCTGGATCTTCGCCTCGTCCGCTCCCACGAGGCCCCTCGAGAGAGCGCACCTCATCCCGGCCATCAGCGCCGCTTCGGCGACCTGGTCCATGAAAAAGTACATGTCCGCGAAACAGGTGACTCCCGCAGAAACCATCTCGAGCAGGGCGAGGCGGGTTCCCCAGAAGACATGTTCGGGGGTAAGGCGGGCCTCGACCGGCCAAATCCGTTGCTGGAGCCACTCCATGAGGGGAGCTTCCTCTCCCAGTCCCCTGAGGAGTGTCATGGCAGCGTGGGCATGGGCGTTCACGAAGCCGGGGAGCACCGCCGTTTTTCCCTTGCCGTCGATATCTGCGGGCCCTTCCGCGCTCCGCGGGGGCAGGATCGCACCGATGACGCTGCCCGAGACCACGATGTCGCAGGATCGGGCGGATTCCATCGAGCTGTCCAGCAGCAGGACGTCCCTCAGCAGCACCTCGATCACTCCTTCCAGCTTGCCATGTAGGCTCTCTGTTCGTCCGTCAGGGGTTCCAGGCTGATTCCGAGGGATTCGAGCTTCAGCTCGGAGACCGAACGGTCCAGTTCGTCCGGGACCGTGAGCACCTTGGAAGGCAGCGACGGGGTGTTGAGGACGTAAAGGCTCGAAAGCAGCTGGAGCGCGAAGCTCAGGTCCATGATCTCGATCGGGTGCCCGTCCGCGGCCGCCAGGTTGACCAGCCTTCCCTCCGCCAAGAGGTGAAGCCGCTTCCCGCCTCTCAGGGTGTAGGTCTGGACGTTGACCCGGGTGTCGTCCCGGCGAACGGAGAGCTCCTCGAGGGCCGGAAGGTCGATCTCCACGTTGAAGTGCCCGGCGTTTGCGAGGATCGCGCCGTCCTTCATCCGCTCGAGGTGCTCCCTACGGATGACCCGGATGTTTCCGGTGGCAGTGACGAAGAAATCGCCGATCGGGGCGGCCTCCTCCATGGACCGGACGTCGCGGCCGTCCATCAGGGCCTCCAGGGCCCGGTGAGGATCCGCCTCCACCACCGTGACCCGGGCTCCCAAGCCGGCGGCCCGTGTCGCGATTCCCCGGCCGCACCACCCGTAGCCTGCCACCACGAAGGATTTTCCCGCCAGCAGGCCGTTCGTCGTCCGCATCAGCCCGTCCATGACGGACTGTCCCGTGCCGTACCGGTTGTCAAAGAGGAATTTGCTGTAGGCATCGTTGACGGCGACCATCGGAAAGCGGAGGATTCCCTGCCTCTCCATCGCCTTCAGGCGCTTGATCCCGGTC
>AQRZ01000053.1 GCA_000402835.1 Synergistetes bacterium JGI 0000079-D21
AAGAAAGAAAGGGAACAGTTCCTTGAAGCGCTGGCAAAAACCGGGCTTGAAAGCGTCCAGGAGCGGACGAAGGGAGAATGGTGGGGTGTCGCTGCCCAGGCTGCGTCTTGAACGGTGCGCCGATCTCGGCGGGGGGATGTGGAAGGTCGACGAAGGCCAGGCCCGTCACCTTCTTAGGGTACTGAGAATTCCTCCCCGAGGCGAGGTCGAAGGCCTCATTGCCGGTAAACGGTGGCGGATGGCACTGGAAATTTCCGGAGAAGGGCTTTTTGCCAGGACACTCTACCAGGTCCCGGAAGCGGGGCATCCTCCCCGTATCGTGCTCCTGGCCTCACTTTTGAAGGGAAACGATTTCGAACTCCTTTTAAGGGGGGTAACCGAAATTGGAGTCTCGACGATCGTGCCGATAGCGGCCTCACGATCCGTGCCCCGCTACAGCGGACCCGAAGCAGGGAAAAAGTTGCTGCGGTGGAAACGAATCCTGGAGGAATCGACCCGACAGTGCGGAGCTCCGGTAATCCCCGAAATAACTGCCCCTGTTCCTCTGGAAAAGGCTGTAGAAGTCGGCCTCCCGCCCTATCGGATCGCAGGATTCCTCGGAGAAAGGGCGATGCCGGTCGGGAGTTTCCCCCCGCGGCCCGAGGCGACCGTGGCGATCGGTCCTGAGGGGGATTGGGATGACCGGGAGAAACAGGTCCTGCTGGAGGCCGGTTTCTGTCCCGTTCGCCTTGGGCCTTTCGTGATGAAGGCCGTTACTGCAGCGATTGTCGCTTGTTCCTATCTTGTCCTTGCCTGGGAGGCCAACGTCATTGGGAAAAATCGAGGGGAAGAAGTTTCGGATCCGGGTCCTGGGATGCAGGACGAACCAGTATGAAGCGGAAGCCGTCGCTTCAGCCCTCGTCCTTCGGGGAGCCCGCCCCTCCGAGGAAGAGTGGGATGTTGCGGTCCTGCTTTCCTGTACGGTCACTTCGGAGGCCGACAGGAAATGCCGCCAGCAGGTCCGGCGGTTGAGGCGGGAAAACCCTCAAGGGGTGATCGTCGCCGCCGGTTGCTGGGCCCAGGAACTCGATGAAGAGGAAGGCGCGAAAATCGGTCTCGACGCGATCGTCGGGAACCGGCTGAAGGCCGCTTTACCGGAAATCCTCGAGAAGATCCTGGCAGAAGGGACCAGGCCTCGAGCCCCGGTTGTCTGCCGGCTCCCGAGCCCGCCGAACGGGGATTGGGACAAGCTTTCCGTGGAGAGGACAACCCTGCGCACGCGGGCCTTCATAAAGGTCCAGGAAGGGTGCGATCATTACTGCTCCTATTGCATCGTTCCCTATGTACGGGGGGGGCCGGTTAGCCGGGATTCAGGGGAAATCCTGGAAGAAGTTCGGAGAGTGGCCGTTGCGGGTTGCCGCGAGGTTGTCCTGACCGGTGTCCACCTGGGCCTGTACCGGCACGGGGAAGGAGGGGGGCTGGCGCGGCTCGTGAGGGAGATAGCGAAGACTCCCGGGATCTGCCGTATCCGCTTCGGTTCGATCGAACCCTTTGCCCTTGACGAAAACCTGGTCCGGACCCTGGCGGAAACACCCGGGTTCTGTCCCCACCTTCATCTTCCGCTTCAAAGCGGTGACGACGGGGTCCTCCGCGCGATGCGCCGCGGATACAGTGCTGCGGAATTCCGCCGGATCGTCGAGAAGGTTCGCGGACTGTGGCGGGAGAAAATTCATTTTTCCACCGATCTGCTCGTGGGGTTTCCAGGCGAATCCGATGCAGCGTTCGAAAACACCCTCGCTCTTGTCCGGGAACTGGAATTTGGCAAACTCCACGTGTTTCCCTACTCCAGGCGTCCCGGGACGGAGGCGGCCTGCATGAAGGGGCAGGTGCCGGAAGCAGTTGTGCGGGCCCGCTGCGAGGCGGGGATCCGCCTGGGGGAGAATCTGCTGGAACGCTACGCCGCTTCTTTCATAGGGAAAACCGTGCCCGTCCTGGTTGAAAAGAGAAAGGGAAAAGAAGCACGGGGGCTTACCCCGCACTTCCTTCCAGTTCACTGGAATGGAGGAGGGGAAACCGGCGGGGTCTGCGACGTGGAGGTCAAGGGGTACAAAAGCGGAAAGCTTTTGGGGTAGGATTTCGCGTTTGAACTTCCGGACTATTGTTCCTTCCTGAAAGCTGGGATAAAATGACTCCATCCTGCATGGACGGGGTGAACGGCTTGGCGGGTACCTGTGTCTTCTGCGAAATCATTGAAGGACGCAGAAAAGCCGAGATTCTTCATGAAGATCCCGAGGTCCTGGCTTTCAAGGACATCCTCCCGCAGGCTCCGACGCATATCCTGATCGTCCCGAAGGCGCATTTCCCATCTGTAGCCACGGTGGATCCTGAAGTCTGGGGAAAGGTCATGTCGGTTGCGGTGAAGCTTGCGGAAAAACTCGGGATCGAAGGGGAAGGGTTTCGCCTCGTGATCAACGATGGCCCGAAGGCGGGACAGACTATCCCTCACCTTCACGTGCACCTGTTGGCGGGACGGTCGTTCCGCTGGCCACCGGGATGAGCGTGGGTGGCATGAAAGGGGGGATTCGGGATGACAACTGTCGTTCGCAAGGACAATGAATCGATCGAAGACGCCTTGAGGCGTTTCAAGCGTGAAGTCTCCAAAGTGGGTGTTCTGCGCGAGGCGAGGCGCCACGAGCACTACCAGAAGCCGAGTGAGGCGAAGAAACTCAAGAGGGCGGCTGCGGCGAAGAAGAGGAAACGTTCCTAGCAGGGGAGGCCTTCGGGTGGAATTGCAGAATCGTATCCAGCAAGACCTTGTCCAATCGATGAAGGATCGCGACGAGCTTCGCCTGGGTACGCTCCGGATGTTGAAAGCTGCCCTGCAACTGGCCCAGGTGGAGAAGGGGAAAAACGAGCCCCTTTCCGACGAAGACGTTCTCTCGGTCATCCAGAGGCTGATCAAGCAAAGAAGGGAAGCGTGCGAGCAGTACAGGGCCCATGGCGCAGAGGATAGGGCAGCCCGCGAGCTTGAAGAGGCGAAGATCCTTGAAACCTACAGGCCCGAGCAGTTGAAAGATTCCGAAATCGAAGCGATGGCCCTGGAAGCCGCGCTTTCGGTCGGGGCAAAGGACTCCCGAGATATGGGGAAAGTCATGGGAGCTCTGATGCCGAAAGTCAAAGGGAAAGCGGAGGGCTCCAGGGTCCGTGAAGCGGTCGCCAGGCTGCTCGAAAAAGGCCTTCCCTAGTTGAGACGTCGATCCTTTCTGAACGAGGGGTGCCGAAAGGCTCCCCTCGTCCTTTCCGGTTCAAAGGTCCCAGGTTTGTCCCGAAACTCCCATCCTTAGACCCTGACAAGAGGGCAAAATCCGATTATAATGGGTGAGTCACCATATGTGGGGGGTGATAAGATGAAATGCCCTATTTGTGGAGCTGGCGACACCCGTGTGATCGAAACCCGGACTGCCGACGAGGACCGCATCGTGCGTCGGCGTCGTGAATGCGTTTCGTGTCAGTCGCGGTTCACGACCTACGAGAGGCTTGAGCCCAGGACTCTTCTCTGGGTAGTCAAGAAGGACGGTCGAAGGGAAGCCTTCGACAGGGAAAAGCTCCTCAAGGGAATGGCCAAGGCCTGCGAGAAACTGCCGGTCCCGCTCGAGAGAATCGAAGAAGCGGTGGCCGAAATCGAGGAATCCCTGCGAAACACGGGACAGGGGGAAATCTCGAGCGTGCGCGTTGGAGAAATGGCCATGGAAAAACTGAGGGGCCTCCACCAGGTTGCCTACGTCCGCTTTGCTTCGGTATACCGGGAATTCACCGACCTCTCGGGCTTTACCCGGGAAATTTCCAAACTCCTCGAAGAAAGGGATGAAAAGAATGGCCGATAACAGCGAAATGCTGGCCGGACGACAGATGCAGCTTTTCGGAAGCCGGGCCGAGTCGACCGACCTCCTTCTCATGGTTGATGCCCTGGCACAGGAGGAACGATCCCCCTGGAAAGCCGAACGCATCCAGAAAGCCCTGATCCTGGAGGCAGGAGTCGAGCCTCAGCTTGCCGCGGAGATCGCGGCGGAGGTTGAAGAGGACCTCGTCCGGTGCAACCGGGAACAGGTGACGACTACGCTGATCCGGGAGATGGTCAACGTCAAGCTGTTCCAGAGGGGCCTGGACGCGAAACTGAAGGACCACAGCCGTATCGGGATTCCTCTTTTCGACCTGGAATCGATGATGCTGTCCCCGAATCACGAGAACAGCAATACGACGCACAACCCGGAGTCGATCAACCTCTCGATCGCAGAAATGGTCCTGAAGGAATACGCCCTTACGAAGGTCTTTTCTCCTGACATCGCGGAAGCTCACTTGACGGGAGACATCCACCTTCACGACCTGGGGATGATCAACAGGCCCTACTGTTCCGGGCAAAGCATGGCTTACGTCGAAAAGTACGGGCTCAATTTTCCCTGCATCACGAGCATATCGGCACCCGCCAAACACGCGGACGTCCTCCTTGCGCACGTGTTGAAGATGACCTCCGTCCTTCAGAACAATTTTGCGGGAGCGATCGGCTGGGATGCGGTCAACGTCTTTTTCGCTCCCTACATCGAAGGAGAAAGCGACGAGAGGGTGAAGCAGCTTGCCCAGATGCTGGTTTTCGAATTCAACCAGCTGGCCGGAGGACGTGGGGGACAGGTTGCCTTCACGGACATCAACCTTTACTACGAGGTTCCGAAACATTTCCGGGACGTGCCCGCGATCGGCCCGGGAGGGATGACCACGGGCAAGACTTACGCGGACTACGCCCCCGAATCGAAGCGTTTCCTGAAGGCCCTCATGGATGTTTACCTGGAGGGAGACAGTCGCGGGCAGCCTTTCTTTTTTCCGAAACCCCTTCTGCATATCACGGACGATTTCTTCAAAGAACCTGGCTGGGAAGAAATGTTGCACCTCGCTTGCCGGGTTGCTTCGGAAAAGGGCAACACCTATTTCGTGTTCGACCGGGGCGGGGTCGCCAAACTTTCCGAATGCTGCAGGCTCAGTTTTGAGCTGACGCCGGAAGACCTCGAAGAAGCCCGAATGCCCTGGAAGATGCGCTACTGTGCACTGCAGAACGTCACGATCAACCTCCCGCGCCTCGCTTACAGGAGCGGCGGGGACTATGACGTCCTCTTCGAACTGCTGGATCACGAGATGGAGCTGGCGGGCAGAGCCCACCTGGAAAAGCGCCGTTTCATCCAGGAAATCCTTTCGCTCGGGAAAAAAGGACCGCTGAACACCCTGTGTGTCGATCACGACGGGGAAACCTACATCCGGATGAACAAGGCCAGCCATCTCGTCGGAATCATCGGCCTCAACGAGCTTGCCCAGGCGATGACCGGGCACGAGCTTCACGAGGATCCGAAGGCCATGGAATTTGCCCTTGCCGTCATCAAATTCATGGAGCTCAAATGCGAAGAGCTGTCCAGCCGCACCGGGTTGAAAATCGTGCTGGAGCAGACCCCCGCGGAAAGCACGGCTTACCGCCTCGCCAAGTTGGACCTGCGCTATTTCCCGGACCAGGCAAGCCGGTACATCCGGGGAAACCGGGAAACCGGTGAGATTTATTACACGAACAGCAGCCACTTTGCCTACGATATCTCGATGGACCCGATCGAAAAGGTGCTTGAAGAGGGGCGTTTCCATCCGATGATCAAGGCGGGAGCCATCACCCATGTGTGGCTCGGAGAGCACCAGCCTGACCCGGGAGCCCTGGCTTCGTTCGTAAGGAAGATCTTCCAGCACTCGGAAAGCGCCCAGGTGGCCTTCAGCCCCGAATTCACGGTCTGTAACGACTGCGGCAAGGTGGTCCGGGGGCTCCGCGAGGACTGCCCTGCCTGCAGTAGCTTGAATGTCGATGGAATCACAAGGATCACCGGATATTTCACGCGGACTTCGTCTTGGAACGCCGGCAAGAGGGCGGAACTCCGCGACCGGAAAAGGGTGGGCATTCCCCTTGGTGCAGATTCCTGATTTTCCGATGCTCGGCGGGTACCTCCCCACGTCGTTTCTGGACTGGGAGGGGCACGTCGTCGCTGTCGTCTTTGTAAGCGGCTGCAACTTCCGTTGCCCGTTCTGTCACAACGCACCCCTGGCGACGGGCATGGCTGAAGGGCTGAGCACCCGGTCGGTTCTTTCGGATATCTGGAGAAGGCGGCTTTTTCTTGATGGTGTCGTGATCAGCGGAGGGGAACCCACGCTTTACCCGAACCTGCAGGAACTGCTCGAGTGGATCCGGAAGAAGGTGGAAATCCCGGTCAAGCTGGACACGAACGGATCCCGCCCGGAGATCCTCGAGCGGCTTTTTCGCAGCGGACTGGTCGATGCCGTGGCGATGGACGTCAAGGGGCCCTGGGAGAAGTACTCGGTCCTTTCGGGGGTTCCCGTTGAAACCGATCGGATCCGAGCCTCCATCGGTCTTTTGAAGGCGTTCTCGAACAGCTACGAGCTCAGGACGACGTTTGTCCCGGGCCTGCTGACGATTGAAGACATGAAGCGTGTCCAGCTTCAGCTCGAAGAAGATCCGCGGTGGGTCGTCCAGCTCTTCCGGCCCGAAAACCCGCTGGATCCGTCCCTACGAAACACCCCCCCCCCGTCGAAGGCGGAGATCGCGTCCGCGCTGCCGGGGGTCAAGATACGGGGGTAAAGAGCGGTATAATTCACTCGCACCTATTCTGCGAAGGAGGGTCGAGTCCATGTCCGTCGAAAAGCGGTTTATCCGGGAGGAACTGGAGAGGCTCAAGTCCGAGGGACTCTATACACAGATCCGGACGATCGAAAGTGCCCAGGGGCCCTGGGTGACGATCGAAGGGCGCCGCAGGCTGAACCTTTGCTCAAACAACTATCTCGGGCTCTGCAGCGACGCCCGGGTCTGCGAGCGGGCCCGGGCGATGATCGATATTTACGGGGTAGGCCCCGGCGCGGTTCGTACGATTGCCGGGACGATGAGTCCGCATGTCGAGCTGGAAACGAAGCTGGCCAAGTTCAAGGGGACAGAGGCCGCCATGCTGGTTCAGTCGGGGTTCTGCGCCAACCTTTCCGCGATCCCTCCGCTGGTGGGAAAAGGGGATCTCGTGTTCAGCGACGAGCTGAACCATGCCTCGATCATCGATGCGTGCCGCCTGAGCGGCGCCACCATCCTGAGGTACCCGCACAACAGCCCCTCCGGGCTCCGGGAGGTTCTCGAGAGCAAAAAGGACGAACCCTGCCGCAAGCTGGTCGTGACGGACGGTGTTTTCTCGATGGATGGTGACATCGCTCCGCTGCCGGAGCTCGTTGACGTTGCCGAGGCATACGGGGCCATGATCATGGTGGACGATGCCCACGGTGAAGGCGTGCTGGGCCGCGGGGGAAGGGGAATCGTGGACCATTTCGGCCTGCACGGGAGGGTCGATGTCGAGGTCGGCACCCTTTCGAAAGCTTTCGGAGTGGTGGGTGGGTTTATTTCCGGGACGGCGGAGCTGATCGACTACCTTCGGCAGAAAGCGAGGCCGAACCTCTTCAGCAGTGCCCTGACGGTCCCCGACGTGGCGGCGAACCTGGCTTCTGTGGAGATCCTGGAGGAAAGCGACGATCTCGTCAGGAAGCTCTGGTCGAACGGCAAGCTCTTCAAGGAGCGGATGAAAGGCTACGGGTTCAATATCGGGCAGAGCCAAACCCCGATCACCCCCGTCATCCTTGGCGAAGCCGCCGTCGCAAGGACCTTTAGCGCTCGCCTTTTCGAGGAAGGGATCTTTGCACAGGCGATCGCTTTCCCGACGGTGCCGAAAGGGACCGCCCGGATCCGGGTCATGGTTTCGGCCGCGCATGAACCGGAGGACCTGGAAATGGCCGCGGATGTTTTCGCCAGGGTGGCGGGTGAGATGAATCTCCTTCCGAACCGGCGAAACCCGTAAAGTCCCCTATGAAATCGGCCGCTCATCGTGTAGAATTCTCCTGTGATTCGGAAGTTTCAGATTAAACTTTTGTGGAGGAGGGGTACGCGGATGAAGTTCGGAAAGGTTGGAATCGCACTTGCTCTGGTTCTGGTGTTCGCGGCCGGCGCGTTTGCCGCGGATACGGTCAAGATCGGTGTTTTCCTTCCGCTGACCGGTCAGATGGGATTCGGTGGTCAGCTTGAGCTGGACGGGATCAAGATGGCTCACAAGGAAGCTCCGACGGTTCTCGGAAAGAAAGTGGAGCTGATTGTGGTCGACAACAAGTCCGATAAGGTCGAAGCCGCCAACGCCGTTAAGCGCCTGATCGAGAAGGATAAGGTCGTGGCGATCATCGGTACCTACGGTTCGTCCCTGGCAATGGCCGGCGGCGAGATTTCCGAGAAGGCGGGCATCCCGCAGCTCGGAACCTCCTGCACCAACCCCCTCGTCACGCAGGGCAAGAAGTACATTTTCCGCACCTGTTTCATCGATCCTTTCCAGGGAGCGGGCGCGGCCACCTATGCCTTCCAGAAGATGAAGGCGAAGAACGCGGCGATCCTGATCGATGTGTCCCAGGACTATAGTGTCGGCCTGGCCAATTTCTTCGAAAAGTCCTTTACGAAGATGGGCGGGAAGATCGTGGCGAAGCTGAACTACAACTCCGGCGACCAGGACTTTACGGCACAGCTCACCGAAATCATCAGCAAGAAGCCGGATGTCCTTTTCATCCCCAGCTATTTTGCTGAAGGGGCCATCATCATGAAGCAGGTCGGCGAGCTGGGCGGCCAGTTCAAGATCATGGGCGGAGACGCCATGGACAACCCCGAGATCGTCAAGATCGGTGGAAAGGCTGTCGAAGGGTTTGCCTACACCACGTTCCCGTATGATCCGACCATGAAGGACATGAGCCCGATTGCCAAGAAATTCACCGAGAACTGGAAGAAGTCGTTCCCGGGCAAGGATCCCAACGTGAACGCGGCTCTGGGGTACGACTCCTACATGCTGATCCTCGATGCCATCAAGCGCGCGGGGAAGGCCGATCCCAAGCTGATCCGCGATAAGCTTGAAGCCACGAAGAACTTCCCCGGCGTTACGGGCAGCACCACGATGAATGCCACGCACGACGCGGAGAAACCCGTCGGGATCATGATGATCCAGAACGGAAAGCGCGTCTTTGTGGACGTCATCGAGCCGAAGCTCTAAGAAAGCAGCCTGTCCAGGAACTTCTTGACGGGGAGGGGGGCAACCTCCTCCCCTTCTTGATGAGCAAGGGGGCAACTCATGAGTCTAGACATGTTCGTCCAGCACCTCTTCAATGCCTTGACCCTCGGTAGCCTTTACGGCCTCATCGCGATCGGCTACACGATGGTCTACGGAATCCTGAGGCTGATCAATTTCGCTCACGGCGACATTTTCATGCTGGGTGCATATTTCGTCTTTTTCGGGGTGACGCTGACCAAGCTGCCCTGGGGAATCGCCGTCGTCCTCGCGGTCGCGCTTTCCGCACTCTGCGGGGTGGTCATCGATCGGATCGCTTATCGCCCCCTGAGGGATGCACCGCGAATTTCCGCCCTCATCAGCGCGATCGGCGTTTCCTTTTTCATTGAAAACCTTGGCCTCGTGGTTTTTACCGGGTTGCCGAAGCCCGTCTATCGCCCTGACTGGCTTGTAGAAATCATTTCCATCGGGAACATCCGCGTCCTGCCTCTCGCGATCATCGTTCCGGCCATCGCCTTTGCCCTCGTGATGGGGCTCCTCTGGATCGTCTACAAGACCAAGCCGGGGCTTGCCATGCGTTCGATCTCGAAGGACATCGAGACGACGAGGTTGATGGGGGTCTCCGTCGACAAGATCATCGCCCTGACCTTCGGGCTCGGATCGGCGCTTGCCGCAGCATCGGGCATCATGTGGGCCCTCCGGTACCCGCAGATCCATCCCTTCATGGGAGTATTTCCGGGATTCAAGGCGTTTATCGCTGCCGTTCTCGGCGGGATCGGATCGATCCAGGGTGCGATGATAGGAGGAATGCTCCTGGGGCTCATCGAAATCATGGCGGTCGCCTTTTTCCCGGCTCTTTCGGGCTACCGTGACGCTTTCGCCTTCATTTTGCTCATCGTGATCCTCCTCATGAAACCGACCGGGCTCATGGGTGAAAAACTGGAGGAGAAGGTATGAAGACCCCCAACAGGAAACGGGATCTCACGCTGACGTTTGTCGCGGTCGGGTTGTTTCTTGTGTTCCTTTGGTGGGCGAATGGGCACCTGGACAACTACAAGATCCAGGTCCTGAACCTCATCGCGATCAACTCGATCCTTGCCCTGAGCCTCAACCTCATCTACGGGTTCACGGGAATGTTTTCCCTCGGGCATGCCGGGTTCATGGCCATCGGTGCCTATGTTTCTTCCCTGCTGATCCTGCCTCCGATCCAGAAGGAAATGATTTATATCCTGCAACCGCTGGTCTGGCCGTTTTCGGTACTGCAGGCCCCGTTTTTCGTGGCGGTGCTCGCCGGCGGCTTTGCAGCGGCCGTGCTGGGATTGATCATCGCGATTCCTGTGCTGAGGCTCGGAGGAGATTACCTGGGGATTGCAACGCTTGGGTTCGCGGAGATCATCCGAGTCGTGTTCACGAACCTGACTCCCATCACGAACGGTGCACTGGGGCTGAAAGGAATCCCCGACTACGCAAACATCTGGTGGAACTACGGGTGGTGCTTCCTGACCCTCTTCTTCATGGTCCGGCTCATCAACAGCAACTTCGGAAACGTCCTCAAGGCGATCCGGGATGACGAGGTCGCGGCCAGGGCGATGGGGATCAACACTTTCAAATACCGGGTTGTCTCCTTTTCGGTCGGTGCCTTCTTTGCCGGAGTCGGTGGAGCCCTTATGGCAAGCCTCATCACGACAATCGACCCAAAGATGTTCAGTTTCCTGCTTACCTTCAACGTCCTGATGATCGTTGTCGCGGGAGGGCTCGGATCCCTTACGGGAAGCATTATCGGTAGCGCTGTCATCACGATACTGCTGGAATGGCTCCGTTTCGTGGAGAATCCGATCGACATCGGAACCTTCCACCTTGAAGGCATCCCGGGGATGCGAATGGTCATTTTCTCCCTGCTGCTTATCCTGATCATCCTCTTCAGGCGCGAAGGCATCATGGGAATGCGGGAATTCAACTGGAGTGCCCTGTTAAGCCGATCCTCCCGGGGAGGTGAGGCCCGATGAGCGCGAATCCTCCTGTTCCTGTTCTCGAAACCCGGGACGTCATGATTCGCTTCGGGGGGCTGACGGCGGTCAACAACTTCAACATTTCGGTCCCGAAAGGGAGCATCGTGGGCCTGATCGGGCCGAACGGGGCCGGAAAAACGACCTGCTTCAACATCATCACGGGGTTCTACAAGCCGACCCAGGGTGACGTTTTTCTCGAGGGGAGAAGGATTACCGGGCTTCCGCCCCACAAGGTCTGCGAGGCGGGGATCGCCCGGACCTTCCAGAACATCCGTCTTTTCTATAACGAAACCGTCCTTCAGAATGTCATGATCGGGGGGTTTGTCCGGCAGAAGAGCCAATGGTGGATGCCTCCCCTGATGGTTCCCTCCTGCACAAGGGAAGAGCGGGAACTCAGGGAAACTGCCATGGCCCTCCTCGATTCGGTGGGGCTTGGAAAACTCGCGGGCGAGGTCTCGAGTTCACTGCCTTACGGAGCACAGCGAAGGCTGGAAATTGCCAGGGCGCTGGCCACAAAGCCGAAATTCCTGCTCCTGGACGAGCCCGCTGCGGGGATGAACCCCCAGGAGTCACAGGAACTGATGGATTTCATCAAGCGGATCCGGACCGATTTCGACCTGACGATCCTGCTGATCGAACACGACATGAAAGTGGTCATGGGAGTTTGCGAGCACATCTGGGTCCTCGACTACGGAATCCTCATCGCAGAAGGGAACCCCGAGCAGATCCGGACGAACCCGAAAGTCATCGAAGCCTACCTCGGGGAGGAGGCGGCCCAGAATGCTTAAGATCGAAGATCTGCACGTCTACTACGGAGGCATTCACGCGCTGAAAGGCCTTTCTCTCGAGGTTTCGGAAGGGCAGATCGTGACCCTCATCGGGGCGAACGGAGCCGGGAAAAGCAGTACTCTTCGCTCGATTGCAGGCCTGGTCAAGAACAAAAAGGGGAAAATCCTTTTCGAAGGCGCGAACATCCTCGGCAAAACTCCGGAGGCCCTCGTCGGAATGGGAATCGCCATGTGCCCGGAAGGCCGCAGGATTCTGCCCCACCTGACGGTCATGGAAAACCTGATGCTGGGAGCGTATATCCGCAACGACAAGGATGGAATCGCAAAAGACCTGGACTGGGTTTTTGAACTTTTCCCCCGGTTGAAGGAAAGGACCTGGCAAAAGGGCGGGACGCTTTCGGGAGGAGAACAGCAAATGCTGGCCCTCGGCAGGGCCCTGATGAGTCGGCCCAAGCTTCTCATGCTGGACGAACCCTCCCTGGGACTTGCCCCGCTTCTCGTCAAAGAGGTCTTCGAGATCATCAAGACGATCAACGCCGAAGGGAAAACCGTCCTGCTCGTGGAGCAGAACGCCTACGCGGCCTTGAAAGTGGCACATTATGCCTACGTCCTTGAGGTCGGGGAAATCGTGCTGCAAGGAACGGGGGAGGCTTTGATCGAAGATCCGAAGGTTCGCGAAGCCTACCTTGGAGGCTGAACGGGAAATCCTTCGATTCGGTGCGGGTCGGCGTGCTGCGTCGGCCCGCATCGCGCGGCAATTTGAACGAGCCTGTTCCTGGAAACCGAACGGAGGGAGAAACGATGGGGGCCTCGGCCTTGAACCTGCCGAATCTGCTTAGTCTATCGCGGGTTTTTCTCGCTCCTCTTGTGGTCGTCTTTCTCACACTGCGGATCGAATGGGGAGATCTCATCGCGGGAGCGGTCTTCATCCTGGCAGCCTTGACGGACACGGCGGACGGTTACATTGCCAGGAAACACGGCATCGTCACGAACCTGGGAAAATTCATCGATCCCCTGGCTGACAAGGTCCTCATTACCGCAGCCCTGGTCGGCCTCGTCGAGCTGCAGCGGATCCCAGCCTGGATGGTGGTCCTCATCCTTGCAAGGGAGTTCCTCGTGACCGGGCTCAGGATGATCGCAGCGGCAGAAGGGGTCGTATTGGCGGCTTCGAGGGGAGGAAAGGCGAAGACCGTTTCCCAGATCATCGCAATCGTGATGATGATCTTCGACCTGCCATTGGCACGCTCCGCAATGTGGGTTGCGCTGCTGTTGACCGTGTGGTCCGGGATGGACTATCTCATGAAGGGCTGGAGCCTTCTGAGCACCCCTCCGGCCCGGTGACTCCCGCGGATGAAAGGAAGGTCTGTGAAGGATGAACAAACCGGTTCAGGAATGGATTAAAGAACACGAGGAAGAAATGGTCGAGGCTCTTTGCGGATTGGTCCGAATTCCGGCCGTGAGCCCGAAAGACGGCGGTACAGGCGAACAAGAGAAGGCGAAATGGCTGGCGGAATTGATTCGCCGGCTTGGACTGCCGGAACCGGAATGGCATGAAGCGCCGGATCCCGCGGCTTTAGGGGGGAAGCGCCCGAACCTTGTCGTTCGCATCCCTGGAAGAACCGATGCCAGGACCTGGATCGTGACGCACATGGATGTCGTTCCCGAGGGAGACCGCTCCCTCTGGGAAACGGATCCCTTCCTGCCCGTGGTCAGGGACGGCCGCGTCTACGGCAGGGGCAGTAACGACAACGGCCAGGAACTGATCGCGAGCCTGTTTGCTGCGGCTGCCTTCGTCCGCCTCGGCATCACTCCCGAAACGGAACTCGACCTTGCCTTCGTGGCAGACGAGGAACTTGGAAGTGTTTTCGGCATCAGTCACTTGATCGGGAAAGGTTTGTTCCGGTCCGAGGATCTCGTGGTCGTTCCGGATGGCGGGAACGACAAGGGAGATTTTATTGAAGTGGCGGAAAAGTCCGTGCTTTGGGTCGAGTTTACCCTCCAGGGGAAGCAGGTCCACGCCAGCCGACCGGACCTTGGAAACAATGNCTGCCGCGCGGCCAACCGGTTTTCCGTTGAACTGGACGACGCCCTTCACAAGGCTTTCCCCGAAAGGAACGACCTTTTCGAACCTCCCTATTCGACCTTCGAACCGACACGGCGGCTTGCAAACGTTGCAAACATCAACACCATTCCCGGAAAGGAGGTCCTGGCTTTCGATTGCCGGGTCCTTCCTGAAACGCCCCTTGAGGCGGTGGAGTCCGTGATGCAGGACGTTGGGAAATCCATCGAGAAGAAACACGGGGTGTCGGTAAGTCGGGAGATGATCCAGAGGGCCTCTGCGGCTCCTGCAACTCCTACCGAAGCGCCCGTGGTTACCCGCCTTCGGGCTGCCGTCCGAGGGGTTTACGGTTTTGAGCCGAGGATCGGGGGAGTCGGAGGAGGAACCTGCGCAGCGCATTTCCGAATGGCTGGAATCCCGGCTGTAGTCTGGGCGCAGGAGGCAGACACGGCCCACATGCCGAACGAATACGCGGTGATCGAGCACATGGTCAATGAAGCTCTCGTGTTTTGCAGTCTGGCCGATGCCGAATGAGGAGGATCGGGACTAGTCGAGGAAGGGCCAAACCCGCCACCGCATGGTAAGTACGATTCCTGCGATGAGAATCGCACTGACCCGTAGGACCGCGCCGAATCCCACCAGCTGTGCCAGTGCTGCAGCTGCAAGCGGGGCGATTGCCCAAAGAAGGTCGATGAAGGTACCGAAAAGCGTGAAAAGCGCGGTTCGTGATCGTTCGTCCGATGCCCTTGAAAGCAAGGAATACAGCAGGGGATAGACCATTCCCATCCCGATTCCATGGAGAAGTCCGCCTACAACAAAGGAAGCCGTGGTGCCCCCGATCATGGAGATCATCGCCCCCAGGGCAATGCATCCAAAATAGGGAACTAACAGCCTTTTCCCGTACCGATCCACCCATCCGCCAAGGGCTAGGCGAGCGACGAAGGCCGAAAGAGCTTCCGGCAAGAGGAAGCTGCTGCCTGCGATCCCCCATTCCATCGCGGCATTGGCGACATACGGCATGAATCCTGCCGCGGAGAGGGCAAAAAGACTTCCGGAAAGAAGCAGCGCCCTCAGGGGAGGCTTTGCCCAGCTTTCCTGCAGGCATTCTCCCAGAGGGACGTGCGAAATGGGGCCGGGTTTTGCCGGGGTCAGTCTCCAGGAAAACACCACTGCAAAAAGGCACCCCGACAACGAGAGGGCGAAGAGAAGTCCGGGGCTGCCGCGACGTACCGTCCACTCGGCAAGGGGAATGAGCCCCAGCTGTGGCAGTAGGGGCGCCAGGCCCGAAAGGCCGAACCCCCTACCGATCAGCCGCGTGGGGAGCACGCGTGCCTGGTGGAGAGTATTTGCGATGGAAAAGAGTCCCCATCCGACTCCCATCAGAGAGCGTCCTAGAAGGATCATCGGGTAGGAAGGGCCCACGGAAAGAAGACCGACCCCTGCAGCAAGGGCAAGGGACCCTAGGATCATCCCGGTGCGGGATCCCCGGACGCTCAGCCAGTGGTTCACCCACCCCCGGGTTCCGAGCAGGACGAACTCGAAGATGATCCAGGCAGTCCCGATGGCCAGGGGCTCATACCCCTTTAGCTCGAGGACGAGCGGGAAGAGAAAAAAAACGGAAATGCAGGAATAAGCCGAGAGGGAAGCCCCAAGGCAAAGGAGGAAGTCCTTGGGGAATTGTCCCAGGCCAAAACTTGGTTTCAAAAGGATCTCTCCCGAACGTGGGCTTTTTCCCCAGGAGGGGGCGGCAACCCGCAGGTTGTTTTCTGCTATATAATACGACCAGACGAGGAAAGGCGCTTCAACCAGACGAGCCCCCAAGCCGAGTCGAAGAAGAGATCGCATGGAGGGACAGTTCAATGGTAGACAGAATCATGCCCGAACCTTTCCGCATCAAGATGGTGGAACCCGTCACCGTACCGGACCGTTCTCAAAGGGAAAAAGCGTTGGAAGCGGGGCATTTCAACATGTTTGGCCTGAGGTCGGCGGATATTTACATCGACCTTCTCACCGACTCCGGTACAGGGGCGATGAGCAAGTACCAGTGGGCCGCCCTGATGAAGGGTGACGAGGCCTACGCGGGAGCCGACAGCTTCTACGCCCTGAAGGAGGCCGTCAAGGAAGTCCTGGGCTTCGATTACGTCATCCCGTGCCACCAGGGCCGGGCAACGGAAAACGTCCTGTTCGGTACGATGGCGAAAGCCGGGGACAGGATTCCCTTCAACATGCCCTTCGACACCACCCGCGGCCATATTTTCAATGTCGGAGCCGAACCGGTCGATTGTGTCATCGACGAGGCCTACCAACCCGAACTCCAGCATCCTTTCAAGGGGAACGTCGACCTGAAGAAGTTGGAAAACGCCATTCTGACTTATGGAAAAGAACGGATTCCCCTGATCATGGTCACCGTGACGAACAACTCGGGCGGAGGACAGCCGGTCAGCCTCGAAAACCTGCGTGGAGTTTCCGCCATCGCCAGGAAATATGGAATCCCGCTCTTCCTGGATGCGGCGCGCATGGCGGAAAATGCCTATTTCATCAAGATGCGCGAAGATGCCTGCAAGGGGATGACCCTAGCGGAAATCCTGAAAGCAACGATGGATTGCGCCGACGGAATCACCTGCTCCGCCAAGAAGGATCCGCTTGTCAACATCGGAGGAATGCTTTGCTGCCGGACGGAGGAGATGTACCATCGGCTGCTTCCCAGGGTCATCCTTTTTGAAGGGTTTGCGACTTACGGCGGCCTGGCCGGAAGGGACCTCGAAGCGCTCGCGGTGGGGCTGCGGGAGATGGTCGACGAACAGTACATGGCCCACCGGGTAGCACAGGTCAGGTATCTTGGAGATTTGCTCGAGGAGGGCGGAGTTCCGTTTGTGAAACCGGCCGGAGGGCATGCGATTTTCATCGACGCAAAGGCGTTCCTGCCGCATATTCCCCAGAAGATGTACCCCGCCGACGTTCTTTCGATCGAAATTTACCGGGAGGGGGCAATCCGGGGCATCGGGCTCGGGGCCTTGGCCTTCGCGACGGAGGACGAAAAGACCGGCGAGCTCATCCTTCCGAAACTGGAACTCTACAGGCTCGCGATCAACCGAAGGACCTACACGAACAGCCACATGGAATACGTTGCCCAGTCGATCATCGACGTTTACCGCAGGCGTGATTCCATCCGGTACGGCCTGGTCGTCGATTACGCTCCGCCGGTCAAGGGGCTGCACCACTTCCTTGCAAGGCTCCGCCCCGTCCAGCTCTAGAACCGAAAGTCCAGGAGGCAGCATCCACGAGGAGTCGGAACGCTCGTTCCGACTCCTTTTTTGACGGCATATCCCGAAAAATCTATAATGAATCGTTCTAGCCGGGGAGGATTCCCCTCCGCGGCATATGATCGTTGGGAGTTGTTGCAATGTTCGAATCGCTGGTGAAAGCGCTCGGCCTGGACCCGAACGATCGGGCCCTCAAGCGATACAGGGAAAGAGTGGACCGCATCAACGCCCTCGAACCGGAAGTCGGTTCCCTGGACGATGCGGCCCTGGCAGCAAGCCTGAACGGTTTCAGGCAGCGGCTTGCCAGGGGAGAAGAGCTGGACGATTTGCTTGAAGAAGTTTTCGCGGTCGTTCGTGAGACCTCCCGTAGGCAACTGGGGATGAGGCACTTCGATGTCCAGCTCATGGGGGGAATGGCCCTTCACGAAGGAAAAATCGCGGAGATGCAGACCGGGGAAGGGAAGACCCTGGTCGCAACCCTTGCCGTCGTATTGAACGCCCTCAAGGGTGAAGGGGTTCACGTCGTAACCGTCAATGATTACCTGGCCAGGCGCGATGCGGAATGGATGGGGAAAATTTACCGGTTCCTCGGCCTTTCCGTGGGGGTCATTTACGCGTTTATGCCACAGCAGGAACGAGCCAAGGCCTACCAGGCAGACATCACCTACGGGACGAACAGCGAGTTCGGATTCGACTACTTGCGGGACAACATGGCCACTTCCGCCGAGCAGCAGGTGCAAAGGGGACACTCCTACTGCATCGTAGACGAGGTTGACTCCATCCTCATCGACGAAGCGAGGACCCCGCTGATCATTTCCGGTCCCTCGGAAGAGTCGGTCGAACCGTACATGACCGCAAATTCGATCGCCTTGAAACTGGTCAAGGGGATCGACTTCGAGGTCGACGAGAAAGAGCGCAACGTGGTCCTGACCGAAAGGGGAATCCTCCGCTGCGAGGAACTCACGAGGACCCCGGAACTCTTCTCGGAGGCCCGCCATGCCGACATGGCCCACAAGATCGTCCAGGCGCTGAAGGCGCACCACCTTTTCCAGAAGGATATCCACTACGTCAACAAGGACGGGGATATCGTCATCGTGGACGAATTCACCGGCCGGCTCATGTTCGGCCGTCGGTATTCGGAAGGGCTGCATCAGGCAATCGAGGCCAAGGAACGGGTCAAGGTCGGGAGCGAGAACCAGACCCTGGCAACCATTACCCTCCAGAACTATTTCAGGATGTACAAAAAGTTGGCCGGCATGACCGGCACCGCTGCGACGGAAGCGGAAGAATTCAAGGAAATTTACGGACTCGAGGTCGTTCAGCTGCCGACACACCGCCCCATGATCCGGCAGGCCTATCCAGACGTGATCTACCGGACCAAGAGGGAAAAATTCAATGCGGTCGCAGAAGAAGTCGCCGAGTGCTACGAGAAAGGGCAGCCGGTTCTGGTGGGAACAACCTCGATTGAAAACTCCGAGCTGGTCAGCCGCCTGTTGAAGGCCCGCAAGATTCCTCACCAGGTGCTCAACGCGAAGTACCATGAACGCGAAGCAGAGATCGTCTCTCAGGCGGGGCGCCTGAAAGCGGTCACCGTCGCGACGAACATGGCGGGAAGGGGTACGGACATCCTCCTGGGGGGGAACCCCGAGGTACTGGCGCGGGAAATCCTGAAGCAGCAGGAGATCGATCCCACTAAAGAGGAAAAGCTTTATCGGGAGACACTTGAGAAAGTCAAGGCGGAATGCCGGAAAGAACATGAAGAAGTCGTCCGTTTGGGGGGGCTCCATATCGTCGGAACCGAACGGCACGAGGCAAGGCGGATCGACAATCAGCTGATGGGACGTGCGGGTCGACAGGGAGACCCGGGAAGCAGCCGGTTTTTCCTTTCTCTGGAAGATGACCTGTTGCGCCTTTTCGGGTCGGAAAAGGTCCAGGGGCTGATGGGAAAATTAGGTATGGAAGAGGGGGAAGCCATCGAACACCCTCTCTTGACGAAGGCGATTGAAAACGCGCAGAAGAAAGTCGAGCAGATGCATTTCGACATCAGGAAACAACTCTTGATGTACGACAACGTAATGAACCAGCAAAGGGAAGCCGTTTATGCCGAGCGGGCAAGGATTCTCAAGGATCCGGATATCCTTGAAAACACGAGGGACCTGGTTCTGGACGTTGCGCGGAGCATCCTTGACCAGTCCTTTCCCGCCGGGCAGGAGCCGGATGTCAAGGGGGCGCAACTGCGCTTTCGAAGCCTTTTCGGAAAGGGGTACGACGAAGAGATTTTGGCGGCGGGAGAAACCGCGGAAAGCGAACGCGATTTTGGACCGATCCTGGAAAAAGTCCGCGAGCATTTCGACGCACGGGTTTCGGCTCTTGGTGCCGAAATGGCGGCGGAAATCGCGCGCTTCATCACTTTGCATGTCCTGGACAGCCATTGGAAGGAGCACCTGCTCGCGATGGACGAACTTCGCTCCGGGATTGGGCTGAGGGCAATCGGACAAAAAGACCCGCTTCTTGAGTACCAGTTCGAATCGTATAACCTTTTCCAGGAAATGCTTGACCGGGTCCGAACGGCCATTGCCGAGACGGCTTTCCGGATCTCCATCGTCACCGAAGAGGGAACACAGAGGAGGCGAACCTTGCGGGAAAGCCGTGAAACCCTGCTTCTCCCGACCGGTTTCGGAGAACACGCCGAAGGCACTCCAGAGGCCCGTAGGACCTCCGTGGAACCGGTACGAAGGGGACCGAAAGTGGGAAGGAACGACCCCTGTCCCTGTGGCAGCGGGAAAAAATACAAACATTGCTGCGGTCGAGGAGCGTGATCGCTTGAACCGGAAAAGAAGGTTCAAAGCAGGATTACGAAGGGTTTTCGCGTGGCTGCTCGTTTCGCTGTTTATCCAGGTCCTGCTCGTTTCCCTGGCTTTCGCCATGGAGGATCCCCGGCAGGAGATGAAAAGGTTGCTCGAAGAGGCCCCAAGCCTGTCTTCCTATCCCGCGGTGAAAGCGCTAGTGCTCTCGAGGTCGGTCGAAAACCGGCTGCTGGCAGACGGCAGCATGGAACGGAAGACCCGGTGGATCATCCTGTACCGGGGATCCCTACCTGAAGGGTGGCAAACCTGGAGACTCCCCGCCCCGGAAGGGGGGACCGCGCGGTTCGTTCGGGCCGAGCGGTATTCAGTCCCGGCAATCGAAAAGGCCGACCGCCTCGGGATCTCCGAAGGCGGCAGCGGCGTCGCTGTCTTGAGGATCCCCGAATCGAGCGGAGAATCCATCCTGTACGTCGAAACCGCCCAGGTTTTCCCCCGTCGCTTCGAACTAGACGACCTGGTCAGCCTGGAACTGGACCTTCCCCAATGGGAATTGAGCATCGAAGTCACGGTGCCCGAAGGAAGCCGGCTGAGCTGGGCTGCAAGCGGAATCGGTCAGCCGGAACGAAGCCGGGAAAAGGGGATCGAACGGTTTTCGTGGAACGCGAAGAACCTTCCGCCCATGCCCAAACGCACCCTCCTGGACCGGGGAATCCCAGCCTTGGGGTTCAGCCTGAAAAGCGGCCTCGTGACGTCCCTCAGAACGGTGCAGGACATCGAAAAGGGGAGTTCGCGACTGCCGCAAAGACTCTCGCGCCTGCTTTCCGGGAAAAACCCGGAAAAGACCGCGAGGGATTTCGTGGCGGCCTTGACCGCTGGGGACAACCTGGAAACGGTGCTGCCGAAAGAATCGGTACGTACCCCCGGCGGTGTTTTCCCCGAAAACGGGCCATGGACGGAATGGGAACGGACCCTCTTTGCCGCCCACGGCTTGAAGTCACTGGGCTGGTCGGTCAGGACCTGGTGGCTCCCCGCAATCCCGGTAGGACCTGAGCCTCCAGCCGGGATTGCCCTTTGGACCTCTCCTGTGCTTGAGGTGTCGGCACCAAGAAGCGGACAAAGCTTCTTTTTTACTGCCAGGCCCGACGGTGTTTTCGGAAGGACACCGAGCTGGCTGTATGGGGCAACCCTCTACCGGCTGGAAGGGGACAATGTCCTGAAGACGAAAATTCCCGAGGGGAGTCCTTCGGGGAACAGGCTTTCCGCGAAATGGCAGCTGAAGCTTGATGAGGCGGGTTTTGCCCGGGGAAAACTCCTTGTAGAGCTGAAAGGAGGCTGGGACTTCCTCCTTCGCGACGGAGAACGATCCCTCGGGGAAAGGGCGCCCCGCCTGCTCCAGGACCTGCTTTCCGGGACTCCCTTCGCTTCCGGGATAGGGGAACTGAAGTTTTCGGAATCGACAAGCGGAATAGAAATCAGCGTCCCGGTAAACGGCTTTTTGGGCATCGCATCTCAGAAGGACCTTCTCGTCCAATTCCCTTCGGTGTCGATTCCAGGGATACGGGAAATTCTCGAAGAAACCGGAACGGTCAAGCTGAGGTTCCCGTTCTCCGTCAGGCAGGAGCTCGTCCTGGAACTCCCCGCGGGATTCCGCGTTCTGGAACCCCCTTCCCTGAAGAGGAGAACCGTCGGAAGGACGGCCGTGGAAGAAACCTTCAGGAACATCGAAAAGAAATCCAGGGTGGAGACGGAACAATTGGTGACGGTTTCGGCTTCCGGCTTTGAACAGAACGAGGCTGCGGGTTTGAAGGATACCCTGGCGCAGGTCCTGAGATGGGCAACGAACTCGATTCCGCTGCGAAAGCGTTGACAATAGGAGATGGTGAAGATGAAGGAAGTTTCACTGCTGTTCAAGGATCTCCTGACGGAAGCCGTACATGAATTCGCCAAGGAAAGGGGACTGCCGCCGGAGGATGTTCCGGAAGTCCAGCTTGAACGCCCTAGACACGAAGGACAGGGAGATTGGGCCAGCAATATTGCGATGTTGATGTCCAAACCGCTCGGAATGCGGCCCAGGGATGTGGCTTCGGAGATCGTGTCAAGGATCGGGTCCGATCCTCACCTGGAGAAGATCGAAGTTGCCGGCCCCGGTTTCATCAACTTCTTCGTGACGAACCTTTGGGTCCGTGATGTCCTTGAAGCCGCGGTGAACGGACGCGAAAACTATGGACGCTCCACTCAGGGGAAAGGCCGGAAGGTCCAGGTCGAATTCGTGAGCGCGAATCCGACGGGGCCGCTTCACGTGGGACACGGCAGGGGGGCAGCCGTCGGGGACATGACGGCAAGCCTCCTCGAATACGCGGGCTGGCAGGTTGAGAGGGAATACTACATCAACGACGCGGGGCTTCAGATGAACCTCCTGGGGCAATCCACCCAGGCCCGGTATTTCGAGATCCTGGGGTTCCCCGAAAAGGCTCCGTTCCCGGAGAACGGCTACAAGGGAGACTACATCTACGATTTGGCAAGGGAGGTCCTGGAAAGGGACGGTAAGGTCCACCTCGATGTCCCCCTGGAGGAAAGCTTCCCGGTATTCCAGGAGCACGCCGCGAGGACCATCCTGGAAGGAATTCGAGAGGATCTTTCCCGTTTCGGCGTGAACTTCGACGTCTGGTTCTCCGAAAAGTCGCTTTACGAAAAAGGCCTGGTCGAATCGGCGTTGAGCTTTTTGAAGGCACGTGGCCATGCCTACGAGAAGGACGGAGCTCTTTGGTTCAGGACGACGGCTTTCGGGGATGACAAGGACAGGGTCCTGGTCAGGAGCAACGGCGTGACTACCTATTTCGCTTCGGATGTCGCCTATCACAAGGACAAGTTCGATCGGGGCTTCGATCTCGTGATCGACGTCTGGGGCGCTGACCACCACGGCTACGTACCGAGGATGAAGGCTGCAGTAGAGGCTCTAGGCAAGGAACGGGAAGCTCTCCAGATCCTGCTGATCCAGTTCGTGAACCTCCTTCGAGGAGGGCAGCAGGTCTCGATGTCGACCCGATCGGGAGAATTCGTCACGCTGAAGGAAGTCCTCGACGAGGTCGGAGTCGACGCGGCCCGGTTTTTCTTTGCCATGCGCAGGTGCGACAGTCACCTGGACTTCGATCTCGAACTGGCAAAGAAAGCTTCCACGGACAACCCGGTTTTCTACGTGCAGTATGCCCACGCGCGGATCCAAAGCATCATGAGGGAAGCCGCCTCCAGGAACATCGGCATCCCGGATCCCTCCAGCGTCGACGTCAACCTTCTCGTCGAACCGGAAGAAAAAGCCCTCGCGAAACGGATCGCCCGCTTCCCCGAAGAGGTCGAGAAAGCAGCCTCCGAGCTTGCGGCGCACAGGATCGCGTTTTTTGCCTATGACCTGGCCGCGGATTTCCACGCTTTCTACAACGCCCACCGGGTCCTCGGGGTGGAGGAGCCCCTGTCGAAAGCCAGGCTATGTCTCGTGGAAGCGACGCGGGTTGCCCTGACGAACGCATTGGCCATCCTGCGGGTGCAAGCACCGGAAAGGATGTAGTGCCGTTTGGTCAGGCTGCGCTGGGTTTTGGCAGCGGCCGTTCTCGGCGTGACCCTCGCGATCATCGGAACCGGAACCGTGATCGAATTGAGGAGGGCCAGCCGGCTGAAGTCCATGGTGGACGCCCGAATGGAGGAACTGGTTAAGTTGAGCCGAACGGTCCAGGACCTACAGGAACGGCTCCGGTACCTGCAAAGCCCGGAGGGAGTGGCCAGAAAAGCGAGACAGGACTTTAACCTTGTTTTTCCGGGTGAAAGGATTTACCGGATTGAGATCGAGTCGGGGGATCGGTTGCCGTCACAAGGCCCATGAGGTATAATCAATCCTCGTGTTCCCTGCCCCTCCGGTGTGGGAGGGGCCATAGTCCAAAGGGAGGAGGTGATCCAGGTGCGACCTTACGATTTGATGCTTCTGCTCCGGACCGATGTCGAAGACCACAAGGCCTTTTTGGACGACGTCCAGGCTCTGGTCGGAACGTTGGGAGGGGAAGTGGCGAAGGTCGACGTCTGGGGAAAGAGGAGGCTTGCCTATCCTGTCGAAAAGGAACAGGAAGGCTTCTACGCCATCTTCAACATGAAGCTCGATCCTGCCCAGGTCGTCGAACTCGACCGGGTTCTCAAGCTTCGTCCCCAGGTCCTGCGGCATATGGTCATCCGTCTTGACGAATAGGAAGGACGGTGGTCGGGTTGGCAAGAGGTTTCAACAAAGTGGTCCTCATGGGCAATTTGGCCCGTGACCCAGAGATCCGTTATACCGCTGCGAAACAGGCTGTCGCGAAGCTTACCGTGGCCGTCGGTCACCAGTACAAGGGAAAGACCGGCGAGGTCGTCGACCAGACCGACTTTATTCCCGTGGTCGTCTGGGGAAGCCAGGCGGAGAACTGCGAGAGGTACCTTCGGAAAGGCAGGCCTGTGCTTGTCGAGGGGAGGCTTCAGGTCCGGAGCTACGAGACGAAAGAGGGGGAAAAACGGACGGTCACCGAGGTCGTTTCCCAGAATGTCGTTTTCCTGGGAGGCCGCCGGGATGAAGATTCCGCTATGCCCTCCGTCCCGAGGACAAACGGTCAACTCTCCAGCCTGAGAGAGGAAAAGGCCTTCGAAGACTTCCCCATGGATATCACGGAGATGGATTCCGGCGAAGAAGAGGCCGAAATCCCCTTTTAGCCGCCTCTTGCGAGATGTTGAGGAAAAGGAGGCATTTGACGGATGGCTTTTACGAAAAAAAGGACACGGCGTCGTCCGAAAGTCTGCCAGTTCTGTGCGGATAAGTTGGACCACGTCGATCCGAAGGATATCGAAAAACTGCGTCGATTCATCACCGAACGCGGAAAGATCGTTCCCCGCCGCGTTACGGGGAATTGTGCAAAACACCAGAGGCAGTTGACTCGGGCGATCAAGTGTGCACGAATCATGGCCCTTCTCCCGTTCTCAGCCGACTAGTCGGCCCGGGGAGGTTGGCGGAAAGGTAGGGGAGGGGCGCTAGGCGGCTCCTCCCCCTTTTTTGAAACGGGAGGCCCTCAATGACCCGAACAAAGGCACTTGTCGAGTCTTCGCTTCTTGTCGCGCTTGCTGTCGTTCTTTTCCTGGCGAGCAACACGATCCCGATCGTCGGCATCGCCTTCACCTTTCTATGTCCAGCCCCCCTGGTCGTCCTAGGATTACGGCATAGCCTGGGAAGGGCCGCGCTGGGGTCTGTCGTTGCGACCCTGATCGTTTCGATCTTCCTGGGATTCGTCGGCGGCTTGTTTTTCCTCTTCGGTTTCGCGGTTCTTGGCGTCGCGCTCGGAGCCCTGGGAAAAAAGAGGGAGAACGCCGTGGAAATCGCACTGTACGGGATTCTTGTTTCCCTTGCCAGCAAATTGGTCCTGATGGTGCTTTTGACCCGGCTGACGGGGGTGAACCCTTTTTCCCTCGATACAGCGGAATTCGATACGATCCTTGAACGGGTCATGTCCCTCTACTCGAAAACAGGCCTGATTCCCAAGGAGTCCCTTTCTGCGATGCGCCAGCAGTTCGAAGCGACCTTTCGATTCATTCCGCAGGTGTTCCCGGCCCTTCTCACGATCGCCGCATCCATCGACAGCGTCCTGAGCTATGCCGTGAGCCGAACGGTCCTCATGCGGCTCGGTCGTGGAGTCCTTCCGCCGCTTCCGCCGTTCGGCGAGTGGCGTTTCCCAAGGAACATCTTCTGGGCTCTCCTCGCTTCCGCAATCCTGCCTTTTCTGGGGGGAAGCGGCCACTGGGGAGATCTCCTGCAAAGGGTCGGGGTCAACCTTCGCCTTCTCGTTTCCCTGCTTTTCCTGGTCCAGGGAGTTTCCGTTGCCTGGGCGCTCTTGGGCAGGACGAGGTTCTCCAGCAGAATCGCGCGAGGCCTTATAATTTTCGTGGCGATCCTGGTTCCGATTCTTTCCTACCTGCTGATGATCGTCGGACTGGTCGATATCTGGTGGGATCTTCGAGCCCGCCTCTGGAGGTGAAAAGGATGAAAGTGATCCTGAAAGAAGACGTGAGCAAGATCGGGAAAAAAGGGGATTTGGTCGAGGTTTCAGACGGTTATGCCAGGAACTACCTGTTCCCCCGGGGATTGGCCGAAGAAGCGACGGTAGGACGGCAGAAGGAATGGGAGGCGAGGAAAAAGGAACTTGCGCAGAAGGCAAACCGGGCGGAAAAGGCTGCGCATGAAGCGAGGAGGAACCTGCAGGGCAAGCAGGTGACGGTGAAGGCCAGCGCCGGAGATTCGGGAAAGCTGTTCGGCAGCGTCACGGCCGCGACGCTCGCCAGGGCGATCGAAGAACAGCTCCATGTCGCGGTTGACAAGAAGGACATCCGGATTGCGGAGGCCATTCGGCAGGTAGGGCGCTACCCGCTGACCGTCCGGCTATACTCGAACGTCGAGGCGGAATTGAGCGTTTTGGTGGAGGCAGAGTGAAGTGCTGAAAAACGCCTTTGAGAGGATCCCGCCCCATAGCCTGGAAGCGGAAAGAGCCGTGCTTGGCGCCTGCCTGCTGGATCGGGATGCCCTTCTTCTCGTGACGGAAACCCTCTCGGGGGAAGATTTCTACGAAACCCGGCATCGCCTGGCATTCGAATTGATTCTCGATATGGCGCGGAAAGACAAACCTGTCGATCCGCTGACGGTCTGGGAGGAAATCTCGAGGAGGGAGATGGCGGACCGCCTCGGTGGGCAGGGCTTCATCGCGGGACTGATCGACACGGTTCCGACCATCGCCAACGTGGAATACCATACCCGAATCGTCAGGGACAAGTCGGTTCATCGAAAGCTGGTCCAGGTCGGAAGCGACATCGTAAAACTCGGGTACGCCGAAGATCGTGAAATGGAAGACATCCTCGACGAAGCCGAGAGGTCCGTTTTCGAAATCACCCGCCGCGGGGGAGAACGGAATTTCCGACACATCGGGGACATCCTTGGAACAGCCTTCCAGCAGATTGAAACGCATTACCAGCAACAGGAACCGGTTACCGGTATCTCATCCGGCTTTATCGATTTCGACAGGCTTACCGCCGGTTTCCAGCCGGGTAGCCTCAACATCATCGCCGCGCGCCCCTCGATGGGGAAAACGGCCCTCGCATTGAACATCGCCCAGCATGCGGCTCTCGAAAGGAAAAAGCCGGTTCTCGTCTTCAGTCTCGAGATGGGGGGCGAACAACTCGCGCAACGAATGCTGGCTTCCGAGGCGCGGGTCAATGTTCATGACCTGAGGACGGGAACGTTCCATGAAAGTGCCTGGGAAGCCCTGGCGGATGCAGCGGGGCGTCTGTCCCAGGCCCCGATTTACATCGACGACAGTTCGGTGCTATCGACCCTCGAACTGCGTGCACGGTGCCGTCGGTTCAAGGCTAGAACGAACGACGTGGGCATGGTCGTCGTAGACTACCTTCAATTGATGCACCTGCCGCGACCGACAGACAGCAAGCAGCAGGAGGTAGCGGAAATTTCCCGGGCCCTAAAGGGAATCGCAAGGGAACTGGAGGTCCCGATCATCGCGCTTTCACAGCTTTCCCGGGCCGTCGAGCAGCGGCAGGACAAGCGGCCGCAACTTTCCGACCTTCGGGATAGCGGTGCGATCGAACAGGACGCGGACTTGGTCATCCTCCTTTTCAGGCCAGGGTATTACTCTACAAACCCGGAGGAAGAAGACAACATCGCCGAGGCGATCATCGCCAAGCACCGGAACGGCCCGACGGGGACCGTCCCCCTGGTTTTCATCCGGGAATACACCCGTTTTGTGAGCGAACGACTGCTGGACCCACTCGGCGGAATTGCCGTAGAAAATCGCACCGATCACGATCGGGACCATGACCAGCGTCATCACGAGGAGGGAAACTCCCTTTCTGTAGATCAGGACCCCAAAGATCAAGGCCATGCCGATGTAAAGAAGCCCTGAAAAAGCGACCGCCGGGTCGGCTGCAAAGGTGTTGGCGGCCAGTTCCAGGAAAACGGCAATGACCAGCGTCAGGGCAAGCCAGGTGAAGGTCAGGAAGATCCTTTTCGCGCGATGGCCGATCCAGTGATCCACGACCTCCCCGACCGACAATCCCTTGTGCCGGATCGAGGAGACAAGGGCACCCGCGTCGTGCACGCCTCCGAGAAAGGCGGAACCGATCAGGCACCAAAGGTAGGCCGGAAGCCACCCGAACATGGAAGCCGCCGTGATGGGCCCAACGATCGGCCCGGCACCTGCAATCGAAGCGAAATGGTGGCCAAGGAGAACCGCCGGATGGGTCGGCACATAGTCCATTCCGTCAAAATAGACCTTTGCCGGCGTATCGTTTTTATCGTCCAGGCCATACACCGTTTTCTGGAATTTGCCATAAATCATAAAAGCCGCTGCAAAAAAAACCACCGCAATCACGAAAAGCATCGTCAACATCGTTCATTTCACCCCCCAAAGGAATTGCAGTGCATTCGAACCGCCCTCCCTAAATGTCATAAACGGGCATCACCTCCGTGTCCTTGTTTGTCTTCGTTTTTTTTGAATAATCAAGTGCCATAAAGGCCCAGTAGGCGAGATCCGCAAATCGCTTGTGAGGGTTGTCGCCGAGCCGAAGTGAGTAAATCTCGACCCACCCCCGAAAGCCCCAGAGAAAAGACTTTTGCCGGGTTTTTGCCCACGTCGAATTTCCCAAAAGAAGGACGCGGTGCGACATGACCTCCGGTATTCCCCTCCATTCGCGCAAAATCCTTTCTGCGCTATGTTCGCCCTCGTGTGACCAGAGGATATAGTCATCCGCATAATACCGGGCAACTTCCCCCAGAAGGGCTCCCTTCCTGAAGGTCACTCTCCTGTATACTCCAGCCATTCCCAGCCCGCTCCAGGGCTGAAAACCGATCTCATCCCAGTAATCATCGATCTTTGACAGCAACTCGCAAGAATCTTCCCTCAATCCAAATCCTCCAAAGTATTTTTTTAATGATACACCCCGCAGCCTCGATTGTCAGCCTTATATTGTATACGTTATGCGTTTCAAGAAAAAACCGGGCTTTTGCCCGGCATTTAACGGCTAGCGTTTTTAAAACGCGTGGAAACCCTGGATATGTTCGCGCATTTCTTCGTAATTCTTCCTGGCCGTTCCCATATGCCCCTCTTCCATTTCCTTGAGTTCCAAAAACATCTTTCGAGCAGGGCCTTCCGTCTGTTCGGCCATTTTTCCGTAAAGTTCCGCTGCCCTCATTTCAGAGATAAAGACCGCAGAAGCGATCCGCAGGAGTGAATAGGAGTTCTTGAACTCGTCCGCCTGGACTTTCAGGGCAGGATCCACGACGAGATTCGGATCGCGTTCGAATTTCTCCCCGTAAAGTTCCGTGTAATAGTTCATCAGCGAATCCCGGTGGCAGGTTTCCCAATCGGCGATCTTGTTCAATTCTTCTGCGAGGTGAGGTTTGTCCGTGTTGGCCGCCCAGGAACGATAAAACTCGCTGGCCTCGATTTCCGAGTGAATCGCAAGCTTCAGAGCTTCTTTCATATCGAACGTCGCCATCTTCATCCCCCCAGGAGAAGAATTGTTTAGCTTGTGTTTTATTATATCATCTGATTTTTCATCTAAAACGATCTTCTTCGACAAACTGCCTTGCCAATCCTCCTCAAGCCCGTTATAATACCCTCCGTTCCCGGGCGACTAGCTCAGCGGAAGAGCGCTTCCTTCACACGGAAGAAGTCACAGGTTCGATCCCTGTGTCGCCCACCAGAAAAAGGCGAGGCGGCGGACCATTCGGCCCGCCGCCTTTTTTCGTCTCGTATTTCTTGCTCGGGCTTGCCTAGAGACCGCAGAGGATCGTCTGCTCCCTTCCGCTTCCGACCCCGATGAGGACAACGGGGACCTTGCAGTTTTCCTCAATGAACCGAACGTAATCCCTCGCTTCCGGAGGCAGATCCTCGATGCGCCTGCACTCGGAGATATCCTCGCTCCAGCCCTTTAGGGACTCGTAATGAAGGCGAATGTCTTCCCTTTCCGGCAACCGTGAAGGGAGGATCTCGTGGCGCTTGCCGTCGATCTCATACCGGGTGCAGACCTTGATTTCTTCCAGGCCGGTCAGGACATCCAGTTTGGTGAGGGCGATCCCTCCAAGCCCGTTGACCCGGACGGCATACCGCAGGGCGACCATGTCCAGCCAACCGCACCGCCTGGGCCTTCCCGTCGTGGCGCCGTATTCTCCGCCGGCCTCTCGAAGCCGTTCCCCGATTTCCCCCAGTTCCTCCGTTGGGAAGGGGCCCTCCCCAACTCGGGTGCAATAGGCCTTCGCGACGCCCAGGACCCGGTCGATCCTGGTAGGTCCGATTCCCGTCCCGATACAGGCTCCTCCGGCGGAGGCGCTTGAGCTCGTCACGAAGGGATAGGTTCCGTGGTCGATATCCAGAAGCGTTCCCTGGGCTCCTTCAAAAAGGACACCGTTCCCCTTGTCGAGCGCTTCGTTGACGATTGCCGTTCCGTCACCGATATAGGGCCGCATCTGCTGCCCCCAGCCCAGAGCTTTCTCCATCAAATCGTCGAAGGGAATCGGTGCCATGTTGAAAATCCGTGTCAGGAGCAGGTTTTTGATCTCCAGGTTTTCGATGATTTTCCCCCTCAGGGCATCCGGATCCAGGAGGTCTCCGACGCGAATGCCGATCCGGTTGACCTTGTCGGCGTAACAGGGGCCGATCCCGCGTTTGGTGGTGCCTATCTTCCGCCCCTTGGATCGTCTTTTCTCTTCCGCCTCGTCGATGATTTTATGGTAAGGCATGACTACGTGCGACGCCTCCGAAAGGATCAGCCTTGCCTTGTCCTTTCGCTTTTCCCTCAACTCGCCGATCTCCGCCAGGAACTGATCCGGGTCGACAACGACGCCGTTCCCGATCACGCAAGTTTTCCCGGGATAGAGCATTCCCGAGGGCAAAAGGTGGAAGACGTGCTTTTCTCCCTCGACAACCACCGTGTGGCCTGCGTTCGCGCCTCCCTGGTAACGGACAACGACATCCACCCGGTCCGCCAGGGCATCCACAATCCGTCCTTTACCCTCATCGCCCCACTGGGCGCCGATGATGACTTCAGCTTTTCCCTTCACTGCGTCATTCCTCCTTGACTTGAACCTGGAGATCGTCGAACGGCTTCAGGCACAGAAATCCATTTTACATCCTCGGGCCTGCTTTCGCTCAGGGTTTTCAAGAATTTCAGTGTTTCCGGCCGCACGTGGGCAATCACCACGACCGATCCCTGCTTTCTCGCAATCGTGATTGCACGGTCCAAGGCCTTTCTCATCGCCGCCGGGCTTGCCTCGTGGTCAAGGAAAACATCGTTTCGTAGGGCGGGAATCTTCATTTCCTGCGCCATCCGGAAGGCGACACTCTTGCCGCTTGTCCGGCTATCAACGAAGATCAGGCCCATTTCTTTGACCTCAGAAAGCACCGCTTCCATGACTCGCGGTGTCGATGTCGCGCGGGATCCTCGATGGTTATTGACACCAATCACACCAGGCAGGGATCCTGCTGCCCTTCTGACAAAACTCCGGATGGATTGGGAATCCATTTCAAGATTGACCTGGCACTTCATGCCCGGCCGATCCACTTCGGCTTCCATGGGAAGATGCAGCATCACGGGAACGCCGTGTTCCTTCGCCAGCTTCAGGGAAGACAGGCTATGGCTCTGGTAGGGGATGATGCTCCAAGTCAACGGAACCTTAACATCAAGGAGCTCTTTCGCCGAGGAAAGGGAAAAACCGACATCATCGACGATCAGAACGATTGTGGGCCTGGAATCTTCTTTCCCGTTCTCGGGCTTCGCTTCGGGGAAAGACTCACTATCTGCAGCGGGCCCGCTCGATTTTTGAAACACCCGGGCTTGTTCCCCGTGTACCGAGCCAGCTCCCCCCGTGCGCAGTTTCGATGCCCCGATGAGAAGGAGCCCGGCCGCCAGCGCCAGGCCCACAAGTGCCCAAAGGATTAAAGTTCTTTCCCTTTTCATCTTGGCCTGCCAAGCCATTCCGTTTGAAAGTCCTTGTTTTTCTGTCATCCGCGGACTTTTCAGCCCTGCTTTTCCGGCTTCTTTTTCAGTTCCTGAATGGCTTTCTGCAACTGCACGTCCTTTTTATGATCCCTTTTCGGCTCACCTTCGACCACCAGGTCCGGCTTCAACCCCACGTGATCGATGACGAGCCCGGAGGGCGTATAGTAACGGGCGATCGTGATAAACATTGCCGAGCCGTCAGAAAGATGGAAAAGGGTCTGCACGGATCCTTTTCCGAAAGTCTTTTTGCCGACGATTTTCGCCCTTTTCAGGTCTTTCAGTGCTCCCGAAACGATCTCCGAAGCGCTTGCGCTTCCCTCGTTGACCAAAACCACCACCGGAAGGCGGGTTTGGGTTCCCTTGGTCGCGTAAATCACCTCGTTTGCCCGTTCGAAACGGCCCTTCATGCCGACAATGACACCACTGTCGACAAACATGTCCACGACCTCGGTCGCGGCGTTCAACAACCCACCCGGGTTGTTTCTCAAATCCAGGACGATTCCCTTCGCCTTCATCCCGTTCGCCTGGGCGAGAGCCTTCCTCATCTCCTCGGCGGTCTTCTCGTTGAAAAAACTGAGGCGGATATACACGAGCCCGTCCTCCAGTTTTTCCAGCTTCACTGTTTTCAGGGCGATGTTTTCCCTTTTTAGGTCGAACTTCAGTAGGCGCTCTTCCTTTTCACGGCGGATCCAGATCGTAACGCTGGTCCCGGCCTGCCCTCGGAGGGCCTTTACAACCCGATCCTGGTCCCACCCGAAGATGACCTCTTCACCGATTTTGACAATTTCGTCATTTGGCTTGATCCCCGCCCGGTCCGCCGGAGTCCCTTCTATGGGGCTGATCACAAGAGTCCGGCCGTCTTTCTGCCCGATGTAGATGCCAAGCCCGCCGTATTCACCCTGGACTTCGATTTCTTCTTCCTTCAGCTGGGCAGGATCCAGGAAACGTGTATAGGGATCGCCCCAAGCCTGAAGGATTCCCCTTACGGCTCCGTAAAGCAGCTTTTTCTCCTCGACTGGCTTATCGCCGTCCACGTGGTAGGTCTCGAGAAGGGAACGAGTCTGCTTCATGAGCCACAACGCCTGAGCGCTGAACGGGATCACGCTTGTAAGGTCCGTTCCGCTCTCAGCCCTGGCGGTCACCCACACCCCGGTCAAAAGGATTCCGATCAGGATTCCTACGATCAAGTCACGCGCTCTTTTCCACATTCCGGATCACATCCTCAGCATTTCGCTTTACCGGGCGCGAAGGTACGCTCTCGGGTTTTTTGCTACGCCGTTGATCCTCACCTCGAAATGGAGGTGACTCCCCGTCGATATCCCTGTGTTGCCCACTCCTCCGATGATCTGTCCGGCGGCGACCGACTGACCTTCCGAGACGTCCATTCGGGAAAGATGCCCATAAATGGTCATCAGGTCCCCCCCGTGGTCTATTAAGACGGTCTGTCCATATCCCCTCATCCAACCAGCGTAAAGGACCTGCCCCGCTGCCACAGAGATGACCGGGGTCCCGATCGGAGCAGCAATGTCAATTCCCGAGTGCATGATCTTTGTATTGAACTGAGGGTGAAGGCGCATCCCGAACTCGCTGTTCACCGTTCCAGTCGTGGGCCAGGGAAGGGCCCCCCCTCTATAGGAAGGGAACACTTGACCTGGAGCCCTTTTTCTCGCCAACCGTCTCTTTTGTTCGAGAAGGCTTCTCACCTTGCTCTCGAGCTCGCGCTGGGCCCTCAACAACTCCTTTACTGCGGCCGCGTGCAGCTCCTTTTCCCTTTTCACCTGGCTCAGGTAGCGGCTGCTTTTCTCTACCGCCTTGCGGTGTTCGGCCCGTTCAAGCTCGAGCTCGCGTTTCTGTTCCGACAGGCGTTGCGTCTGGATGGCGAGATCCCGGCGGGATTGCTCCAGGCGCCGGATCCGGTCCATGTATTTCCCATAAATCTCCCGGTCCTGGTCCGCAATCCTGGATAAGAGGTAGGAACTAACGATCGCCTCGTTGATGGTGCTGGAAGAGAAGAAAAGGTTGAGTTCCGCGATTCCCCCGTATCGATAAATCGCGTTCATCCTGGCCGCGAGGGCGGCTTTCAAATCCTGGACTTGCCCTTCGGTGTAGGCGATCTCTTTCGTCAATTCGGCGATCCGGATTTCGACCCTTTTTTGCTTGAGTTGCATGACGTTGATCCGCTGTCCCGTCAATGCGACCTTTTGGTTATACTCCTCGATTCTTGACAGAACGCTCTTTTCCCTGACCCTTGCTTCGTCGAGCTTCTTACGGTGCATCGTCACCTGTCCCTGCAGCTCCGAAAGACGGGCTTCCTCTTTCCGGATCTGTTCTTCCAGGTCCGAACCGGCTGTCGCCGCAGCCGAAAGCAAACCCGTGAGGGCGAGGAAGAAGGTACCGGCCAGGATAAGTTTTCTCAACGTCCCGATGCTCATGGGGGCCTCCCGTCACGAAGGTTTCATCGCTTCGGCAATATGCTTTTCGACCGCCACCCAGCTGCAGAGCCAGCTTAGTGAGATGCCTCCGCCGATGAGAACCAGGGCGAGCTTCAGGTAAAGCTGGGGGCTGTCGACCAGCTGGATAAAGGGCAGCGTGTTCTGGACGGAAGCCACAAAGGACTTGTACAGCACCCCGAGAACGGCCGAAGCGGCAATTGTCCCGGTAAGTCCCCAAAAGAGGCCCAGAAGGACAAACGGCAGGGCGACGAAGCCCGGCATGGCACCGACCAGGAGCATCACTTCGATTTCCTGCTTGCGGGAATAAATGGCAACCCGAATGGTGTTATAGAGCACGAGGGCTCCGGCAAGCCCGGCGAACACCAGCAGGAACAGCGAAAACACCTCGGCAAAGCGGGAAAGGCGAGCGAGTTTTTCGGCAACCTTGCCGGCATACACGACGTCTTCCACCTCCGGCATCGCGACGAGCTCCCGCGCGATTCCGGATACGCTTGAAGCCTTGTCCACCCGGACTTCCAGGCTCGCAGGGAGAGGGTTCTCTCCGAGGAGCGTGACCGCGGCGCTCTGGTTTCCGAGGCGGGCTTTCAGAAGCTCAAGCGCCTGCTCCGGTGAAATCGGCCGCACACCCGTCACGTGGGGCATTTTCTCCACTTTCTTCGCGAGCCCGCCGAGATCGGCCTTTGGCTGCAGGTAGGCCTGGACCACCAGTTCACCCTCCACGACGGAGATGACGTGCCGAGTGTTCAGCGCCAGGAGGAAGCTGCAGCCGACAAAGAAAAAAACCACCAGCACGGTCAGGAAGGTCAAGCCGCTGATGCCAGGACTCCGGCGAATCAAACGCACGGTGTCGCGAACGGCAAAGCTAAAGCTCCTCATCGACTTCGTACCTTCCCCTTTCCTGGTCACGAACGATCCTGCCCATCTTCAGCTCTACGACCCGCTGCCTGTATGCATCCACAAGGTACCGGTTGTGCGTCGCCATGATCAGGGTCGTTCCCGAGGCGTTGATCGACAGGAGAAGCTGCATGATTTCTCCTGCCGTCTGCGGATCGAGGTTGCCGGTCGGTTCATCGCAAAGCAGAAGAAGGGGATCGTTGGCAATCGATCGGGCAATGGAAACCCTCTGTTGCTCCCCACCCGAAAGTTCCCTTGGGTACAGGAATCGCCGCCTCCACATCCCCACGCAGTCAAGGACTTCTCCTGCCCTGTCGATTGCCTCCTTCCTGGAAGCTCCAACCGCTTCCAGGACGAAGGCGACGTTTTCCAGGGCAGTGCGGTCTTCGAGAAGCCTGTAGTCCTGGAAGACCATCCCCACGGCTCTCCGGTATTGGCAAACCCTTGTTCGCCTCAGCTTCCTCAGGTTGTATTCGCCGACGAAAACCTGCCCACGAGTCGGCAGGAGTTCCCGATTCAGGATCCTCAGGAGGGTCGTCTTTCCTGAACCGGTCGGCCCAACGAGGTACACGAAATCTCCCTTGGGTACGTTCAGGAAAACGTCTTCCAGGGCGGTAATGTCCTCTCCGAACGTTTTCGTTACACCCGCCATTCGAATTTCCAAGCTAACGCCTCCTCATCGTCCAGGCCTGCGATGCGGCGCTCAGGATTTCCTTGAAGGACAAGCCGTAATATTCCAGCAGCTCCTCGGCTCCACCGCTTTGACCAAACCGGTCCTGCACGGAAACGAACTTGACCGGAACGGGAGAAGACTGGCAGACCAGTTCCGCGATCGCCCCCCC
>AQRZ01000054.1 GCA_000402835.1 Synergistetes bacterium JGI 0000079-D21
ACAGGGCTCGTCGTCGAGATCCCGGCGGGTGATCTCTCAAAGGGACAAACCGTGCTGGTCGAGGCGGATTGCAACATTTTCGGAAGCTTGAAAAAGGCCTTCACCCTTTGAACCCGTTTTTTCCATAGAGGAAGGGGAGGAAGCTCATGAGCTTCCTCCCCTTCCTCTTCAGGGCTTCCAGGAAAGCTCGGCGATTTTCCTGAAATTGAAGTTCAGGATCGCCTCGGCTGAGGGTTTCCCTCCCTCTGATAGGGCTTTGAAATCGCTCTCTAGGGCCTCGTAGGCCTTTTTCCTTCCCAGATCCACTTCATGTTCCCTGACGGTTTGAACAATTCGAAGAAGCTGCTTGTAGACCTCAGGAGCGTTCGTGAGTACGGGGCCCGTTTCCCCGAGCTGGATGCAGTAGACATAGGTCAGGATTTCCTTCCCCTGGTACTCGGGCAACCTGAAAAAGGCCGGGAGAGCCGGTGAAACATAGAGAAGGATTCCACGGGGAACGGAAAGCCTCGGGCGGATGGCATCCCATAGTGTTTCTCCGATAGGGCTGACCGCAAGCCAGAGTCGGGGCTGCCGGCTTAGAAGCGAGATCCAGAGAACGGTTCCCTGCGAACGGTCGTTCCAGTTGACAAATGAAAGTTTCCAGATAAGGTCAGGTTTTGAGTCCCGATCCACTTTCAGGGTGGAAGAAATTTCCCCGGTAAGCGAAAAGCCAACGATCTCTGTTACGGGCTGGATTCCCGCAGGTGTCCGGAGGACGGCTTGGGACACGACACCGGCTTCTTCCCTTAGGACGAGATAGATGGGATAACCGGGAACGGAAAGGACCCGGGTGTGCGCAAACGCGGTCCGGCTTCCGGCAATAACCGCAAAAACGGCAAGGAGCCATGCGATAGTGAGGACTCGTTTACGTGTTCCTTGCATCGAAAAACCTCCCTTGAGAAAGGGTTAAAGGCAGGTGATGCGCGAGAAAGTCGCAGCTTCCGCCTTGAAGCGTTCGGCCAGGACGATGATCTCCAGCCCCAGTACGGGGTGAATCCAGCTCGGCGCGATTTCAGCCAAAGGAACGAGCACGAAAGCCCTTTCGGCGATTTGGGGATGCGGGATTTTCAAAGACTCGTCCTCGTAAACGAGATCCGGTATCAGGAGCAGGTCAAGGTCGATTTCTCTCGGTCCCCACCTTTCTCTTTCCTTCCGGCCCATTTCTTTTTCGATTGTTTTCAGGAGGGCAAGGATGGAAGGCGGGGATTCTCCGATTTCCAAGATCAGGGCAGCATTTAGGAATCGGGGCTGATTCGTGAACCCGAAAGGTGGAGTTTCAAAAACGGTGCTCGTGGCAAGGACCGTTCCCTTTTCCCGGAGGCGGGCGACGGCCTGCCTGAGGTTCCCCAGGCGGTCACCGAGGTTGCTGCCAAGCCCGATGGCCGCTCTTGTCCGCGCCAGGGTCATGACGCCCCCCTGACGGCATCGATCATCTGGATGACACGGGAATTCTCCCTGACGTCGTGGACCCGGACTAGGGAAACGCCCTGCCAGGCGCAAAGTGCCGTCAGCGCGAGGGTTCCCTCCAGGCGGTCTGCAGGGGAAGGCAAGGAAAGGACGTGGCCGATGGTGCTTTTTCGTGAATGACCGATCAGCAGGGGACGTCCCAGCGTGGAGAAGGCCTTTGAATGTTTCAGGAGGCTCAGGTTATGGCAGGGGTTCTTCGCGAAACCGAGCCCCGGGTCGAGGATTACGGCTTCTTCCCTGATCCCTTCATTGACCGCATTTTTCAGGGATTTCTCCAATTCTTGCAGGACTTCTCCTACCACGTCCCCGTAAGAAGGGTTCTCCTGCATGGTCCGGGGCGTTTCCCGGCTGTGCATCAGGATCACCGGGACTTGAAGCCGTGACAGGGTTGTTGGCATTTCGGGATCGTACCGCAGGCCCGAAACATCGTTGACGATGTCGGCTCCAGCTTCCACTGCGGCCTGGGCAACGACGGCCTTCCGGGTATCCACCGAGAGGACACAGCCAGGCAGGATGCGGCGGATTCCCATCACGACGGGAATGATGCGTTCGATCTCCTCCCGGGGATCCAGGTCCAGAGCGCCGGGCCGTGTCGATTCCCCGCCGATGTCCACGATGTCCGCGCCTTCTTCGAACTGGGCGAGAGCCGTCCGGATAGCCTCATTTGGTTCAAGTCGGCGGCTTCCTTCAAAAAAGGAATCTCCCGTGACATTTACAATGCCCATGATTTTGGTCCGTCCACCGAGCGTCAATTTCCTGCCGCCGGGAAGGGGGATGTCCCAGCTGGATCTCCGGGAGTTGGAGAGGGCCTCAGAAAGAGCGAGCCTGAACTCGCCAAGCCCCCAGTAGGGCATGGATTCAAGCTTTTCCAGCAAACGGCAGTATTGTCCCGGCGTGCCGATGAACAAGGCATCGGTGACGGGGACCCCGCAGTCGATCGTTCTGCGGTGCACGATCACGTCTCCCCCGCGCGAAAGCATTTCCTGCTTGAGTGCGTTGGCTGCCCGAACGTCGATTTCCTTGACGAAAAAAAGGAGCGTTTCCTTTTTTGCTGCGAAATAGGGCACGCTTCGCCGGTCGGCGCCTATCCTGTCGATTTGGTCGAGGAGTTCCTGCTCGGTCATCTTGTCCAGTAAATAAAGATTCATGGTCCCTCTTCTTTTGAAAAGAAATTCGAAGCTACCGCGAATGGATGTTATCGCCTCGCCGGGAAGGGGTCAAGCCAGGGATGGAGTCGGCTCAGACCCACTCCTGCACGATTTCTGAAAGGTGCCGGCTCTGGTTCAGCAGCGTCAGGCAATATCCGCGCTTTTCCTCGTGAACGAGAACGGAGTATGAGGCCGTGTCCACGTGAAGTTTCCAGAAAGAGGGTTCGGCTATTCCCAGGCAAGCAGCCAGAAGGGGTTTGATTACGGCGCGGTGGGAGACGATGGCGATGGTCTGCCCCGGGTGGGTTCTGACGAGATGTTCCAGGTTGGAAAAAGACCTCCTTTGGACTTCTGCCAGCGATTCCCCCCCGGGGATGTGAAGCCGATCCGGATGTTCGAGCCAAAGCCTCCATTCCTCAGGGTATTCCTGTTCGACCTCTTTTTTGGGGCGCCCTTCCCATATGCCCAATGCGATGTTGTTGAACCCGGCCCTGATTTCCCACTCCGCGTTGCAGGCGCGTGAAATCCTGGAAGCGGTTTCGGTTGCACGGGAGAGGGGGCTGGAAAAGATCCTGGAGATCCCGAGATTCTTCAGCTCGGCGGCGAGAGCTTCGGCCTGCCGGATTCCGTTTTCGTTCAGGGGAAAATCGCACCTGCCCCTGAACAGCCCCTCGCGGTTTCCTTCGCATTCTCCGTGCCTGACGACGACGACAGTTGTTCGAACGACCGGTTGAACCAATTTGCACCCTCCTTCAGGCATCGAATCGAAATCCATTCTATTGTAACGGCTTCGGTGAGGAGCTTTTTGACTTGTGTTGACAATCCGCCGGGTCATTGATACCCTACCGGACGGATAGATTTTGGCACTCTCGTCTCTTGAGTGCCAACCGGAAGGGGGAGGTGAAGAACATGCTGACAGAAAGGCAATACGAGGTCGTGATGGCGATTGTATTCGAATACATCCATACGGGCGAACCGGTCGGCTCGCGGTCGCTTTCGAAGAAATACCTGACCCGCATCAGTGCCGCGACGATCCGGAACGAGATGGCCGACCTGGAGGAAATGGGCTTCATCACCCAGCCCCACACTTCTGCTGGCCGGGTTCCGACGAGCAAGGCCTTCCGGATTTACGTCGATTCTATCCTGGAGGGAAAGAGGCAGAAAAGCCCGGAACTCGCCGACAGGCTCCTTGACCTGAAACGGCAGCGTGCCGATTTCGAACAGGTTCTGGTGTACTCTTCCCAGCTCCTGAGCCGGGCCACGCAGACCGTCGCCCTTGCCGCTTCGGCTCCCTTGGCGCAGGTCCGGCTGGAGCGAGTCGAATTCGTCAGCATTGATTCGAACCATGCCCTTCTTCTGGTTGTCCTCCAGGGGCGCTTGATCCACCAGAAAATGCTCGCGTTCCCCTGTGAAATGCCCCGGGAGACCCTGGATGAAATTGCCAGGAGAATCAATGCGATAGCCTCCGGCAAACCCTGGGATGAAGTCCGCGATGGTCTCAGGATGTTCCTCCTGAACGAGCTGACCGAGGTTTCCGAAAGTTGTCGCCTGGCGATGACGGAAATCGACAGGCTCCTTTCGGCGGAGAACTTTCGTTTCTTTACCACGGGAATTCACCACATCCTGAACCTGCCTGACTTCCAAGATATCGGACGGCTGCAGGCGATTCTCTCCCTCCTCGAGGAAGAGGAGGCGCTTTCGAGGATGGTCAGGCGCTACTCGGCAAAGGATGGGTTGAACATCGTCATCGGCAACGAGGACCCGGAATCCGGCCTGGGAGCCTTTTCGGCGCTCTTTTCTTCCTACAGCGGGAAAGGAACCCGTACGGTGCTCGGGTTGATCGGGCCGGTCCGGATGGATTACGAAAAAGCAATCGCCGCATTGGAAACTGTTTGGGACGGTTTGTCCGAGAATGGGAATTTGGAGGGTCGCTGAAGGATTGGGGAGGAATTGCAATGTCTGAACAGTATAGGCCGAAGGCAAGCGACGAGGAAGGAAACAACGGTCGTGCCGCCCAAGAGGAAGCCGAGATCCTGAGTCCTGAAAAAGTGGCCGACGACAGGGCTGAATTGGAGGAAAAGCTCAGGGAAACCGAAAAGGCCGTCGAAGCCCTGAGACAGGAAGGCCTAAGGATAAAGGCGGACTTTCTGAATTACCGTGCCCGGGTCGAACGGGATTCGGCGCGAATGAAACTTCTTGCTGCGGAAAGCGCGATCCTGAACCTTCTTCCGGTGCTGGACAACCTGGATCGGGCGATCGGATCTGCCGAAAGCAAACAGGGGGAAGCTCTCCTGGAGGGAGTCAAGCTGGTCCGTTCACAGTTTTTCACAGCCCTTCAGGGGATGGGCCTGGAAGAAATCGAGGCCGAGGGGTGTCTGTTCAACCCGGAAACCCATGAAGCCGTTCTGGTTTCGCCTGTAGGGGACCCTTCGGAAGACGGGAAAATCCTGGAGGTCCTGCAAAAAGGCTATCGATTGGGAGACAGGGTTGTCCGTCCCTCGAAGGTCAGGGTCGGCCGGTATGACGGATAATCCCGTAGATTGAGGGGGGATCCGTTTGGCCGCCATGGATGACCCGAAAGGGTACTACCGTCTCCTGGAGGTTCCTCCCGGCGCCTCCCAGGAAGAGATCAAGAAGAGCTATCGGAGGCTTGCCAGGACCTACCATCCCGATGCCAACCCGGGGAACCCGGAGGCCGAAGAACACTTCAAACTGGTCAACGAAGCCTACGCAGTGCTGGGTGACCCTGAAAAACGGGAACAGTACGATCGATTCGGAACCGTCGGTAACGGTATGGGCGGATACGGTCCCTTCCGCGGGCAGGACCCGTTCAGCGACATGTTCGGGGACTTGTTCGAGACATTTATGGGCGGCGGGCAACGGGCCCGGGCGAACGCTCCCCGCCAGGGAAGCGACCTGGAAGCCGCGGTTCGGATCTCCCTGAAGGAGGCAGCATCCGGAACCACCCGGAAGGTTACGGTTTCCCGAAGGGAGCAATGCGACCGGTGCGGGGGGTCAGGAGCCGAACCGGGCACAAAAGCGGAGACCTGTCCCAACTGCAGAGGCAGTGGACAGGTCGAGCAGGCTGCCAGGACTCCTTTCGGCCACTTCGTGACGGTGGTGCCCTGCGCTCGCTGCGGGGGCACCGGCCGTGTCATTCCGAACCCCTGCACGGAATGCTCCGGGCAGGGGCTAAAAAAAACCCGGCGCGAAATCGAGGTGCGAATCCCGTCGGGGGTTGACACCGGAAACCGCCTGAGGGTCAACGGAGGCGGAGAGGCAGGAATCAACGGAGGGCCGCCCGGGGATCTTTTCGTTCACATCGAGGTCGAACCGGATCCGCTTTTCATTCGGGATGGGAACGACTTGCACACGCAGGCGGTGATTTCCTTCCCGCAGGCCGTGCTGGGGTGCCAGGTGGAAATCCCCTCCCTGGATGGAACGGAGAAAAAGGAACTGCCAGCCGGTACTCGGCCGGGAGATACCTTTCGCTTGAAGGGAAAGGGGATGCCGCGGCTTCGCGGAGGCGGCAGAGGCGACCTGATCGTTCACGTGGATGTCGACATCCCCAGGAACCTGACGGAAAAAGCCAGGCATCTCGTTGAAGAACTTGCCGAGGAAATGGGTACGCCGGTACAGCCGCCGGGCTTTCTCGACAGGCTGAAGACCTGGCTTTCCTGAAACTGCGAAAGCATCCCGGTTCGTGGTAGGATTGATTCGAGGGAGGGAGGCGTCAGCCTCCCTCCCTTGGCTATTCGGGGGGTGAAAACGGTGGGGGAAAAAGAATCTTTCTGGTGGTACATAACCCTGGAGACGAAAAGCGGGAACGAGGAAACCCTGGCGTCTCTCGCAGAACTTTCAGGGAGCATCGGATCCGAATTTTTCGAAGGCAACGGCCGCATCGGAGTTCGTGCCTATTACCGCAGTCATTTTGAATTGGGGTACTGGTTGAAGCGGCTTGGAGACATCCTGAAACCCTGGCCGGAAATCGGCATTCGGGACATGGGCAAGATCGAAAACCGAGCCTGGCACACCACCTGGAAAGAGGCCTTCCCTCCGCTTGAAGTCGGGAGGAACCTCGTCGTGATGGCTCCATGGCACCAGGGATCCGAACCCCCGGGGAAAACGGCTCTTTACGTTTATCCCGGCAGCGCCTTCGGAACGGGATACCATGAAAGCACGCAAATCGTCCTGGAGTTGATGGAGGACTTCCTGAAGCCCGGAATGGAAGCCGCAGACATCGGAACCGGATCGGCAATCCTGGCGATTGCCGCGGTCAAGCTGGGTGCGAAGAGATGTTGGGCTCGAGACATCGATCCGGCCGTCCTTGCCGAAGCAAGGGAAAACTGCCGGCTGAACGGGATAGCGGAAGAAACCGTGCTGATCGAGCAGGGAGACCTGCTCAAGGGTTTCACGCGCCGGGTGGACATTCTTACCGCGAACATCGTCCTCGAGCCCCTGTTAATGCTGCTGCCTTCAGTACCGGTCGTGCTCAGGCCGGGGGGGAAGGCCGTCTTTTCGGGGCTGGTGAAGAAAGAAAGGGAACAGTTCCTTGAAGCGCTGGCAAAAACCGGGCTTGAAAGCGTCCAGGAGCGGACGAAGGGAGAATGGTGGGGTGTCGCTGCATCCAGCTCGGGGAAACGGGCCCCGTACTCACGAACGCTCCTGAGGTCTACAAGCAGCTTCTTCGAATTGTTCAAACCGTCAGGGAACATGAAGTGGATCTGGGAAGGAAAAAGGCCTACGAGGCCCTAGAGAGCGATTTCAAAGCCCTATCAGAGGGAGGGAAACCCTCAGCCGAGGCGATCCTGAACTTCAATTTCAGGAAAATCGCCGAGCTTTCCTGGAAGCCCTGAAGAGGAAGGGGAGGAAGCTCATGAGCTTCCTCCCCTTCCTCTATGGAAAAAACGGGTTCAAAGGGTGAAGGCCTTTTTCAAGCTTCCGAAAATGTTGCAATCCGCCTCGACCAGCACGGTTTGTCCCTTTGAGAGATCACCCGCCGGGATCTCGACGACGAGCCCTGTCCTGTCCGCCTGCTGGTTGAATCTTTCCTCGGCGATCACCTTTCCTCCGCTGGAGACGACAACGCGATTGATGAAGTGTTTTACCGGGTCGTTGACCGTGTGGGAAACAAGAATCCGGAGTTTCCCGTCGGGCTGGAGAGCAGCCTCCAGGGAAGAGGGGGGATGCGCCGCAGCGATACCGCACAGGAAAACCAGGACGATCGATGCCAAGAAAGGAACGAAAGGTCTTTTCATTTCATTTTCCCCCTTCGGACTGCTTGGGAATTTCTTTCTTTACCCCACGGAGCGTTTCAAGCACGTCCTCCGCATGCCCGGGCACTTTTACGGGAATCCAGGTCCATCTCACTGTTCCTTCCGGATCGATCAGAAACGTTGAGCGGACGATCCCTTCAACAATTTTGCCGTACATCTTTTTTTCCCCCCAGGCCCCGTAGGACCGGAGCACTCCCTTTTCCGGATCGCTCAAGAGCAGGGTCCTGATTCCGTTTTTCTCGGCAAACCGTTCATGGGACTTGACCGAATCGGCGCTGATCCCGACAAGGACGGCATCCTCCAATTCAAACTCGGGCATCCTGCCCGAAAAGGCGACCGCCTCCTCGGTTCAGCCCTTTGTCCCATCTTTCGGATAAAAGAACAGGACCAGCCACTTCCCCCTGAAATCGGAAAGCGAGAAGGTTTTTCCCCCAGCAGCCTCCAGCCTGAATTCCGGGGCCCGTGTCCCCTTTTCAGGACGCATTCACTATCCCTCCCCTCCTTCGGCCAAGTGCCGGTCAGAGGTCGACTGAATGCCCGCATTCCTGGAATCTTCAACGCAAAGGGAATTGCCTTTCAAGTCCACCATGCATTGTTTTGCCGGCACATTCCCCTCCACTCCGGCATGGTGCAGTTCCTTGAGGAAATGCACGATCTCCTGAAGATCGGGCAGCTTGGAGATCGGGTACACTTTCGAGAAAACGACGACGCCCTGCTCGTCAACGAGAACATTGGCGCGCTCCGAGAAGCCTTCCGTTTCCCTGAAAAGCCCCATTTCCTTCGCCACCGCGCCATGAGGCCAAAAGTCCGAAAGGATCCTCAGCTTCTCGAGCTTCAGCTCTTTTGCCCAGGCAGCCTTGCAGGGAACAGAATCGACGCTGATGCCCACCGGCACGGTGTCGAGGCTTTCAAAAACTGCCATGTCCCTCTCCAGGCACTTCATCTGGTCGGCACAGACCGGGGTCCAGGCCAGGGGGTGGAAGGACAGCAGAATTCTCTTCCCCTTACAAGAAGAAGGCCTCCACTCGTTCTTGTCCTGGTCGAACAGCAGAAAATCCTTCAGGATGTCCCCAGGCTTGATCCTCATGTCTTCAGTCATCATTCCCAACCTCCTTTCGGTTTCCCCTACCTAAGCGTTTCGACATAGGCCTCGATTCCATCACGATCGGGAGTCCGCTTCCAGAGGGGCTCACTGTTTCTCCGGTACGCCGGGAGCAGGTTCTCGAACGACGGCCTTCCGGATGCTTCCCGGTAGAGGATTCCGAGGGGGAAGGGAGGCCCAGACAGGGCCAGTTCCATTGCCCTACGGCGGTCTCTCAATTCCTCAGGGCTGCTCTCTTGCACAAACGTGTTTTCCCGGAACCACTTGTAGGTATTCACTTTGTTGAACGAGACGCACGGCTGGAAAATATCGACGAGAGCATACCCCTTATGGCGGATCGCCGCCTTGATGAGATCCTTCGTCAGCTCGGTTTCAGCAGAAAAGGACCGGGCCACGAACGAAGCTCCCTGCGAAATGGCCAGGGCCACCGGATTGAGTGGTTCCGATATCACTCCCTCGACCTGGACCGGGGTCTTCAGCCCCAGGGGGCTTGTCGGTGATGCCTGTCCCTTTGTCAGCCCGTAAACCATGTTGTTGTGAACGAGATTGGTCAGGTCGGGATTTCTCCTTATTGTATGCAGCAGGTGGTTCCCTCCTTCTCCGTACATGTCCCCGTCTCCGCCGATCGCCAAAACGGTCAGTCCTGGATTTGCCGCCTTCACGCCAGTGGCAACGGGGAGAGCCCGCCCGTGGAGTCCCTGGATGATGTGGCCCTTCATAAAATGCGGGGTCTTCGCAGCCTGGCCGATCCCGGAAACCAACACCACTTCCTGGGGTGGGATCTCCAGCTCCGCAAGGGCTTCCTTAAGGGCCGAAAGGATCTGGAAATTGCCGCAACCTGGGCACCAGGACAAATCGACCGGCTCGATGTCGTACTCCCTCGGATTCATTCCGGTTCCCCCCCTTCCAGGATTTTTCCGAGACCCTCGGAAACTTCCTCGACGGAAAACTGGTGCCCCCTGAAATTCAAAAGCCGGTGCTCAGCCTCCCTGCCCGTGTAAAGCCGGATCAAGCGGGCAAGCTGGCCGGTCGAGTTTCCCTCCGCGACGACGACCCTCCTTGCCTGTTCCACCAGGGTCCGGACAGAAGGGTGCAAGGGGTAAACCTGCTTCAGGTGAACCATCGAAACATCTTCCCTTCCTAGCAGGTCAAGCGCTTCGGCTACGATCGGTCCCGTCGACCCCCAGCAAAAGACCTTGGTTTGCGCCTGGGGATCTCCCTTTACGGTCGGCGGGAGAGCTGCCGCCTCGAGGAGCCGAAGTTTCGACATTCTCTTTTTCTGCATGCGCTCGCGGACGTCGAAGTCTTCTTCGATATGTCCCTTCTCGTCATGTTCGTGGCTGTCGATACGGACCAGGCCCCGGCCGTGGCCGAAGATCCCTCTCGGCGAAACGCCGTTTTCCGTTACCCGGTACCTCGCGTAACCCGGCTCCGTTTCCACGAAATGGCGGGAAAAGGGTTCACTCTCTACCGGAAGGGATTCTAATTCGAAGATGCTGTCCAGGAGGTATTCGTCCGTCAGGATGAACACAGGGACCTGGTATCGATCCGCCCAATCGAAGGCCAGCCTGGAAAGTTCAAATGCCTCTCTTGCGTTTCCGGGAGCGAACAGAACCCGCGGAAATTCCCCGTGACCCGCGTAAAGGGCCAGCTCCAGGTCCGCTTGCTCAGTCCGGGTCGCCATGCCGGTAGCAGGACCGGGCCTTTGCCCCAGGTGGATCACCAGGGGAATTTCCGTAACCGCAGAAAGACTGATCCCCTCTTCCATGAGAGCGAAACCTCCACCCGACGTCGTGGCCATTCCACGCGCCCCGGCAGACCAGGCCCCAAGTGCCATGTTGACCGCCGCGATCTCGTCCTCTACCTGCTCCACGACAATCTGGAACCGCGAAGCGTTTTGCGCCATGAAGGCCAGCACACCGGATCCGGGAGACATGGGGTAAGCCGTTACAAAATTGCACCCCCCGGCGAGCGACCCGAGAGAAACCGCCTTGTGGCCGTCGATCAGCAAGGGACGCCAGTTCGGGTCAGGCTTGGGCGTTTTCAGGGCGAAAACGCCCTCTTCCAGAAGTCGGACGCCCTGCTCGTATCCCTTTTTTGCAGAAAGCAGGTTCTTTTCCAGAACTTCCGGAGTTTTTCCAAACCGCTCCTTCAGGAGGTCGTCAAGGATTTCGAACTCGATTCGAAAAAGGGCACATAGAACGGCTGCTGCGACGCTGTTCGCGGTGACAGCGCCCCCCGCTTCCCTTGCAATTTCCAGGAAGGGGACGTCGAGGAACCGAAACTCCTTGCTTGCGAATTCTTCTTTCAGTTCTTCCCTGTCTCCAAGCACGAGCGTATCGGGGCCGAGCCGCTTCCAGATATTCTTTCGAAGGCCGCTGTTGAGCGGGACCAAAAGGTCGATCCGATCGACAAAGGCCTCCGTGTGTTCCTCCGAAACCCGAATTTCCGTAGAATTGTTGCCCCCTCTGACACGGGACATTGATTCCTTTGTGGAGAAAACATGGAAGCCGCTTCTCCCCAAGGCCCTTACCAGCAGGACCTCAACGGTCTGAACCCCTTGCCCCGCTGCCCCGCAAAGAACGATCGAAAGTTCGCGCACCATCCGTTCACCTCCAGGCCGAAGAGCTGCCTTTCTTTACAAGTCCGGGTTCAAACCTCGAATGTGTTTTTCACGGGAGTGTCGATCTCCTCCAGCTTTTTTCGGGCTTCCTCTACATCTTTCGCATCCAGGATGACGGTTTTGTTTTGCAAGTCTACCTCCGCCTGGATTCCGATTTGCTCAAGAGCGCGACGGATCCTTTCTGCACAATGGCTACAGGACATGTCGGGCACTACAAGTCCGATCCTCATGAGATTCCTCCTTTTCAGAATTGATTGTATTATACCTTCATCTGTATTTTCATTGCTATGATTCAAGAGGGCTCGTCTCGATATTCAAAACATTCCTTCCATTCCGTTCAAGCCATGTTTCCCTTATAATATCTTAGCCTTGTGAGAAAACTTTCTGGGAGAAGGAGGAGGATCGGCATGACGAAATTTCGCTGTTTGAATTGCAACCACGAATTCGAACTCGAAGAGAAGCCCTCGACGCTGAAATGTCCGAAGTGCCTGAGCCGCTTCGTTCACCTGATCGAGGGGAAACCCCTGAAGGGAAAATCTTGGGGAGCCAAAAGCTTCAGTGTCCCCGGATTGAAAAAGTAGACCACAGCGGGAAAAAAGCCAGGAAGGGCATTGTGCCCTTCCTGGCTTTTTTCATCACATCGTGCAGGGCAACTGAAGAAATGGCAGAGACTGCGGGCGAGCGTTGCCCTCCCTAGGCCTTCTTCAGCGCAGCCCATGCTTCCTTGACCAGCATCACGGCCAGCAGCAGCAGGACGACAGAAATCCCCGAAAGGATCAGGTTGCTCAAGTTGTCCTTGATGAGCAGGAAAAGGGCGGCTATGGTCGTCACGAGCATGAACACCATCGGGATCATGACAAAGTTCGCACTCTTCTTGAGCCCCTTGATGATCCACACCCCGACGGCAAGAAGGGCAAGTGCGGCGACCAGCTGGTTGGAAGCGCCGAACACAGGCCAGATCAGTTGCCACGCGGGTTTTCCTCCGGTCTTCATGAACACCAGGCCTNCGGCAACCGCAACACCGATCGCGGTTGCAGTGTAGCGGTCGACTTTCATGTCCGTGAACTCCTGGAGCTGGTAACGTGCCAAGCGTGTCGCGGTGTCCAGGGAGGTCAGGATGAAGGAGTTCAGGGCGAGAAGGCCAAGCGACGTCCCGATTTTCTCAGGGATACCGATCAGCGCGGCAAACTTTCCAAGGCCTACGCCATATGTGACCGTGGGGCCGCCTTTCAGCATTCCGCCCCCGATCATGATCGTCCCGATCGCGATGACCGCCACGAGGCCCTCGATCAGCATCGCCCCGTAGCCCACGCCGATCGCGTCGGTTTCCTTGCGGAGCTGCTTGGCCGTTGTTCCGCTACCGACCAGGGAGTGGAAACCGGAAATGGCTCCGCAGGCCACGACGACGAACAGCAGCGGCCACATGGGTTCTCCTTTCGGGCCTGCGAATCCCTTAAAAGCCGGAAGAGCCACTTCGAAGCTTTTTGCTCCAAAAATCATTCCCACAGCGCCGATGAGCAGGGAGAAGTAAAGCAGGTAGGAAGCAAGGTAGTCTCGGGGCTGCAACAGGAGCCAAACCGGAAGCACCGAAGCCGTGAATATGTACACGATCAGGACCCAGCGCCAGGTCGTATTGGGAAAAGCGAACGACTGCTGGACCCACTCGGCGGAATTGCCGTAGAAAATCGCACCGATCACGATCGGGACCATGACCAGCGTCATCACGAGGAGGGAAACTCCCTTTCTGTAGATCAGGACCCCAAAGATCAAGGCCATGCCGATGTAAAGAAGCCCTGAAAAAGCGACCGCCGGGTCGGCTGCAAAGGTGTTGGCGGCCAGTTCCAGGAAAACGGCAATGACCAGCGTCAGGGCAAGCCAGGTGAAGGTCAGGAAGATCCTTTTCGCGCGATGGCCGATCCAGTGATCCACGACCTCCCCGACCGACAATCCCTTGTGCCGGATCGAGGAGACAAGGGCACCCGCGTCGTGCACGCCTCCGAGAAAGGCGGAACCGATCAGGCACCAAAGGTAGGCCGGAAGCCACCCGAACATGGAAGCCGCCGTGATGGGCCCAACGATCGGCCCGGCACCTGCAATCGAAGCGAAATGGTGGCCAAGGAGAACCGCCGGATGGGTCGGCACATAGTCCATTCCGTCAAAATAGACCTTTGCCGGCGTATCGTTTTTATCGTCCAGGCCATACACCGTTTTCTGGAATTTGCCATAAATCATAAAAGCCGCTGCAAAAAAAACCACCGCAATCACGAAAAGCATCGTCAACATCGTTCATTTCACCCCCCAAAGGAATTGCAGTGCATTCGAACCGCCCTCCCTAAATGTCATAAACGGGCATCACCTCCGTGTCCTTGTTTGTCTTCGTTTTTTTTGAATAATCAAGTGCCATAAAGGCCCAGTAGGCGAGATCCGCAAATCGCTTGTGAGGGTTGTCGCCGAGCCGAAGTGAGTAAATCTCGACCCACCCCCGAAAGCCCCAGAGAAAAGACTTTTGCCGGGTTTTTGCCCACGTCGAATTTCCCAAAAGAAGGACGCGGTGCGACATGACCTCCGGTATTCCCCTCCATTCGCGCAAAATCCTTTCTGCGCTATGTTCGCCCTCGTGTGACCAGAGGATATAGTCATCCGCATAATACCGGGCAACTTCCCCCAGAAGGGCTCCCTTCCTGAAGGTCACTCTCCTGTATACTCCAGCCATTCCCAGCCCGCTCCAGGGCTGAAAACCGATCTCATCCCAGTAATCATCGATCTTTGACAGCAACTCGCAAGAATCTTCCCTCAATCCAAATCCTCCAAAGTATTTTTTTAATGATACACCCCGCAGCCTCGATTGTCAGCCTTATATTGTATACGTTATGCGTTTCAAGAAAAAACCGGGCTTTTGCCCGGCATTTAACGGCTAGCGTTTTTAAAACGCGTGGAAACCCTGGATATGTTCGCGCATTTCTTCGTAATTCTTCCTGGCCGTTCCCATATGCCCCTCTTCCATTTCCTTGAGTTCCAAAAACATCTTTCGAGCAGGGCCTTCCGTCTGTTCGGCCATTTTTCCGTAAAGTTCCGCTGCCCTCATTTCAGAGATAAAGACCGCAGAAGCGATCCGCAGGAGTGAATAGGAGTTCTT
>AQRZ01000055.1 GCA_000402835.1 Synergistetes bacterium JGI 0000079-D21
TTCGTGTCTATGATTCCCTGATGTTCTGCGGCTACCGCCATCTCAAGCATCTCAAGGTCGACCACGGCAACAAGGTCTATGCCAGCGGCAAGGTCTACATCAACGGGCTTGAAGGGTTCTGGAGCTTTTCCAAGGAACGTCTGATCAAGCATCATGGTGTTTCCAGGACCTGGTTTCCGTTTTATCTCAAGGAACTGGAATTCCGATACAACAATCGAAGGACGGATATCTTCCCTGTTCTCGGTCAGTATGTCTGTGACTTTGTACCCTTTGTGCCAAATAGGGACTAATCACCAAGAAGAATTCAGAGGGAAAGCGTTTTCAAGACGAGAACGCTTCTCGGGTGCTTGTGCCTTTCTAACCCTCGAGAAAAACGATCTTTTCGCTCAGTCTTCTCGAAGCAAGCCGGCAAGATAGGACTTCGCGAGTCCCCTCTGGAGGAAACGGTGGGCGAACTGGTTCCGGTAACTCCGGAGGCAGCCGTAGCAGCTTATGGCGGGGTCGCACCCGCACCTTCCGTCAACTCTAAGGAAGGCCCTCTCCAGTGTTTCCCTGAAGACCTCGGGTTTCTCCAGGCTGCTGACGATTCCCGCTCCGCCGGGAACGGCATCGTAAAGGATGATTGGAGGAATTTTACGGCTTTCCGGCAATACCTCCCCGACGGTGGTGCTCAGGTCGGTTGAGGGGATTCCTATGGCCTCGGCAGCCCCTTCCGAAAGGGCATACGCCAACGAGAATGCGAGAGAAAGCAAATCCACCCCTTCTTCTGCCTCGGGAACGAAGTGAACCTCCAGCACATCCGTGATGAATTCGTGCCCCAGGGAATACCTGGCCAGGGACCCGGTACATTTCTTCCCCATGTAGGTTTCGTGCGACGGGATTTTTTCCTCTTTTTTCTTCTTCGGCGGAACGATAGCCCCGAACCCGCATTTTTCGCAGATGAGGAACTCGCTTTCCCTCCTGCCTTCGCAAATAACGCTCATCAAACCGGGCTGGGCGGGGCGGAGGCGCAAAATCGGGGCGTTTTCGTCAAACAACAAGACATCGGGGCGTTTCGGATTGTCCGGCAGGGGACCCGCGAAGTAGGGCCGCATCGAAAAGAGCCTGGTCGGCTTGAATCGCGGTTCCTTCGCCTGTTCCTCGTGGGATACGACAAATCCGAAGGAAGGGATGATGTAGGTCCTTCTTTCTGCCCTGTCTCCGCACTCCAGTGCAGGTTCCGGCTGCCCCTCTTTCCACTGGACGTAGCAATTGTGCACTTTGCACCGCTTATAGTGCCGCCGTTCCCATTCCTTTCCCGCCACCCTCTTGAGGCTGTGCGACTTCCATTCCTTCTTGTTCGCGATGACGGAACTCGTCGGGGCAAACTCCCCGATTGCCAGGGAAAGGTCTCGCTGGAGCTGGATTTGCTGGCCTTCGAACGTCTTGGACCAACGGGTGTCCAGTTCCACAACGTCCACAGGAAATCCGTATTTGGGGATGACGGCCTGGCGGGAAAGGAACGAGAGGCAGTCGTCCCCAAGCAGGGTCCTCTCCATGCTTTTCGCCCAGTTCGCAGCCTTGAGCTCGTCCCTGGCTTTGGCTTCATCCTTGAAAGCCTGGATATCTGCGATATCCGACGCGAATGAGTGTTGGGCTTCCGCCATTCGGCTCTTTTCTCCGCAGATGACCTCGACCCAGGCATTCGTAGTCCCGACGCCCAGCTTTCCGGAGGTTTCCATAGGAAGGATGGCCTTCAGGCTTTCGCCGAGCCGACCGACATGCTTCCTTACATGCAAGCGAACCTCGTTCAGGACGGTCGGCCTTGTCGGATCAGGCCCGAACATCTCCTCCAGCTTGCCGAACCGCCCCCCGTGATACCTGAAAAAATCCGAAAGGATGACACCGGCCACATGCCGAAGAAGAATCTTGTCATTCACGATGCGAACGGCGGGTACCCGGATGGAGCCCCGAATGATTCCGAGAGGGTCGGCAAAATGGTACAGGTCGTGGGGTGAGCGGCGGCAGAACGTGATGGCGAGTCCAGGGAATCCTCGCCTCCTTCCTGCGCGTCCCACTCGTTGTGCGTAGTTGAAGGACTCCGGCGGGACGTTCCTCAGGAAAACGTTGTCCAGGTCACCCAGGTCCACCCCTAGCTCGAATGTCGTCGAGCAGCTCAATACATGGATCAGACCTCTCTTGAAGTCTTTCTGGTATTCCCTTGCCTTGTCATGGCTCAGCTGGGCCGTGTGTTCCTCGACTCGCATCTTTCCGGGGAGGGGTTCTTCGTAAAGCCTTCGGTAGTGATTCTCTCCCAGACTGAGGCTATCGATGGGTATGACCGTCCCAACACAGCCGGGCCTTTCACAGATCCCGAACAACGGGCGGTATTGCACCTGTCCGCAAAGTTCGCAGCGATAGACGGTTCCGAAGCGCTCCCCGATGGCCCTGAACCAGCGGATATTGACTCGTGCTCCGCCCTCGATGGGGACGAAAATCCTTTCCGAATCCCGGGTCGCCATTTTGTTGTCCCAGTCGGCGACCGCACCCCAGGCAAGGGCAAGGAACTCTCCCGCCAGCGCCTCGGAATGTTCAGGTTCGATCCCGCGGGCTTCCAGGACGTTTTTAAGGACCTTCCGCCTCATTCCGGAGCCGCACCAGCTGACCGTAATTTTTGTCCCATTGGGTTTTCCGTAGACGAGATATTTCTGCCCGATGCCAAACCCGATGTTTTGCCAGGAGACGGCGTTTCCGGTCGCACCGGTAAACTCCACTGTACCCTGGCGCCTTGAGGTGTCCAGGAGGAACTCGATCAGCTCGAGTGCTTCCTCCCTCGAAAAGTTAAAGGGGGGGGCCAGCATTTCAGGGGGGATTTCGAACGTCTTGTGCAGGCCGATTTTCCAGTGAACGAGCCCGACTCCTTCAGGGGAAATACGCCGGCTTGTGGTAAAGAATTCCTCCAGGACCCAGGTCCAGCACTCCCTGAACATTTCCTGCTGAGTGGCCGTGAGAGTAAACAGCCCTTCCCTCCCGGCCAGGTCCACGAGACTGTACACGAGGTCCTCCGCTGAAACACCGTCGGGGTTTCTCAACCTGAGGGATTCCAGAGCCTCGGAGACCAAGTGCCCGCGGAGAAAGGACTTGTAGGAGTTTTCAAGGTACCAAGCGAAATAGGCAGCCTCCTGCCGGCCATCCGCGAAGGCCAGGATCTTCCTCCTTTCGGGAGGAAGGTTCGCGTGTAGGGCCGTGGAAACAACGGCGTGTGGAGCGTCGCTTCCCGAAATAACGTCCCGTATGGGAGCGTTGGGGGATTTTGCCCCGCACGCGCGGCAGACATAGAGCCGTTCCTTCACCTTCGACTCGTCATCGGAGCTCGTTTCACGCTTTACCCTCAACATCATCGAAAAATCGTGGCCGCATGCGGGAGGAGCCCACTCACCGTATGCTCCGCAGACAGGGCAAAGAAAGGATTCTCCTTCCTCTTCTTCCAGTCCGTTCCCGTTGTCGGTGGGGGCTTCCTCTTCGTCACCCGCTTCGGGTTCGTTCTTTTCCAGGGGCCGGAAGTAATCGACACCGAAATCGATGTCCCCCGGATCCCTGATGGCCTCCACCAGCCTGAAAAGGTTTCCCTGCTTCTCCAGGCGCCCGACGAAATAGTGCTGCCCGCATTCCTTGCAGACCGCAGTCTCGAAGACAGCGCCATCGCCCGAACCCGACAGTCGTTCGACAAAAACCCGCTTCTCGGGGACATAGGAGACAAAGGCTCCTTCCAGGGCCCTCAAAAAGAAATGGTATCGAGGCGAGCCGAAGGGTTCCCCGTTTTCCGGGTTCCGCGCCCAGGAAAGGCATTCAATGAGGGCAGTCAGCGCATCGTGGCGAAGGGCTTCAGGTGCCTCAGGGAAAATGAGTTCCGCAAGTGTTTCGACCGGCATGGGATTCCCGTTGACCGCATTCCTTAAACGGGTCGCGTGACTTTCATGGGCAAGCAGGTTCCCCATGACCAGTTCCTTCGATTCTCCATCAGGAAAACCAAGGAAATCGGCTCCGGAGAAGATGGAATCCAGCTGGTGATTGAGAGCCTGGGGTTCGTCGAGGTTCGAGGCCAGTTCGCGCAAGGTTTCCGCGGGAAGCATGATACTCTCCTCTCCCGTGATGTCTTCCACATCGCCGGAAATGACGTCTTCCGCCTCGAAAGGCTCTGCGAAAATTGTCGAAGCGAATTCCGCCACTGCGGGGAACCCCTTCTTCCCGTCCGAGAGCGTGGCGCTGGTTCCGACACACCGGAAGGGCCCCGTTCTTCCCCCCTCCTGGATGCGCCTCTTCAGGCGCCTGATGAGCATGGACATTTCGATTCCGATGGACCCCCGGTACTGGTGAACCTCGTCAAGAACGATGAAGGTCCAGTTCCGGGCAGACTCTCCCTGGAAAAGAGGGCTATCGTAGGGTCTGAGGAGAAGATATTCGAGCATGGAGAAGTTCGTCAGGAGAATGTTGGGTGGAGCGTTCCTCATTTCTTCACGGAAAACTAGTTCTCCCGGCTTCCTTTCACGCATCTTCTCCTCGGCGGCGCGATACCGGTCTCCCAGGTTCTCGGGCGTTTCCCCGATGTATTGGCCGAAGGTGAAACTGAAACGAGATCCTTCTTTTTTCAGGGCAGCTGCAATTTCCCCTAGTCGATCTCTTTGGTCGTTTGCAAGGGCGTTCATCGGGTAGAGAATCATGGCCCGAACACCCGGCCCCAGAGTTCCATGTTCGTGTTCCTTGTAAAGATGGAGAAGGATGGGAAGCAGAAAGGCTTCGGTTTTGCCACTTCCCGTTCCCGTCGAGACGATGACGTTCCTTCCCCGCGTTACCTTTTCCAGCGCCCGATCCTGGTGGAGATAGAGGTTGCGGTTTCCCTTTAGGGCCCTGACAAAAGCCTCTTCCGCAGGGTGTCCGAGCAGAGAGGCAAATACTTCCCCCGGTAACCGCCCCTTCCTGAACGGGGGGGAGACCTCAAGGTAGGGCCCCTTCGCCAGGCTGCTTCCGGCCAAGGCTTCCTTGAATGTCCTGTTCAGGTCCGGGTCCTTGAACCGGTAGGAGGTCAAGAGGTATTCCCGGTAGCGCTCTTCCACGGTTTTACAAAGCTTAAGCGGGCTTGTCCGATCCATGTTCAGTCGCCTCCATAACACAAAGCCGGTCAAAATGCTCCTTCAACGCGTGTTCGAGCATCTCCTCTCTCTTAATGAAATCTGCGCCGCAGATCTCGCAGCGCCAGGTTTCGCATAGGGTGGAAAGAAGGTTATCCCGGATTTCCTCGATACTCGTGACGGGCCGAAATGAAGGTTGTTTCCCACGATGCTCTCTTTCGAAGTGGTTTAAAATACCGCTCGTAGGGTTCTCTAGGGCATCCTCGTAAGAAACCTTCAGGTAAAAAGGGCATCCGGGAAAAAGACATTTGTAGATTTTCGCTGGCAGAGACCGATCTGCTTCTGCTATTTCGTCGTAAGTTAACTCGCGAAAGAACTTGTTACAAATATCGTCCTCGTGTTTTTCCTTGAGGTGCGTTTTCATTTCACCTTTAGTGAGTTTTTCCTCGCAGAAAGCACACTTTTTCCGGTTCAGGTAGTCAGCCAAATGGATCTTTTTCGATTCGCCTCTATACTCAAATGAAAGGAATAAGGGGGTTCTGATTTCGGAGAATTTCGCCGGATTTAGAGCAATGACTGCGCCGAGTTCATCCATTCCTATACTCCAAAATCCTTCTCCCTTGTGCAGTCGATGCTGGTCGAACCCCTTTACGAAGAAACAAGCTTTGAGATTCGAAACAGTCTCGGGACATCTGACAAACAGCTTCCATCCGCGACCGGGGCGGATCGTTTCCGGTCCTACATCAAGAACCTGCTTCCCGAGTATCAAATCTGACAAATCTCTCCCGATACCCCACCAGAAGGACGGGAAATGTGTCTGAAAACGCATTTCATCAGGGTTCCCAGGCCGGATTTTCCAGTTCAAGGTTTCACATTCGGGAACAACGGAAAGAAGGATAGTCGTTTCCTCCATTTTGGATTCAATTTCAATAAAAGAATCCAAGTCTGTTTTTCCTAATACTGGCGCACACCCTAAAGAGTGCGATAGTTCGATCCTAATCTCCCGGCTCGATTCTGAGACACCAATTGGGTCGTATCCCTCAACGTCTATTCCCTTGAAACCCTTGTGAAAAGCGAAGGGATGGCTTTCCAGAAGCTCATCGTGCCTGTCGTATAGGAGGACGGTAAAATGCCCCCCCTGGCTTTCCAACCCCTCAGGGATCGTGATTGGTCTTGATTTGCCCATGCCGGGGTAAAAATACTGCTTTTCGCGCCTTTCACCTTCAATATCACTTCGAATGACGATTTTCTCCACATTGTTCCAGCATGCATCCTGCACAGCAACGATGGCCGGGGGGTTCAGAAAGAAAACCGGCTCCCCGTTTGGACCTGACAGGTATGGCGATGTGCTTCCCTCAAAGTGGAACTCCTGCCAGGAACTCATGACCTTCAGGATGGAGCCATCCGGCCTGCGGAAAGCAATACCGTTTCGCGGGCTGGTTTGAAAGAAGTGCACCCTTGCCCCGTCAATCGAGCAAGGTTCCGGACTTTCGAAGGGGCGCCCGGATATCCGTTCTTCACGAGTGTAATCCCACGGGACGATACAGATATAGTCCCCAGCCGAATGCTCGCTCACCATTTTTGAAAGGGTACCACCGCGCAAAATTTTAAAAAGAAGAAATCCCTCTTGCCCGAATTCTCTCTCGATCTTTTCCTGGAACCCCTGCCTGGTCCATTCGCACCTTAGAATTCCTTTCAAGCAGGTAATCGGCAACTCTCCAAACGTTTCCCCCCAGAAAACCTTTTCGTTGTTTTGAAACAAGGTCGGCGAATAACGCAGCACCCGCTTCGGTATCCTGCCAACGACCTCCCAAAGGGCTCCCCTTTTTAGGCAAAGGATATCTATGCACTCCCGTTTTCCGGCCGGACCAGCCTCCCGGGTATAACCCAGCCTCTGTCCTCCACGCCGGACGGGTTCGATACGGCGAGTTCCTTCCTCCAGCTCTCCCTCGGATTCGGGTTCAGGCTCTCCTTCATCAGCCACTTCCCGAGTTTTTTCTTCGTTCTCTGCGATTTCCACGGTTTCTTCAGCTTCCGCTTTTTGCGATACCAAAGCCCCTTCCCCTGTCCCCTCTCCTACCGATTTTGTTTCCGTTTCCGAAGCATCATCAGGAATTTGCTCCTCGTCCCGTTTTAACTCGAGTACGGAAACCGTCGGAAGCTTTGCTTCCTCGAAGGTAACAAGGGGAACCACGGGGGGAGTTTTTCTCAGTGCGCCGATCAATGAGACAAGGGAGCGCAAACGCTGCCTCGTAGTAAGAACTTTCATCAGGACTTTTTCTAAATCCTTCCTCTCCGCATGGTTTTCCAAAAGAGAGGAAATCTTTTCGGAAAAGTCTTCGAAGGCGTTTTTCAGGGCTTCGACTCGATGATGGATGTTCGATTCATGAGCGGCAAGGTCATTTTTCATTTCTTCAACTCTCGGCAATAGAGCCACGTCGATGTACGTCCCAACGATACCGGGGATATCAGCCTCCATTTTTCCTATTGCGTGTATTGCCGCCTGGATTTCGGATTCGATTTCGGCCGTTTTCCTTTTCTGATCCAAACTCTCCTGGACAGATGAATCCACATGATCCCGAATCCTTTCCTCGAGCTCGGTAAAACGGAGTGAATTTCGGGACAAGGCCTCTGAAAGGTTGCTCCTGGATTCGGATATGATCTCGCGCATGTTTAGCTCCAGGGCTTCCTGCGAATCGCGATACTCCTTTACTTTTTCTTCGGTGGCCTGAAGTCTTGCTTCGAGCATCATTAGTTTGCTCATTGCCTGTGCAAAATCAACTGAAAGAGACTTTATCGCATCCTTTCCGGCTTGGATTTTCCTTTCAATTCCGAAAATCTCTTCCTTCTGTTCCAACACGGATTTGTGAAGATTCTCAATGGCAACTCGAATCGATTCCAGAGAGTTTCCATTAAGTCTGGATTCCTGCTTCATTTCACTTCTCAGGGCTTCAATTTTCTCACCGAATTGCAGTTTGCCCCTCCAAATTTCTGCTGAGATCTCCGCAAGAACATCTCGGAATTGCTGAAGGATGTCGCTAATCTTTTCCTGTTGTTCCAGAAGAGGGGACAACTGTTGTTCAAGTGCGGATATTCTTTCTTGTATCTCGTTCATCTGTTTCTGTTGGCAGGATCTGATAGATTCTATAATTTGTCGCTCTTCTTCTATGCGCCTGGTTTTTTCTTCATGGATCTCTTTTCTTAAATCTTCAACAAGCTGGAAAAATTTATCAGAAACCTTCTGTATTCTCGAAGCGCTCTCGATCGCGTTCTTACCAGCCTGTTTTCGGATGAAGAATATGGAAAGACCGGATAGAGTAACCAGGGTAAAACCAAAAAGGACAAAAACCGAATTCCACAAGCGGCATCACCTCTAAAACAACAAGTTAGGGGTGTTCTTCTAGCAATTCCCAACCCCAACAGGATCAAGGGGCTGTAAAATTCCGGCATCAAGAAGGCTTCTCCGGTCCTTAATCCCACAGATTGAACAAACAACCTGCCTGATTGCTTCTTCACCCCTATTTCACATGCGTGTTTGTTGCTTCGTTGTAATGGGTATGCCTTCGGGCTTTCTTAATTCAAGTTCCGAAAACCGCCTAAATCGGAACCCGGTTAGAGATTCCCTACCGCGGTCTCCTGTTAAGCCAGGTTGACCGGCTATTTATCCGAGAGATGGAGTCGCTCAGGTCAACCCCTAGGAGGGACTTGCCCCTTTTGCTACTCCTTTGGTTTGTCTTTTCTCCCTGAGCGCGCTGTTCCCGGCGAGCCTTCTCTCCCTACTTGTTCCCGCCTGATTCGGCATCCTTTTTTGAGCACTAAAGGAGCCTGGCTTTCCCAAAAGACCTTAATTGGATTTTAGTCAATTCCAGAAGTTCGAACAATCAGGTTTTCCCTGATTTTTTCATGCAGTGGTCGGAATTCCCCTTTCGGTTTCCGTTTCTGGCTCGTGGGGGATTCTTTCAACCACATGAACGAATGTAGTGCTCCCCAGAAATCAAGTCACTAATGTCGCTTGTTTTAGCCGAACCTGCTTCGGGGAAAGGTACCCCAGAGATTGATGGGGCCTCCCCTCGTTGTACCAGTGAATCCAGCCAGCGATTTCCCGCCTGGCTTCGTCGAAGGACCGAAAATTCCTCAACCAGACGCATTCTTCCTTCAGGCTCCTGAAAAATCTTTCGATCATGCCGTTCTGTTCCGGCGTATAGGGCGTCACGAANTCCTGGGGCAATCCGTAATCCCGGCACATTTCCCGGAATCTCCGGCTTTGGAACACAAGGCCGTTGTCGCTGCGGATCACCGGTTTGTACCGTTCGCTCCTCAAGGTCCCGAAACGGTTCAGACAGGCTTCTTCCAGAGCCCTCTCCGCTTCTTTCGCCCGGCCCCGGAGGGCAAATTCATACCCGATGCAGGTCCTGTCGTGGCAGTCCACCAGCGCCACCAGGTGTCCCCACCCGTCTTTCCCGCAGGGGATATGGGTGATGTCGATGGCCGAGACTAAGAAAAAGGGCCCATATCCGCCTGTAACCGTAAGTCGGATGGGCCTGGATCAATTGCCGGATTCGCTCAGACAGTTCCGGGTTCACCGCGGGCACGATCCGCAGGTTTCCACTCTTCCTCTTCGTCCCTGGGGCGGTTCCTCAGGGCGTTCTCCGCCCCGGACAGGAACCGTTCCTTCCACCGTTCCACTTCGGCTACCGTTAGCCCATGGGGCCATTTCTGCGTTGAGTTCCCCGAGTTCCCTGCCGCGATCCCCCTCCTTTTCCGTCGGAGCCCTCCGCTTTCGGACGGCAACAGCCCCTTTCGGAACATCGATTTTTTAACCGGTTGACTGGCAAAACATCGTGGCCCCTGGCTGGAAGGATATAATTAGATGGGAATTTGTACGGGATCCTGAAGCAGGGGGGAAACGAATGTTCAAGGACGCGGACCTGGACCTGGAAGTGATCCTCCTCTTCCTCGCCGGGATGACGGTGGGAGTCGCCGGGATCCTGCTCTTCCCGGTGTCTACCGGGGCCCTTCCCTATTACGAGAACGGGCTGTACGGGCTGCTCCTGTTTTTCTTCGCCCTGCAGATGGTGGCGCTGGGGAAGACCCCGTTCGGCGACATGAGGCGTTCAAGGGGCCTGCTGGCCGCGGGGGTGCTCGTCGCCGCCGTCGGCATCGTGACCTGCTTCGTCCCGGACATCCTGGGCACGGTTCCCCGACTGGCGCTGGCCGCCTGTTTCGGCCTGGGAGGCCTCGCGCTGCTGCTCCGGATTTTCCTTTCCCCGGACAAGGCCCCCGCCTGGGCGAAGCACGGCGGGATATTGAAGTTCCTGGCCCCGGCCTGCGGGGCGGTCTACCTGCTATCGATGGGTATCGGCCTGCTCGTGTGGAAGCACGACCTGCTGTCCGTGCGGATGACGGCCGTGGTCGTTTTGGTCTACGGGGCGGCGATCCTGGTCCTGGGTTCCCTGCTCCATGAGGTCTACCGGCTTTACCCCGAGGCGGCGAAAATTCCGGAGGCGGAAAGCGGCCTTTCGATCGACAAGGCGATGATCCTCCTGACGGGGGTTTTCATGGTGATCCTGGGGGCGCTGCTGGTCCCCGTGAACCTCGGGCTGATCCCCTTCTCGGGGAGCGCCCAGCTCGGGCTTCTGGTGGTGATCCTGGCGATCCAGATGCTGGCCTCGGGAAGCACCCCCATCGGGCCGTTCCGCCGGACGTGGCTGATGATCCTCCTGGGCTTTCCCTTCGCGGCGCTCGGCGTGATCTCCTGCATCATCCCGGGGATTTTGGTCCCCCACCTGACGCTCCTCATCGGCGTGCTCAACGTCACGGGCGGGGTGCTGGGCCTGAAGAGGACCGTCGCACCCATGCTGGCCCGGGGAGAGGGCCCGCGCGAGCCGGTCCCGCCGGTCCTGGCGAGGCTCACCGCGGTCCAGGTGACGATGAACCTGGTCTCCATCCTGTTCGGGGCCTCGATGCTCATCGCAAACCTCATCCCGGGGCGGATCATCGGCGTGATCCTGGCCGCAAACGGGGGCCTGCTCCTTTACCTGCTGCACCTCCTGGGGCTCGTCGAAAAGATGGCATCGGGCGCTGAAGCTTCGGCCTGACGCAAACAGGTTTTTCCTAGCAGTACGTGCCTTTCGTCCGGTAGTTTTCCCTCCGCTCGGCCGCGAGGTTGCGCATGAACTTGTCGTACTCCGGCCGGTCGACCCTGTACAGGGCCTCGAGATCCCTCGCGCTCTGCGGGAGGCAGATCACGACGGCCTTCTTCTCCAGTTCCCCGAAGAGGTAGTCGATGGCGTCCGGCACCGTGACGGAATCCGGCGGCGGGGTCATGGTCCCGAAGATCGGGGTGAGCACGTTGGCCGGGCAGAAGACGCTGAACTGCAGGCCTTCCGTCTCGAGCTCGTACTGCAGGCTTTCGGTCATGGAGATGACTGCGGCCTTGGTCGCCGCGTAAACGGCCTGGTAGGGGACCGGGATGAGCCCGGCGATGGATCCCGTGTTCACGATGTGCCCGAACCCCTGTTCCCTCATGATGGGGATCGCGGAATAGGTCCCGTAAACGACGCCCAGCAGGTTCAGGTCGACCAGGAACCGCCAGATGTCGAAGGTGATCTGCTCGGTCGGCAGCGTCATGCCCATCCCCGCGTTGTTGAACACGAAGTCGAGATGGCCGGCATGGGCCTTCGCGGCCTTCAACAGCGCCTCGACCTGCTCCTGCTTCGTCACGTCGGTCTGCAGGGGGAAAACCTTCCCGGGATAGGCAAGGGCGAGCCTCTCCGATTCCTTTTTGAGGTTTTCCTCTTTCAAGTCTCCCATGAAAACGGCCAAGGCCCCGCTTGAAAGCAGTTTCTCCGTGATCCCGAGGCCGATTCCCGAAGCCGCTCCCGTCACCACCGCCACCTTGTTCTCGAAATATCCGCTCATCTTCGGCTTCCTTTCCACCCTAGGGCAGGATTCTCGAATCCCCGACGTTGAGCCGGGCCACCGTCTTCATCATCATCGCGTCCGCGACCTTGAGCACCGGCAGGTCGGCCAGGGTGTTGATGATGGTCCACTGCAGGGGGTGCTCATCCGGGGCCACCTTCGTCCAGGTGACCGCGCCTTCCCCCGTCCAGGCCTGCTTGACCGTCGACTCCTGCGGGTAAAGGGTCGCGTGGCTCAGGGTCGCCCCGCCCTTCCCGAGGTTCGGGAGGTACCGCCAGCCGAAGAGGTTGACCTTCGGGTTCTTGTTGATTTCAGCGATGGCCTCCTCGGACATCTCTCCCTTTTTCTGGAAGTCCAGCTTGAGGAAGTTGACGCTCTCGTAGCTCGCGGCCGTGAACCAGTGGTCCCCGTTGTGGCGCTCCATGGCGATGTCCGCGAAGATCTTCGGGACGCCGTCCTCCTCCCGCCCGCCGATGATGGGGCAGGTCTTGTTCTCCCAGACGACGAGGGCGTATTCCCCGACGAGCCCCTCGGAATTTCCCATGTACCGGACCGGGGCCGACACCTGGATCAGCCGGTAATCCCCTCCCGCCATCCAGTCCACTTCGCGGCAGTTCGCGTACTGCACGTTCACCCTGGGCTTTAGGAGTTCGAAATCCTCGGGGATGAGCGGCAGCAGCTTTTCCGGGTCCGTTTCGAAACCGACCCGCAGGCAGGTCATATCCCCGTACACGACCCTGACCGGGTAAAACGCGTGTCCGCCGAAGTGCACGGGCATCTTGTAGATCCAGTCGTCCTGGAACTTGAACCGACCTCTCATGCTTTCACCTCCAGAATGGGATTCCTCGAACTCAAGGCTGGTCCGATGACGATCTACCGCGATAATTCGTGAGAGCACTTTATCTTATTCCGAGGGGAGCCCTTTGTCGAGGAAAAATTAAACTTTAGGCCTATGCGGGCAAGCGTGACAGGATCTCCCGGGCCAGTCTCTCGCAGTTTTTGCCGTCCCGGTGGGCAAAGGCGAATTTTTTCATCTCCTCCATCCGGGGCCGGAAGGGAAGCGCGGAAAAGCATTCCTCGACGAATTTCCGCACCCAGGCCGAGGCCTCTTCCGCTGTTCCCGCGACCGGACCGAAAAGGTCCTTCCTGAGGTCGATGTAGGAACCCGTATGCTCCAGGAATTCCTCTCGGTCGAACTGGTAGAAGAGGACGGGCCTGTCCAGGAAGAGAAAATCCCAGCAGACGCTGGAATAGTCCGTGACCAGCAGGGAGCTGCCGACAAGGACTTCCTGGAGGTCGACCCCCTGGTCGAGGATCTCGATGTTTTCCAGGGAAAGACCTTTTTTGAAGTCCTCGAAGAACTCCCTCATCCACATGTGGACGTAGAGCTGAAGGGTCCGGCCGTTCCGGGCGAGGCATTCGTTGAGGGCCTCGTCGGCGAGGAAAGCCCTGGCCTGGCGGAAGAATTCGGTTCCGGAGAGGGAAACCTTCCTCGAATTCCATTGTCTCCAGGTCGGCATGTACAGGATGTTCCGGGGCGGGGCCGTCCTGGCCTGCGCCAGGGAATAAAGCCGGTCGTAGCGGGCAAGTCCCGTGACCGCGATCTTTTCCGGGGGAATGCCCCATTCCCTTTCGTGGATTTTCGCTTCCCCCACCGATCCCGCGGCGATCAGGTCCAGGTCCAGAGCCGCAGCCGCGACGGTTCGACCCGTCGGCAGGGGGACCATCGAAGTCTTCTTAAGGGCGGTAAAGCCGTGGTCCAGCATGACGTTGAAGGCGCAAGGGGTGTCGCTCTTGGGGTAGTCGGTGATGTCGTACCTTCCGTGAGAATAGACGAACACGTCGGCCACCAGGGCCAGGACGTTTCCCCTGAACGTGTCCTTGAAAGCGACTCTTTCCCGGTCCGGCAGGGGGCGGCCCGGGATCTTCCCGTCGAAACAGTCTTTCCGGATGACCCAGCAGGAATCGATCTCCGGGTGGTTGGCAACCATGTACTCGAAAAAGGCGGCGCTGTTGTCGTCGAATCGCCTTCCCCCGAAAGCCCCGTAGAGGAAGATGCGCCGCCCTTTGCGCAGGGCGCCGCGCCCCCTGAGCCCGACCCATGCCTTCGCGAGGAAGAAGCTGAGGGCCCCCAGCACCTTGCTCGTTAAACGCGGGAGGATCCTGCCGGGATGTTTCGCGTACTTGAGCACTTCCCTTGCCAGGCTCATGGCAGCCCCAACCTCCCCCTTGCCGTCCTATCCTGTCGCTCCCGGCCCGTATGATTAGTTTATACGTCATTATCTCGAATCATGGAGGGATGCCCCATGCTTGGAGCGATTGTCGGCGACATCGCCGGGTCCGGCCGTGGCGCTGCTGACCGACGAGATGCGGGCGCTGCTCGGGAAGTTCGAGGGGATAAAGAAGTGAAGGGACCGTCCTGAAACCAGGAAGGAAGCAAGCGGGATTCCATTGCAAAATATATCATTTTTGATATAATTATTCCGCGAAACGGAGGCGGACATGGTCAATCAAGGGCATCAATCCATTCCATCCTGGATCGTGGTTTTCTCTGACGAAACCGTGCTTCAGGAATTCAACTCCATCCCCATCGACCTTCAGGCCAGTCTGACGCACGTTATCGAGATGATCCAGGATTTGGGCCTGACTGCCGTAGGAATGCCGTACGTAAAGCACGTTGAAGAGGAGTTGTGGGAGCTCCGGGCGAGGGCGAAAAGCGGAATCGCCCGAGGACTATATGTTACCCGAAGCGGAAGGCGCGTTTTCATCCTTAGAGTGATCCACAAGAAGACACAAAAGCTGCGCAGGAGTGATATTGACATCGCCAGGGAAAGGGCAAGGAGGGTACCGGGATGATCATCGAGTTCAACAAGATCAAGAAAGATCTTCTCAAGAACCCGGACTTCAAGAAGGAATACGAAGCCCTTTCAGGGCAGTATCAGCTTGCCCGCATGCTGATCCTCGCCCGCAGGGCGGCAGGCCTTACGCAGAAAGACCTCGCGGAAAGGATGGGAACTTCACAATCTGCCATCGCGAGGATGGAATCCGGCAGGGTCTCTTCGCTCAAAACCGTCGAGAAATACGCCGAAATTACCGGCCACCGGGTCACCTACCAGCTGGAACCGAAATAGTGGGGTCCAGGCTCACCAACCAGATTTCGCCTCTCCTCGGATTGACTCCGGAACTAGAGGGCAAGGTCCGTTTCCTCCCATTCTTTCGATTCCTCCGAACGGAAGAAACGGTTCAATTCCTCTCTTTCCTCCGGTCTTAAAGCCCTTTTGGGCGGTTTGCCGGGTTCGGTTCCGGGAACGGCGAGCCCTGCGCCCTTCACCCCGATAAAGAGGTCGTACTCATCCTGTGAAATGATCCCGTCCTTCAAAGCACGGATCGCACGCAGCTCCGAAACGAGGGGAGCTTCCGGCCGGATCTCGTCGTCAAACGGTTGGCCGAACAGACGCTTGGCTTTTTTTAAAACATCAACCTCCAGGACGAGTTCCCCGACCTTGGCCTGCAGGTCCTTGATCTGGCTTTCGTATTGCTCCGCCACGTCCTTTGGACGGCTCCTGAGGTTGTTCTCCAT
>AQRZ01000056.1 GCA_000402835.1 Synergistetes bacterium JGI 0000079-D21
GATGCTCCCACGGCGAACCTTCTTTACCGTCATGCCTACCAGCGTCTCGGCCTTGACGTTGGGAACGACCTGTACGTGGACGAGTCCATCTCGTTCCAGGATACCAAACACGGGAACCTTTCCTGCAGCTCCGCGGCCGCGTTTGCCTTTACGCCTGCCGCCGAAGTAGGATTCATCGAGCTCGACTTCGCCGCCCAGGAGCATTTCAGCATCGGGTGCGTGAGCGAGGATGGCGGCACGGATAACCATGACAGCACGGTGTGCGACTTTGTAGGAAACTGCCACCTGCTGGGCGATCTTCCTGGCGGAAAGCTCCAGTTCGAAAAGCTTGATGATCCGGAGCCACTGGTCGCAGGGAAGATTAACGAGATTGAGCCACCTTCCCGAGAAGTCGTGGAACGTGTAACCGCAGCGGGAGCAGCGACGCCTACCGTCAGTCAACTTGTAAAGTTTCCTCTGTCGGCAGACAGGACAAAATCTCTGTTGGTTTTTCCAGCAAAATCCCAACAGGTATTTTCTCGCTGCGGACTCGCTACGAATTAAGTATTCATAGGCTTTGAGCTCCATGGCACCATCCTAATACAGGTGCCAGATAGGGAGCAATCACCTAAAAAAAAGCCAGGCGTCTGTTCGGCCAACCCCCGAAAGCATAGGGCCCTACAGGCGGACCTCGAACGAGAGGGGAAGAAGGTCGGCATCAGGAAGATTTGCCGGATCCTGGGCCTGCCGAGGCGAAGCTTTTATTACAAGCCCCGGAAAAGGCGGATTCCGTTGAACCCTGACAAGGTACAGAAGGTGTCCGACTGCATCGAGAAGTTCCCGACCTACGGGTACCGGCGGATTGCCCTTCTTCTGAACGAGAACCGCAAGGTGATCCAGAGGATCCTGCAGAAGAAGCACTGGCAGGTCCGGAAGCGGCCCTTGAAGAAGCGCTGATCTGCCGTTTCGGGCACCTGGGAAGAACCACGAAGCCGATCATCCTGAGAAGCGACAACGGCCTGGTCTTCACCAGCAAGCGCTACACGAACACCGTCAGAAGCTACGGGCTGACCCAGGAATTCATCACGCCCTACACGCCGGAGCAGAACGGGATCGTGGAACGGTTCATCAAGAGCCTGAAGGAAGAGTGCGCCTGGCAGCACCGGTTCGAATCCCTGTCCCAGGCCCAGCGTGTCATCGGTTCCTGGATCCGGCACACCAACACGGAACGGCCTTACCAGGCCCTGGGATATAAGCCGCCGGTTTTGTTTGACAAGGTTCAGGAATTAAGCGCGTAAGTTGTGCCAATTCCAGGGGGTCATTACACTTTTTCAGACCCCTTGACTTCCTAAAATAAAACGATTATAAATATCAACATGAGAAGCGTCTGAAAAACCGAGTCAAAAGGAGGAATCGAAATGGAATCCACGAATGAAGCCACCTGTGTCTCCATGCCCCGCATCGGTGATAAAGCCCCCTCGTTCAAGGCGTCCACGACCCAGGGGGAGATCAATTTCCCGGAACAGTATGCAGGTAGTTGGGTGATCCTGTTCAGCCACCCCGCAGACTTTACCCCCGTTTGCACTTCGGAATTCATGACATTTGCCTCGATGCAGGAGCAGTTCGAGAAGGCGAACTGCAAGCTGGTCGGGCTCTCGGTGGACGGGCTCTACAGCCACATCGCCTGGTTGCGGACCATCAAGGAAAAAATCGAATACCGGGGAATGAAGGATGTGGAAGTTCGTTTCCCGCTGATCGAGGACATCACCATGGAGGTCGCGAAGAAGTACGGCATGATCCAGCCCGGGGAAAGCTCGACGAAGGCCGTGAGGGCGGTGTTCATCATCGACCCGAAGGGGATTATCCGGGCGATCATCTACTATCCGCTGAGCCTCGGAAGGAACTTCGACGAACTCTACCGGGCCCTGCTCGCCCTGCAGACCGCGGACGCCTTTTCCGTTGCCACCCCGGCGGACTGGAGGCCCGGGGACGACGTGATCGTTCCCACGGCCGGTTCCTGCGGCGTGGCGAAGGAACGGATGGAAAGCCAGGAGGGGATGACCTGCCACGACTGGTTCTTCTGCACGAAGAAACTGGACAGGCAAACGGTGCTGGACACGATCCTGAAGAAATAAAAGAAAAGGCGGAATCGGGGAATCGCGGTCGTTTTTCCCGTGATTGCCATCCAGCCTCGCGGAAAAAAGACCTCGGGAAAAAGCGCCCCCGGAAGGGCAGAAACGAAGAAAATCCGCGTGGTAGAATTGTTCCGGCCGGACCGGGTTTCCCGGGACGAGCAGGGCCGCATCACGGGGCTATTCTAGGAGGGCAAGCATGGCGAAAATCCTGGACGGAAAGGAAACGGCCCGGAAAATCCTGGAAGAGCTGAAGGCGCGCTGCGCAATCCTGAAGGAAAAGGGCGTCGTCCCGGGCTTGGCGGTGGTGCTGGTGGGAAATGACCCCGCCTCCGCCATCTACGTCGGGCAGAAGGAAAAGGCGTGCGCGGAGGTCGGGTTCAAATCCTTCCGGCACGAGTTGCTTGCTGATGCGGCGGAGCCGGAGCTTTTCGCGCTCGTCGACCGGCTCAACGGCGATCCGTCGGTTCACGGGATCCTGGTTCAGCTTCCGCTGCCGAAAGGACTCAGCGCGGACCGCACCATCGAGCGGATCGACCCGTGCAAGGACGTGGACGGCTTCCACCCTCTCAACGCGGGGCTGTTGGCGTGCGGGCTGCCGGGGGTGGTGCCCTGTACCCCCAAGGGAGTGATGCGGCTTCTTCGGGATCACGGCATTCCCCTTGAAGGGAAAAAGGCGGTGGTGGTGGGCCGGAGCAACATCGTGGGCAAGCCGATGGCCCAGCTGCTGCTTGCGGCGAACATGACGGTCACGGTCTGCCATAGCCGGACCCCCGATCTGGCGGCAGAGACCCTGCAGGCCGACGTTCTGGTTGTGGCAGCCGGCAAGCCCGGGATCGTAGACGGCTCGATGGTGAAAGAGGGGGCCGTCGTGGTGGACGTTGGGATCCACAGGACACCGGAAGGGATCGTGGGTGACGTGAAATTCGACGAGGCCGCCGAAAGGGCCTCGTGGATCACCCCGGTGCCGGGCGGAGTGGGGCCCCTGACGATCGCCATGCTCCTGGAGAACACCCTGGAACTGGCGGAGAGGGCAACGACCAAAGGGACAGAGAAATAGGAGAGGAACGGCCTCGGCTCAGCAGCCGGGGCCGTTCCCTTCCGGGGAAACGGTTACGTACCGGTTTACTTCGCCCAGCAGTCGCTTTTTGTCTTGGGGCAGGGTGCCTTTGATCTTGATGAGGTTTGTCGGGTGGGTCGTATCGAACACCGTGGGCTGACGGGGTTCGAGATTTTCCAGCAGCGACCGTATTTCCAGCAGCCTTTCCCTTCCAGTTGGAGGAACGAACTCCCCTCTTTCCACTCTCTTGCCTAGCTCCGTCCCGTAAAAAACCGTCAGGTTCATGGTGATGATTCTGTTCGTCACGAACTGGTTGAGCATTTTGGCGGTCGCAACGGCGTTGTCCACGGATTCGCCCTTTCCAGCGATTCCATACATGATGACGGAGTTGAACGGTATTTTTGCCTCGTTCAGTTTTTTCGCCTGTTCGATCGCTTCGCCGACCGTATGGCCTTTGTTCATCAGCTCCAGGATGTCGTCCCGGCCGGTCTCGAAGCCGATGTAGAGGAGCCTGAGTCCCGCATCGTGAAGGATAGACAACTGTTCGACCGTATACGCGGAAATGTTCCTTACGGACGCATAAGAGGCCACGCACGCGCAAGTCGGCAGGTAGCGACGGACCAGGTCCAGCAACCGCTTCATCTTGTCGAACCCTATGGACAACGGATCCGCGCCACCCAGGAACACTTTTTCGGTGTAGGCGTCTCCGCTCCGCAACTGCATTTCGATGTCCGGGAACGGGACCTGCCTGTATTGAACGTCCTTGTACATGGAGCAGAACGCGCACTTGTTGTAGGAGCATCCTGACGTGACCAGCAGCAGGGGCGTATTCATTTCGTCCTGCGGGTAGTAAACGGGTTCGTCCTTGTACGTCATTGCAGCATTCCCCTTCCTTTCCCCGGCTGCAAAACAGCCGTCATCCCTTCCGACAGCATTTCGTGCTTCGGTTCCCATTCCCTCTCCTTCGAAAACAGCAGGGCCGGTTTCAGCGTTCCCGCTCCCAGGGTCCGGTTGACCGCGTCCACGGCGGCCATCAGGGCCCGGTCCCTCTTCCGCCTCTGCAGCGCCTCCTCTCCGTCGAACAGCCCCTGTTGGGCCATTCCGTCGGGGCCCAGGTCGAGGAGGATGACCCCGGCCTTGGTGAAGGCGTGCCCGGGGGCGTAGATCCGCTCGAGGCCTTCGAGGGCGGCCTTCACCAGGGAAAGGCTGCTGGAGGTGGGGGCGTCCATCTTCATCGTGGCGGCGGGGGCGAAGAAGTTCCCCCGGAATCGGCTGGTGGCGATGGTGACCTGCAGGGTCCCGGCGGCGAGTCCCTGGCGCCTCAGCCGTTCCGCGGCCGATACGGCGTGTGCGGTCACGGCCTCCTTCAGGCTTTCCAGGTCGGATACCGGCCTGCCGAACGAACGGGAAACCTGGATCGACTTCTGGGCGGGGTCCTCCTCCACCAGCCGGATGCAGGAGATTCCCCGCAGCTCCCAGGCGGTGTGGACCGCCCGGACGGAGAAGTGCCGGCGCAGCCATTCGTCCCTGGCGTCCCGGAACCGGCGTGCCGTTCGGATGCCGAAGCGGACGAGGGATTCGGTGCACCGCCGCCCGATTCCCCAGACGTCCCCGACGGGGACCTTTTCCAGGAAAGCGTCCAGGTCCACCCCCTCCAGGGAAAAGACGCCCCCGGTTTCGGGGTCTTTCTTTCCCCTGTCCGCGGCCAGCTTGGCCAGGGTCTTGGTGGGGGCGATGCCGATGGAGACGGGGATCCCGATCTCCCTGAGCAGCGTGCTTCGGATTTCCCTGGCGTACTCCACGGGGTCGGCCAGGGAGGCGATGGAGAGATCCAGGAACGCTTCGTCCACGGAGTAGGTTTCCATCCGGCCGGTGTAGCGGGAGAGGATCGCCATGACGCGGCGGGAGACCTCGTGGTACAGGGCGAAGTTGGTGGAGAAGACGGTGACGCCGTGGACTTCCGCCAGGGACCGGACCTTGAAGAAGGGCTCTCCCATGGGGATGCCGAGAGCCTTGGCCTCGTTGGACCGGGAGATGACGCACCCGTCGTTGCAGGAAAGCACGATGACCGGCTTTCCTTCCAGGTCCGGGCGCAGGAGCCGTTCGCAGGAAACGAAAAAGTTGTTGCAGTCGCAGAGGGCAAAGCGCACCGCATCCTACCTCCCGTTCGGGTCCTTCAGGATCCAGGTGACCCGCCCCCAGACCCTGGAGGGGACAAAGCCCCGCTCGAGGCGGCGGCAGGCCAGGTTCCCGGCTTCCGTGGCGACCACGGCCAGGCAGCCTTCCTCCGGCGGCAAAGAGCGGTCGACCACCAGGATGGAACCGGAATCCAGGCGAAAGGCAAAGGTCGAGGAGGGGCGGGGCACCAGGATTTCCCCCAGGCGCTCGGCCAAAGGACGGGTTTTTTCCGGGATACCGGTCAAACGGACGGACATGGCAGGCCCCCCTTCGCAGAAAGGATAACCTATTGTAATCATAAAAGGGGGATTCTTGCATTAAAAGATATCATTTCGGGTGTCCCGAACGCGTGATATGCTAAGCGCAGGACAGGCTCCAGGAGCGTGATGACCTTGGAAGAGGCCGAACGGCTGCTGATCGTGATCCGCCAGGACATCTATCCCCTCACCGAGCGCCTTGTGGCGGAGGGGAACAACCTTTTCGGGGCGGCAGTGCTGGCGGGGCCCGGGCTGGACGTGGTGGCGACGGGCAGTAACCGCCGGGAGGAGGATCCGACCCTTCACGGGGAGATCGACTCGATCAAGGCCCTGTACAAGGGGCTGAAGGTGAAGGGCGTGAACCGAAGGGAGGGATGAACCGTGGTCGAGAAGATCGTGAAGTTCGAGGACGACTGGGCGAAAGAGTTGACGCCGGAGCAGTTCCGGATCACGCGGAAGAAGGGGACGGAGCCGCCCTTCTCCGGCAGGTACTGGGATCACCACGAGGACGGGACGTACGTTTGCGTCTGCTGCGGAAACGAGCTTTTCGACTCGAGGGACAAGTTCGATTCCGGCACGGGCTGGCCCAGCTTCAAGAAGCCCCTTGGCGCCGACCGCGTCGAAACCCGGGAAGACCTCAGCCATTTCATGCGGAGGGTCGAAGTGCTCTGCGCCCGGTGCGACGCGCACCTGGGGCACGTCTTCGACGACGGGCCCCCGCCGACGGGGAAGCGCTACTGCATCAACTCCGCGTCCCTGGACTTCAGGCCCCGCTGAGGGAGGCCCGGTCCGTTCGGCGGGCCCCCCTCAGGGCGTCCGGATGAAGAAGTCAGCGTCCTTTTGCCGGGTGGGAGCGTTCCCAGTCGGACATGAATCCTGTAGCCGCCCGTGCCTCCTGGTAAGCCAGGGCCAGGCCGGTCTGCTCGTCGAGCAGCGCTTCCGCGTCGATGCTCCTGGTGATCCCCATTTGCGTATGAAGCCGCACGTTTTTGTTTTCCATCATCTTGACTCCCTCCTTATGGTTTATAGGATTCAAGCCGCTTTCCGGATGCGGACGGCCTTGCCGGTGGAGCGTTCCAGGGTCCCGGGGGCCAGCAGGTTGAAGCCGACCCGGATGCCGAGTCCCTCGTTGAGCTTTTTCGAGGCGAAGCGGGCCAGGTTCCGGGAAGCTTCCTCGTCCAGTGCCGCCTCGGATTCGCAGTGGACGGTCAGTTCCTTCAGGTAATCTTTTTCGGTGACCTCCAGCTGGTAGTTCAGGGAAAGCCCGGCGATCCGGGCCAGCAGCGCTTCCACCTGCGACGGGTAGACGTTCACGCCGCGGATGATGAGCATGTCGTCGCTGCGCCCCTTGACGCGTGCCAGGCGGATGCCGGTTCTGCCGCACGGACAGGGTTCCGGGATGATGCGGGTGAGGTCCCGGGTCCGGTAGCGGACCAGCGGCATGGCTTCCTTGGTGAGGGTGGTGATCACCAGTTCGCCTTCCTCTCCCTCCGGCAGCACTTCGCCGGTAGCCGGGTCGATGATCTCGGCGAGAAAATGCCTGCTGTTCAGGTGGAGGCCGCTGCGGCAGCCGCATTCCATGGCCACGCCGGGGCCGATGATCTCCGAAAGCCCGTAGGAGTCGATGGCCACGACGTCCAGTTCCTTCTCGATGCGCTCGCGCATAGCCTCGGACCAGGCTTCCCCGCCCAGGATCACCATGCGCAGGGGGATCCGTTCCCGGATGTTCCTTTCCCGGATCAGCTCCGCCAGGTGCAGGGCGTAGGACGGGGTGCTGGTCAGGACGGTGGTGCCGAGATCCTCCATCAGGAGGAGCTGCCGCTCCGTGAAGCCGCCTCCCGTCGGGACAACGGCGGCCCCGATGGCCTCGGCGCCGTAGTGGAACCCAAGGGCGCCGGTGAAAAGGCCGTAGCCGAGAATGACCTGGAAGGTGTCATCCGCGGTGACCCCGGCGGTTTCCAGGCAGTTTGCCATGCACTCGGTCCAGGAAGCGATGTCGTTTCTCGTGTAGGCGACAACGGTGGGTTTCCCCGTCGTCCCGGAGGAAGCGTGGTAGCGCACGAGCTCCCGCTTGTCGCAGGCCAGCAGGCCGGTGGGGTAGGCGTCCCGCATGTACTGCTTGGTCGTGAAGGGCAGGCGTCGGAGATCTTCCGGCTTCCTGATGTCCTCGGGGGTGACACCGGCTTGCTCCATCCTGCACCGGGTCAGGGGAACTCGGTCCCAAACCCGCCTGACGGTCCTCTGCAGCGCTTCCATGCTTCCCTGTTCCCATTCCATCGCGATCACGTCTCCTTTCGGGAAATAAAAAAAGGCCGGGATCCCTTTTCGGGGACCCCGGCCTCGAATCGGCACGGACGCCTAGGCGTCGGCCCTCCGAGGGGGTCCCACGCCGGTAAAATAATAGCGGATGGCGAAGAAGCGATTCGTCTTAGGGGTTACGGAATGAAGTCTCATTTTCTTCCTCCGCGAATTGCAGATATTGTGGTGCTTTATAGCACCGATTAAATACGATGTCAAGCCCTGCGAGGCGCCGATTTTTCTGACGCCTTGGTCTACCCTTTCACCCAGATAGTAGGGTATAATGCTTTCAAAGCGGAAGGAGGCTGCATGCCGTGAAGAAGAGCGAGTTCGAAACCTACGTTGATTTGCGCCGGAAGCTGGAGCAAAGGGGGGTGGAGCTCTGCCGCCTGTATGCGAAGGCGTACTACGGGGTGGAAGAAGACGACCGTGACATCGTGATCACCGATATCGAGGTGGGCCCTAGCGGGCGGGTCATGTTCACCTACTCCGTCGGGGACCTGGATGAAACCCTTTACCTTCCCCCTGAGTACATCTGGCGGACCGACGAAGAGGTTCTCGTCCTCATGCAGCTGGACCGCCAGGTGAAGGACGAGGCGATGAAAAGGCAGCGGGCCAAGGCTGCCGAAAAGCCGGCTGCCGCGCGCAAAACGGAGGAAAAGGAGGGAATGGAGATGGACAGGGAACCCGAAGTCGTGCTGAACTTGAACTGCACGTCGGACCTGAGCTGCTTTATCGAGTACATCGACTACGATCTCCAGGAACTGCGGGACATGATCTCCGACCTCGACCGGGGATGGGTGGAGCACGCCCAGCAAGGTCACGCCTAGCCGTTACGGTCATTTTTGTGATGAAGGTCCAACCCGGCGGGGAGCGACCCGCCGGACTTTTTTTGACGTCTACAGGTTCGAAACCCGCGATCGGATCTCAGCCTCGGCGGTTTCCGGGTCCTGGCAAAGGACGACCCGGATTCCGAATTGCGCCGCCCGAGTAAGGTTCGAGGCGCGGTCGTCCACGAGCAGGACTTCGGGGCCCTGGAGGTCGAGGTCTTGCAGGAGGCAAAGGTAAGCTGCGGCCTCGTCCTTGGTCCTGCCGGTCCTGAAGCTGTTGTGCACAAGGTCGAACTTCCACAGGAACGGCGTCTTCCGGTCCAGGGCCTCCAGCCAGTCGGTCTGGTCGCTCAGGATCGCGACCTTCAGTCCCCGCTTGCGGAGCCATTCAGCGAGATCGAGCATGCGGGGGCGCAGGGTGAAACCGTCCAGGATGGCCTTGCGGAGGGTACGGTCCTGTGCCTGGATGCCCGTTTCCGCCCGGAAGGCGTTCCAGAAATCCGCCTCGCAAGCCTGCCCCCTTACGTACCCCGATGACTTGACAAGGCGTTCGCCGGCATCGAGGGCCCTCTCCTCCCCGATCCCGAAGTCCCGCCCGATCCGTTTCAGACCGCTGACGAAGCCCTCTTCCGCCAGGACCCCGCCAAAGTCGAACACGACCGCCCTCAGTGTGGCCGTCCCAGTCCTTTCGTTCATCCTTTTGATCCCTCCTTTGGAAAGGCTGTCGTCGATATTGTACCCGTTCCCCGTTTGGGGAGATTGGACGGAGGTATGCCTTTACTGGAGCGCCGGGAAAGGCTATAAAGGCATCAGTGCCATCGACGGGAGGAGTTGTCGAGGATGGAAAGATTCCAGCGGCTCGAGTCGGAGATCGGGAGACGAAACGCCTCTTTCCCCGATGAAAGGTGCCTCTGGTGGAACGGCTCCTGGTGGAGCCGGAAAACATTTGCCGAAAAGGTGGAGGCTGCCGCAAGGACCCTGGAGGCTAGGGGCTTCCGGGCAGGCGAGCGGCTGGCCTGCTTCCTGCCGAACTGTCCGACGGTTGCCGTGCTTTCGGTCGCCGCGTGGAGGCTGGGGGGAGCCTTCGTTCCCCTGAACATGAAGGCGGGGCCCCCCTCGATCCTGAAGATCCTCCGCCACGTGGAACCTGCCGGGGTTTTCCTGCACGAGAGCCTGGAACCCCTGGTGGAGGCCCTCGAAAAGGAGGGGATTCCTTCGGCGACGGTCGGCATGGAAGGGGACCTTCCTCCCCTCTCCCTGCGTCCCGTTACGCGCGAATCAGAGGAAATGGCGGTCATCTTCGCCACATCGGGCACCACGGGCGACCCGAAGGCGGTCCCGCTGACCCATGCAAACCTCTTCGACAACGCGAGGGGCGTCCACGAGTGCATCGAGGGATTTGAAACGGGCCGGGTGCTCATGAACGTCCTGCCCAATTTCCATGCCCTGGGGTATACTGTCTGCGGGCTGCTGCCCCTGATGTTCGGGCTCCCGCAAGTTATCCTGCCTTCCTTCATCCCGATCCGGAACGTTTTTGAAGCGCTGAGGGCTACGGAGACGGAGATCCTGATCGCCGTGCCCACGATGCTGCCCTTCATTCTCGGAGCCGTGGGAAAGGGCGAAAAGTGCCCGGATTCGCTGAAGTACATCCTCACGGGCGGCGGCAGGCTCGACCCGACCCTGGACGCCAGGGTCCGGGAAGCGCTCGGCGTGGTCATTTTCGAGGGGTACGGGCTCACCGAGACCTCGCCGGTCATCTCCGCGAACCGTTCCTTCGCCTCGAAAAAAACAGGCACGGTCGGGCCGGTTCTCCCCGGATACGAGGTCCAGGTCAAAAATCCCGAGGGCCGGTTGATGGGGCCCGGCGAGGACGGGCTGCTGTGGGTCCGCGGTCCGTCGGTCTTCTCGGGGTACTTCCGGTCCCCGGAGATGACGGCCGAGAGGATCGCGGACGGGTGGTTCAACACCGGCGACATCGTCCGGGTCGATGAAGACGGCTACATCGAGATCCTGGACCGGGCAAGCGACCTCATCATCGTCGGGGGGTTCAACGTTTACCCGCAGGAGATCGAGACGGTGCTCAACGAGGTCCCCGGGGTGGCCATGTCGGCGGTCATCGGCATCCCCAACGCGGTTTCGGGCGAGGTGCCGAAGGCGTTCGTGGTCCCCAAGGAAGGGGCGGAGCTCTCCGCCCAGTCTTTGATCGCCCACTGCAAGGAGCACTTGGCTCACTACAAGGTGCCGCGCAAGGTGGAGTTCGTTTCCGAGCTTCCCCTTTCAAGCGTGGGAAAGGTCCTCCGGCGCGAACTCAGGCGTCGCGAGAAGGAACCGGGCAAGTCCGTGCAGGAGGGCTAGCCTTGGAAGAAAAGAAGACGCCGCCGGCGGGCGAACCCGCGGGCACGGAACCCGTTGGGACGGACCTTCCCGACATCCCGGAGGAGGAGCTTCACGAGGGCCCAAGGAAGTGGTGGACCCGCCAGAATGTCCTATTCGTCCTGTTTTTCGCCCTGGTCCTGCTTTCCGTGGCGGGATTCTACATCCAGAGGGGAATTGTCCAGGGCTATGAGCACCGGGGTGACCGCTACCTTGACCAAAAGGACTACGAAAAGGCCCTGAGGTACTTTCTCAAGGCCGCCGATCACGATCCCAAGAACCCGAGGGTCATCTTCTCCGTCGGCAAGGCGATGCTGGCCCTCGGTAGGGGCCACGAGGCCCTGCAGGCTTTCCGGTCCAGTTTCCGGCTCGGCGGGGCCAGCGCGGAGCTCTACCTATACATGGGGTTCGCGGAAAACCGCATCGGCAGGCCCGACCAGGCGGAGCGGTTCTTCGAAAACGCCCTGAAAATCGACAGGAAACTTTTCGCGGCCCACAGGGAGCTGGGGATGCTCCGGCTGCGGGCCGATGACCCGGCGGCCGCGGAGAGCCACCTCTTCCAGGCCCTGAAGGGGTATTCGGCGGAGAAGGATCCCGAGCTTTACCGCACCCTGTCCCAAGTCCAGGTCCGGCTTCAGCTCTACGAAAAAGCCTCCGGAACGCTGGCGGACATCCTCAAGGCGGACCCGGGCGATGCCGAGGCGAAGGCCTTGCTGGAGAAGGTCAAGCGGGCCCTCGAGATGGAGCGCCTCTACCGGAGGTTCCGATGACCCGAGGCCGCGGGAGGCGTAGCCTTGCCGCGGCTTTTTCCCTGGCCCTCCTGGCATCCTGCCTGGGAGGGCTTTCCGCCTTCGCGGGGGAAGGGCCTGTCCCCCGCTTCGAGCCCGCCGACTGTCCCTTCAGTGTCCCGAAGGACGGTTCCGTTCGATACGGCAGGCTGATCGTCCCGGAAAACCGGTCCCGAACGGACAGCGGCAGGACCATCTCCATCGCCGTCCTCATCCTGAAGAGCCGGTCGCAAAATCCTAGTCCTGACCCGGTCCTTTACCTGGAAGGGGGACCAGGGGGGCCGTCCATCGGCTATTACGAAGATTGGCTTTCTTCCCCCATCCTGGACCACCGGGACCTCATCCTGTTCGACCAGCGGGGGGTGGGATATTCCTCCCCCGCCCTGGACTGCCCGGAGGTCCGTTCCGCCCGGCTGAAGGCCCTGTCGCCGAAAATGGATCCCGAATCGGCAAGGCGGACGATGCTGGAATCCGCCCGGGCCTGCGCGGATCGCCTCCGGAAGGAGGGCGTGGACTTGGATGCCTATAATACTCGAGAGAGCGCCATGGACCTGGCCGACCTCAGGCGCGTTCTGGGCATCCGGCAGTGGAACCTTTACGGGATCTCCTACGGGACCCGCCTGGCCCTCCGGCTGATGCGCGAAGATCCCCAGGGCGTCCGCTGCGTGGTGCTGGATTCCGTGGTGGACCCGGCGGCCGACGAGTACGCCGCGGCACCCGCCAATGCCCGGGGCGCCTTCGATCGGTTCTTCGAGGCGGTGGAGGCCGATCCTGCCGCAAGGCGGGCTTTCCCGGGCCTTCGTTCCGTGCTGGAAGAAACGGCGGAGTCCCTGGACCGGAATCCGCGCCTGTCCCGGATCCGGCTTCCCGGGGGAAAGGCGGCAACGGTCCGCATCACCGGGGACACGCTGCGCGACGCCCTTTACAGCTTTCTTTACGACTCGGACAGCATTCCCTACCTCCCGCTTTTGGTCCGGGCCGCGGCTTCCGGGGACGTTTCCCACTTGGCGATGTTCACGGAGGACCTCCTCTACGACGACTTGTCGGACGGTCTTTACTACGCTCTCCAGGGACACGACGAGGCCCCGTTTTCCCGGGTGACTGAAGCGGAACCCGAAGGCTACGACCCCCTCCGGCTGGAGAGGGAGATGGCCCTCGCCTTCGGTTCGGGCCGGGCGGACACGGAGGCCAACGCCCCGGTGAGCTCGGACATCCCGGCGCTGGTGCTGGCGGGGGCGTTCGACCCCGTCACCCCCGCCGAGGGAACCCGCCGGGTGGCGAAGCGCCTGTCCAGGGGGACGTTCCTGCTATGCCCGGGATCGGGACACNCGGTGTCCACTTCCCGGGAGCTCGAGCGCATCGTGGCGGCTTTCCTGGACAACCCGTCGAAAAGCCCGGAGGGTCTGGAACCTAAAGCCTGCCGCGTGCGTCCCTTCGCGGTGAAGCTTTTCGCGACGGCCGCCCCCTACCGGATCACGACCCGCCTCTTTTCCGACCGGGACCTCGACACGGCGGCGGCGACCGCGGCGTTCGCGGGGATGTTCCTCGCGGGAAGCCTTTCCCTGTTTTTCACGTGGAAGGACCGCCGGCGGGAGGGAGCCTCCCGCCTGGGGATCGCCGGGCGCCTGGCGGGGGGAGTCGGGGCGGGCCTCGACGGGCTCTTCATGGTTTCCCTGGCTTTGTCCGTTGCCTGGGTCAATCGGGCCGAACCGTCGATGCTCTTTTTCGGCCTGCCGCCGAGCATGGCTTTCCTGCCGTGGCTGGGCCGCCTGGGTGCCCTGGCCTGCGTTTTCCTGTTCCTGGGGCTCGTTTTCCTGTTGAAAGACCGGGGCATTTCCAGGCCGGCCAAGGGGTTCTTCCTGGCGCTGGCTGCGGCGGAGGGTCTTTTCGCCCTGTCCCTGGCCCAGCTGGGCCTGATCTAGAAAACCCTCCCGCTTTGGGAGAGAGGAGGCAAGACCATGAAGGTGTACGAACTCGATACGGTCGAGGAAAGGGAATTGGCGCCCGGGTTCTTCGCCAGGCTGGTCCATTCGGAGAAGATGACGCTCGCCTACTGGCGCATCGTGGAGGGAGCCGGGCTGCCCGCCCACAGCCATCCCCACGAGCAGGTGGTGAACCTGCTGGAAGGGACGTTCGAGCTGACGGTGGACGGCAAGAGCCGGGTCCTGGCCCCGGGCAACGACGTGGTGGTGATCCCGCCGAACGCGCTGCATTCCGGGAGGGCCCTGACGCCCTGCCGGATCCTGGACGTGTTCTGCCCTGTCCGGGAAGATTACCGCTGAGGCGTTTCGGCTGAAACGGCCCGGATCCTCAGCGAGTTCAGGATCACGGAGATCGAGCTGAAGGCCATGGCGGCCTCGGCGATGACCGGGTGCAGGAGGGCGGCCATGGCGAGCGGGATGGCCACGAAGTTGTAGGCGAAGGCCCAGAACAGGTTCTGGCGGATCACCGACAGCGTTTGCCTGGAAATGGAAACGGCGTCGGCGATCCGCGAAACGCCGCCGGAGACGATGACGATGTCGGCGCTGTCGATCGCCAGGTCCATGCCGGATCCCACCGCCACGCCGACATCGGCCCCTTTCAGGGCCGCGGCGTCGTTCATGCCGTCTCCCACCATGAGGACCTTTCCGCCCTTGGCCTGCAGTTCGCGGACGAGGGAGAGCTTCTCCTCCGGCCGGACACCCGCGTGGACTTCCTCGATCCCGACGGCCCCGGCCACGGCGCGGGCCGTCCTTTCGTCGTCTCCCGTGGCCATGACGGGCCGGATCCCCATGGCCTTGAGTCGCGACACCGCATCGACGGCATCGTCCCTCAGGGGGTCGGCGATGGAGAAAAATCCCGCGGGTGCCCCGTCCTTCCTGACTTCCACCACGGTCCGCCCCAGGGCGAGCTGGTTTCCGTAAAGGGCCGGATCCAGCGGGCGTCCGACGAACAGTTCGGCCGTGCCGAAAACGCCCCGGATTCCCTCTCCGGCGATTTCCTCCACCGCGCCGGGTTCCGGGCCGCCGGGGGCGGCCAGCGCGGCGACGGCTTTTGCCAGGGGATGGTTGGATCGACGTTCCAGGGCGGCCGCCCAGGCGAGGGTTTCGCCGTCCAGGGAGTGCTCGGCCACCGTGGGGTGTCCCTCCGTGAGGGTTCCCGTCTTGTCCATCACCACGACGGAGATGCCGGAGGAGGTCTGGATGGCCTCGGCGTTTCGGATCACGAGCCCCTTTCGGGAGGCCTGTCCCGTTCCGGCCACCAGGGCCATCGGTGTGGCCAGCCCGAGGGCGCAGGGACAGGCGATGACGAGTACCGTGATGAAGGCGAAGATCCCCAGGGAGAGGGGGTCCCGGACGGGGGTGACCCAGGGAAGGATTTGCGCCGCCCTGTCCAGGAAACCGCCGAAGCGGCCCGCGCCGAGAGCCCAGAAGAGGCCGCTGATGACGGCCAGGAACGCCACCGCGGGGACGAAGGCGTTCGTGAGACGGTCGGCGAAGGCCTGGATGGGGATTTTCGAACCCTGGGCCTCCTGGATGAGCCCGATCATCTTCGCCAAAAAGGTGTCCGGTCCCACCCGGGTGACCCGGATCCGCAGGGGGCTTGTCAGGTTGAGGGAGCCTCCGGTCACGGTTTCTCCGGCTTCCTTCAGGACGGGGATCGATTCCCCGGTGATCATCGATTCATCCACCGCGGACCGCCCTTCTTCGATCGTCCCGTCCACGGGGATCCGGTCGCCTGGAAGGCACAAAACGAGAGAACCGGCCTTCACGGCCTCGATCGGGACGGGAATTTCCCCCTTTTCCTCGTCCAGGACGACGGCTTCCCGCGCCTGCAGCTTCAGCAGGCCCTTGATCTCCTTGGCGGCCCTGTCCCTCAGGGAGGACTCGATGGCCCGCCCGGTGACGTGGAGCGCCATGATCATGGAGCCGAGGGCGCCGAAGGAGACGATGGGAAGCCCCGCCGCCGACAGCAGGGCGGTTCCCCAGGCGGCGGCCGATCCCAGGACGACCAGGACGTCCATGTTGGCGTGGGCGTGGGAGAGGGCGATCCAGGCCCCCTTCAGCGAGGCGCGTCCCGCCCCGAAAAGGACGACCGCGCCTCCCGCGATCTCCATCCACAAAAAGCCCGCGACGTGGGCCCCGGCCATGTGGAAGAGCATGAGGACCATGAGGGGAGCGGTGACGGCCCAGCTGACGAAGAGGTTCCGCCGGGACTGTTCGTAGCGTTTCCGGTCGAGGTCTTCGGAAGAACCGTAGGCCACGTCGTACCCGACGGCCCGGACCGCGGCCTCGATCGTTTCCTGGGGGACGTCCCGTTCGAGGACGATGAAGGCCGTTTCCGTGGCAAGGTTCACCGCGGCGAAGGAAACGCCTTCCGTCTTGCGCAGGGCTTTTTCGACGGTCCGGGAGCAGGTGGCGCAGGTCATCCCGGTCACCCGGAAGCTTCGCTTCAATCCGTCCGGCTTGCCTTCGCTCAAGGGAATCCCCTGCCTTTCCAGGTCATGACACGACGTCGACCCATGTCTCGTTGATGCAGGAATGGCCTCTCGGGGTGGTTTCCGGGCTGACGAGGACGTTCAGCCCTTCCGCCGCCTGCTCGACGACGACGGTTCCAGGCGCCATTCCAGAATCCAGGCGGACCCTGGCGGCGAACGTTCCACGGGTGTTGACCAGCGTCACCGCCTGTCCCTCCCGAAGGTCGAGCCGTTTTGCGTCGTCCGGGCTGAAGGCCGCATCGGGAAGAACCTCGGGCGGACCGGCCTGGCGCAGGTCCTGCCCGTTGGTGTAGCCCCTGGCGTGAACGGTGACAAGACGCAGGGATGCGTCCGGCCTGGCGGGCTCGTCGAGGCAATGGGGAAAACGGAAGGGCCCCCCTTGGGCCGGTTTCGGGCGCGCCCTCCACATCCCGGGCGCCAGCGGTTCCAGCCACTCCAGCGACCGGATGTGCCTGCCGATGGCCTCGAAGGCCGGGTGAAAGCGATCGGGCAGGCCGAGCCCTGCGGCCACTTCAGTCAGGACGTCCAGCTCGTGCCGGACTCCCGCGGGGGGCTCCGTGACGGGGGACGTTTCCTGCACGATGTCGTGCCAGTAGCTGGAGACGAAGTCCCCTCCGCGCTCCAGCGGGAGGCTGACTGGAAGGACGAGGGAGCAGCATCGGGCGGTGAGGCTCATGCGGTAGTCGAGGCAAACGGAAAAGGGGCAGTTTTCGAGAAAGCGCCGGATCGACCCGGCATCCCCGCACTGGGACACGGGGTTGCCCCGGACGATGAAGGCGGCCTCCACGGGAGGGTCCGCTTCCAGCAGGGCTTTGCCCATGCCGTTGCGGGAGACGGTGCGCGGGTTGGCACCCGGCACGTCGAACACCCCCTCGGGAAGGAGTCCTTCCACCTCGGCGTTGAAAACGACTCCGCCGCCGGGGATCCCGCGGTTTCCGGTCAGAATCCCGAGCGAGTCCAGCACGGAGGCCAGGCTGGCCCCGGTCCTGGCGCGCTGCGGTCCCCATCCCATCCAGATGGAGAGGGGACGGGTTTCCAGCACGAAGGTCTCGAGCTCGTCGAGGCCCTTTCCGTCCAGTCCGGTTTCCTCGAGGACTCGCTTTCGATCGACGGCGAAAGCCAGCACAGAGAAGGCCTCGCCGCTGCAGGTCCCCTCCGGGAGCCCGTTTCGCCGGATCGCCCGGCCGCAAAGGTACAGGGCCAGGGCCAGGTCGCTGCCCGGCCGGATGATCCAGGCCCGGTCCGAGAAGACCGTGGTCGGAGTGGTCCTCACCTCCACGGTTCCGATGAAGGCCCCCCGCTTTCGGGCCCGGTCGAGAAGGGGCATGAAGTGGACGTTCGTCACGGCAGGATTTCTGCCCCAGAGGAGGATCCCGCGGCTTTCGAGGACGGATTCGGGCCGGGGGCGAGGACCGGACGGATCCGTCGCCGCAAGGCCCGAAAGCCCTTCAGAGCCGCAGAGGGAGCCCTTCGCGATCGTCCCCCCGCCGAGAAGGGCGGGGAAGAGCTCCTGGGCTTCGTTGCCCTTGAGGATGTTCCCGGCATAGCTGTAGTAGAGAACGGAACGGTGGCCGTGACGGGAAACGGCCCGGTCCAGCCCTTCCACGGTCCGTTCGATGGCCTCTCCCCTGCCGATGCGTTTCCACCCGCTACCGTCCTTCAGCAGGGGGGACCTCAGGCGCAGCGGCCCTTGCATGCGGTTCGGCCAATCCTGCCCGCGCGGGCAGAGGAACCCCCGCGTGTAGGGGTGGTCGGCCCTGGGGCCGAAGGAAAGGATCCGGTCCCCGTCGACCTCGGCCGTGATGCCGCAGGAATCGGGGCAGTCGTAGGGGCAGACGGTGTGGCGGGTTTCTCGGGCCATCCGGTTGGAGGTCCCTTACTTTCCGGCCTTTTTCTTCAGCTCGTTCAGCGCGGCCAGCAAAGGCTGAACGCTGTCGGACTCCGCGGGTTTGTCCAGGATCATCCTGGGGTTGTACTTGGCGCCCCAGAAGGACGTGTTGGCCTTTTCATCCGTGCTCATGACCGCTCCGCCCAGCGACAGGCCGGCGAACAGCCCCTTGCTCATGGAATAGCTGTAGATGGAAGCCTTCAGGTTGACGTCCGTTGCGGCTCCCGCGCTTCGTCCGACCGGCCCGGCGGCGATGTCGATGTCGGCTCCCAGCTTGACCTTGTCCCCGTAGAAGCGCTCCATTCCCCGCTGGTTGGTGATCACCAGGAGCAGGGCGGTGGACTGGACCCCGATCTGGAGGCCGTAGGAAGCCCCGGCGATGTTCATGAAGCTCGGTCCGTACCAGCGCCCCGTGGCCGGGTCATGGCGCAGCACCACGCCTTCCCCGTAGGCCCCTCCCAGGCCGATGGCCGCCTTGACGTAACTCGGGATGATCACGACCCCCCTGGCTTTCCTGACCAGGTCGGCCATGGTTTCCGCGTCGTTCTGCCCGGCCATTTCCCGGACGACCTTCGTCGCGGAGACCAGGCGGTCGTTCACCGTCTTGGCCAGGGCGACGGAAGAGACCGCAAGCGAAACGGCCAGGGCAAGGAAAAGCACAGCCAGGATCCTGAACGGTTTTTTCTTCAAGGTGATCGCTCCCTTCCTTCGGCGGGCTTGCAGCCCGCTCAGGAAAATTCTACCACGGCGGGCAAATCGGGCTTGCAGGGAACCGGATATTAGTTGTATTATACAACAGTTGTAGAAGACGACAGGGGGGATTCGATGGCGTTTGAGCCTGCTGACCTTCGGGAGGCCCTTCGCAGGCTCTTCCGGAAAATGGGGTTCCTTGAAAGGGACGAGGCCCGTTGCTGCTCCATGAGCCTGAGCCGCTGCCAGGTCCTGGTGGAGATCGGGCGGAGCGGGGGTCTTTCGCTGGTGGACCTCGCCGCCCGGATGGGCCTGGAAAAAAGCAGCGTCAGCCGCCTGGTGGACGGCCTGGTCGAGGACGGCCTCGCCGAAAGGGCGGAATCGCTCCCGGACCGGAGGTACCTGGTGATCCGTCTGACGGAGGAGGGGAAGGCCCGCTTCCTGGAGATCGAAGAGAGGATGGATGTGTTGATCGGGCAAGTGTGGGAGCGTTTGCCGAGGGAGCGGAGGGAGCTCGTGCTGGAATCCCTTCTCGTCCTGGAGGAAGCGCTTGGCTGCTGCAGGAACGGTTGCGGACGGGAGGAAAAATAGGGATGGAAGAGATCCGAAAGATCGTCGAAAAGAAATACGCGGAAGCCATCCGGAAGGGGTCGTGCTGCTGCGGGAGTTCGGCCGGAAGCTGCTGCTCGGCCCCTGGGGGGAAGGATGCCATCACGTCGGGCATCTACGGGGAAGAGGTCCTGGAGAAGCTGCCGGAGTCGGTGAAAAACCAGTCCTTCGGCTGCGGGTCGCCGACCCTGAAGGCGGGGATCCATCCCGGGGAGGTCGTCCTGGACCTCGGGAGCGGTGCCGGGATCGACACCTTCCTGGCGGCGGAACGGGTTGGCCCGGCGGGCCGCGTGTTCGGGCTGGACATGACCGAGGAGATGCTGGAAACCGCCCGCAAGAACGCGGCGGAGATCGGGGCCGGGAACATCACCTACATTAAGGGGACGATCGAGTCGATCCCCCTGCCGGACGAAAGCGTCGACGTGATTCTCTCCAACTGCGTGATCAACCTTTCTCCCGACAAGCCGGCCGTTTTCCGGGAAGCGTTCCGGGTGCTGCGCCCCGGAGGCAGGCTCTCCGTTTCCGACATGGTCTTCCTCTGCCGCGTGGATCCTGCGGTCCAGAAAAGCCTGGATGCCTGGGCGGGGTGTGTCGCTGGCGCGGCTTTCGTCGGGGACCTTGCCGGATTCCTCTCGGAAGCGGGGTTCGAGGAAGTGCGAATCGTCCCGGAAAGGATTTTCCGTTTCACCCGGGAAGAACTCGCGGGGATGTTTCCCGACCTGCCGCCTGAAGCCGCCGAGGAGGTGAGCGGAGCGCTGGCTTCCGCTTCGGTCACCGCCAGGCGGCCGGTGCAGCCTTGGATGGAGGGTGCCGACTACCGGATCCGGCCCGCCGAACCAGGAGACCTCGGCCGGGTGGAGGAGCTGCTGCGGGAATGCGGGTTGCCGGTCGAAGGCGTCGGGGAAAACCTGGAATCCTTCCTGGTGGCGGAGAAGGAAGGAAAAATCATCGGTTCGGCAGGACTCGAGATCGCGGGGGAATCCGCCCTCCTGAGGTCGGTCGCTTCCGCTGCCTGCGCCCGAAAGCGTCGCGTGGCGGAAACCCTGGTGAGGCGGGCAGTCGACCGGGCCGCCGAGTCCGGGGCCCGATCGGTTTTCCTGCTGACGGAAACCGCCGAGGGCTGGTTCGCCCGGATGGGGTTTACCGCCGTTTCCAGGGATGCCCTTCCGGCAGAGATCCGTTCCAGGTCCGCCCTCGAGGGCGTATGCCCTGCCTCCAGCACCTGCATGAAGCTTTCAACGGCCGTCTCCCCCGGAGGGGTTCCCCTGGTCGACAGGGAAAGGATCGCGCGGATCCTGGATTTCCTGGTCGAGATCGACGGGCTGAAGCGCGTGTACCGGGCCGGGTACCTGGCGGACGGGAGTCGTCACGAGAGCGACGCCGAGCACATGTGGCACCTGGGAATGTACGCGCTGGCCCTATCGGGGGAAACTGGCTTTTCGGGCGACGTCGGGCGCGTCTTGAGGCTCGTGCTGTGTCACGACCTGGTGGAGCTCTACGCGGGGGACACCTATGCCTACGACGAGGCCGGGGTGGAAAACCAGGCGGAACGGGAGGAGAAGGCAGCCCGGGCTCTTTTCGGGAAACTGCCTCCCGACCTCGGAGCGTTCTTTTACGGGGCCTGGCGGGAGTTCGAGGAGCAGGTCACGCCGGAAGCCCGTTTCGCGAGGGCGCTGGACCACTTGCAGGGCTTTGCCCAGAACGTGATCTCCAGCGGGAAATCCTGGACGGAAAACGGGATCACCCNCAAGAGGACCTCCCTGCGGACGAGCTTCCCGAGGCTGTATTCCCCGGCGCTTGCGGAGATCGTGGAAACCCTCTACTCCCGCGCCGACGAAAAGGGGCTGTTTGCGCCCGAGGAGGGTTCCTGAAAACCGGTTGCTTTCCGAATCCGTTCTTGACCCGAAGGTCCAGGACAGCCTAAACTGCTGGGGGAATACCAACCTGCAGGGAGGGCTCGCCGATGATCGAGAAGTTCGAAAATGTCACGGTCCTGGCAAAAGGGAACATCTATTTCGATGGAAAGGTGCAAAGCCGGACGGTTCTCTTTCCGGACGGTTCGAGGAAGACCCTCGGAGTCATCCTTCCCGGGGAATACGAGTTCGGAACGGCCGACCGGGAGCTGATGGAGATGACCTCCGGGGTGGCTGAAGTCCTTCTGCCGAACGAAACGGAGTGGAAGGCGTTCGGGCCGGGAACCAGCTTCGGGATCCCCGCCAACAGCAGGTTCAAGTACCGTTGCACGGAAATCACCGAGTACGTCTGTTCCTATTTCAAGGATTAGGCGAAGCAGCCAGGAAAACGAAGGGGAGGCCCCTGCCGGATGGACCCGGCGGGGGCCTCCCCTTTGGTGTTCTTGCCTAGGCTTCGGCGGGTTGGGTTTCGACTTTCAGGACGATCGATCGCCCTTCCGTGTCGACGGTGACTTTTGAACCTTCGGGAACCGTTCCTGCGACCAGTTCCCGGGCCAGCCGGGTCTCCACTTCCCGCTGCAGGAACCGTTTCAGGGGCCGGGCCCCGTAGACGGGGTCGTAGCCCGAGCGGGCGATGAGGTCCAGGGCGGCCGGCGTGATTTCCAGGCCGATCCTCCGTTCCGCCAGGCGGGCCTTGAGCCGCTCCAGCAGCAGTTTGACGATGCTCTTGATCTCGTCGAGCCTCAAGGGCTTGAAAAGGACGATATCGTCCACCCGGTTCAGGAACTCCGGCCTGAAATGGGTCCGAAGCTCCGCCATGACGGCCTCCCGGGCGCTTTCCCGGATCGTCCCCTCGGCGGTGATGCCTTCCATCAGGTACGGGGCGCCGATGTTGCTCGTCATGATGATGACGGTGTTCTTGAAGCTGACCGTCCTGCCGTGGCTGTCGGTGACCCGCCCGTCGTCCAGGACCTGGAGGAGGATGTTGAAGACGTCGTGGTGGGCCTTTTCGATCTCGTCGAAGAGGATGACGCTGTACGGCTTTCTCCGGACAGCCTCGGTGAGCTGCCCCCCTTCCTCGTAGCCGACGTACCCCGGGGGAGCCCCGATGAGGCGGCTCACCGTGTGCTTTTCCATGTACTCGGACATGTCGATGCGGATCATGGCGTCCTCGGAGTCGAAGAGGGCTTCCGCCAGGGCTCTCGCCAGTTCCGTTTTCCCGACCCCCGTGGGGCCGAGGAAGATGAAGGAGCCGGTGGGGCGGTTGGGGTCCTTGATCCCGGACCGTGCCCGGAGGACGGCATCCGCCACGAGGGTGACCGCTTCGTCCTGGCCGACGACGCGACGGTGGAGCACCTCGTCCAGGTGGAGCAGCTTCTGGCGCTCGCCTTCCACGAGCCGCGTGACGGGGATCCCCGTCCACCGGCTGACGATGGAGGCGATCTCCTCCTCGGTCACTTCTTCCCGCAGGAGTTTCTGGCCCCCCTGTTTGCGGGCCAGGATCTCCTCCTCGGCCTGGAGCCGCCGGAGCAGCTCAGGAAGGGTCCCGTGCCGCAGCTCGGCGGCCCGGTTCAGGTCGTACTGCTGTTCGGCCTTTTCCGCTTCCTGCCGGGTTTTCTCGATCTGTTCCCTCAGCGCCTGGACCTTCTGGATCGCCACCTTCTCGGCCTCGTAGCGGGCTTTCAGGGTGTCCGTCTCGGTCCTCAGCTCCTGGATTTCCTTCTGAAGCTCCGCGAGCCGGTCGAGGCTGGCCCGGTCGGTCTCCTTTTTCAGCGCCGCCTCCTCGATTTCCAGCTGGCGCAGGCGCCTGAGCGCCGCGTCCAGCTCGGCGGGCATGGAGTCGATCTCGGTCCGGATCATCGCGCAGGCCTCGTCCACGAGGTCGATGGCCTTGTCGGGCAGGAACCGGTCGGTGATGTACCGGTTGGAGAGCACGGCCGCGGCCACGAGGGCGTTGTCCTGGATCCGGACCCCGTGATGGACCTCGAACCGCTCCTTGAGCCCCCTCAGGATCGAGATCGTGTCCTCCACGGAAGGAGGCTCCACCAGGACCGGCTGGAACCTCCGCTCCAGGGCGGCGTCCTTTTCCAGGTGCTTGCGGTATTCCTCCAGGGTGGTGGCGCCGATGCAGTGCAGTTCGCCCCGTGCAAGCATGGGCTTCAGCATGTTGCCCGCGTCGATGGCCCCCTCGGCCTTCCCGGCCCCGACGATGGTGTGCAGCTCGTCGATGAACAGGATCACCTGGCCCTGGCTTTCCTTGACTTCGTTCAGGACTGCCTTGAGCCGTTCCTCGAACTCTCCCCTGAATTTCGCTCCCGCCAGGAGAGCTCCCATGTCCAGGGCGAAGATCGACCGGTTCTTCAGGTTTTCCGGGACGTCCTGGCGCACGATGCGGGCCGCCAGGCCTTCCACGATGGCGGTCTTGCCGACACCCGGCTCGCCGACGAGGACCGGGTTGTTTTTGGTCTTGCGGCAGAGGATCCGGATGACCCGGCGAATCTCCTCGTCCCGCCCGATGACCGGGTCAAGCTTGTTTTCCCGGGCCATGGCGACCAGGTCCCGGCCGTACTTGGAAAGGGCCTCGTAGGTGCCCTCCGGGGTCGCGCTGGTTACCCGCGTGTGTCCCCGAACGGCCGTGAGGGCCTCCAGGAACCGGTCCGCGGTGATATTGGCCTGCCGGAGGATCCTTCCCGCAGGGGTCTGGGCGCCTTCTTCCAGGATGGCGAGGAACAGGTGCTCCACCGAAACGTATTCGTCTTTCAGGCGCCGGGCCCGCTCTTCCGCGGCGGCCAAGATCTGCCCGAGGCGAACGGAGATGGCGATTCGGCCCGGTTCCAGTCCAGGTCCCGAAACCCGCGGGCGCCGGGCGATTTCGCGTTCGACGGCAGCCGTCAAGCTGTCGACGGGCGTTTCCATCCGATCGAGCAGCCGCGGGATGAGCCCCTCCGGCTGTCGAAGGAGTGCCAGCAGCAAGTGTTCGCCGTCCACCTCGGTCTGCCCGTAGCCGATGGCGATCGATTGGGCCTGGGTTAGCGCTTCCTGCGATTTTTGCGTCAGTCGGTTCATGTCCATGAGAAATCACCTACCTTGGTGAATGAGGGTCAACCTTTTCGCGGGTTGAAACCCGATGCGGCCGCCAGGGCCTTCCAGAGCTCCCGTTCCTTCTCCGTCAGGTTTTTCGGGGTGACGATCCGGACCGTCACCAGGAGGTCTCCGACGGAGCCGCCCCGGGTCGGCAGCCCCTTGTCCTTCAGCCGGAGCACCTGCCCGGAGGAAATCCCCGGGGGAACCCTCAGGGTCACGGTCCCGTCCAGCGTCTGCACCGGGACTTCGCATCCCAGGGCCGCTTCCCAGGGAGCCAGGTCCAGGGTCGTTTTCAGGTTGTGGCAGTCCACGGTGAAACGGGGATCGTGCTTCAGCCGGACTTTCAGGTACAGGTCCCCTGCGGGGCCTCCGCCCCTGCCCGGCGCCCCCTGGCCCCCCAGCCGGATTTTCGTCCCCTCGGAAACCCCCCTGGGGATCGTGACGTCGTATTCCCGGCGGCCGGAGGGGGTCTCAAGGGCGATATGCCGGGTCGTGCCGCGGGCCGCTTCCTCCAGGGAGACCTCGATCTCGGCCTCGGTGTCCTGTCCCTTCTGGGGGCGCCGGACGGTCCTTCGGAAGGGCTCTTCCCCCGGGAAACCGCCCATCCCCCCGAAAATCGTCCGGAAAAAATCGCTGAAATCGAACCCGCCGGCGCCTTCGCCGAAGGGCACTCCGGAGACGTCCCAGCCCGGAGGCGGGGTAAAGGGTTCCCCCTGTTTCCAGTTGGCCCCCAGGGTGTCGTATTTTCTCCGTTTTTCGGGATCCTTCAGGACCTCGTAGGCCTCGTTCAGTTCCTTGTACCGCTCTTCCGCTCCCGGGGACTTGTTGACGTCCGGGTGGAGCTCTCGGGCCTTCTTTCGGAAGGCTTTGCGGATTTCCTCTTCGGTTGCGGTCCTCGGAACGCCGAGAACCGCGTAATAGTCCTTGTAGGTAACGGCCATGGGATTTCCCCCCTTCCGGCTCGGGACCCCCTGGAACCGACGTGCCCCCGCCGCAGGGGAGGGGGCACGTCGAAAGGGGCTTACCGATCCCGCACTTTTCCCGGCGGGCCTAGTTCTGCTTGAAGTCGGCGTCGATCACGTCGTCGCCCGCCGCCTGCGAGGAACCGCCCTGGGCGGCTCCCTCAGGGGCCTGCTGGTGGGCGCTGGCGGCCTGTGCCAGCCCCTGGGCCACCTGCTGGAGGTCGCTCGTGAGGGACTTGATCCGGTCGAGCGCGGCTGTCTCGTCTTTCAGGAGCGATTTCGCGTCCGAAACGGCCTGGTCGGCCCTGGCCTTTTCGTGCACGGGAACCTTGTCGCCCAGTTCCGAGAGAAGCTTCTCGACCTGGTACGCCGCCGACTCGAGCTGGTTTTTGGCGTCGGCCTCCTCGCGGCGCCTCTTGTCTTCCGCCGCGTGCTCCTTCGCTTCCTGGACCATCCGTTCCACCTCGCTCTTGTCGAGGTTGGTGGACCCGGAGATCGTGATCTTCTGTTCCTTGCCGGTATCCTTGTCCTTGGCGGACACGTTCAGGATCCCGTTTGCGTCGATGTCGAAAGTCACCTCGATCTGCGGGATCCCCCGGGGAGCCGGGCGGATGCCGTCCAGCTTGAAGGTCCCGAGCTTCCGGTTGTCCCGCGCCATCTCGCGCTCGCCCTGCAGGACGACGATGTCGACGGCCGGCTGGTTGTCCGCCGCGGTGGAGAAGATCTCGCTCCGCCGGCAGGGGATCGTGGTGTTCCGCTCGATGATTTTCGTCATGACGCCGCCCAGGGTCTCGACGCCAAGGGAAAGCGGCGTCACGTCGAGAAGCAGGATGTCCTTGACCTCGCCCTTGATGATGGCGGCCTGGACGGCAGCTCCGACGGCCACGACCTCGTCCGGGTTCACCGACATGTTGGGGTTCTTCCCGCCGGTCATCCGCCGGACCAGTTCCTGTACCGCCGGGATGCGGGTCGATCCGCCCACGAGGATGACCTCGTCGATGTCGTTCTCGGTCAGCTTTGCGTCCGCCAGGGCCTGCCGAACGGGGTTCATGCACCGCTCCACGAGGTGCGCGGTCAGTTGGTCGAACTTCGCCCGGGTCAGGGTCATGGTCAGGTGCTTGGGCCCGCTGGCGTCCGCCGTGATGAAGGGCAGGTTGATCTCCGTCTGGGTCATGGACGAAAGCTCGCACTTGGCCTTCTCCGCGGCCTCGTAGAGGCGCTGGAGGGCCTGGCGGTCGTTGCGCAGGTCGATCCCGTGGCTCTTCTTGAACTCCTCGGCGATGTAATCGACGACGCACTTGTCGAAGTCGTCGCCGCCCAGGTGGGTGTCCCCCGAGGTCGAGCGGACTTCGCAGATGCCCTCGCCGACGTCCAGGATGGAAACGTCGAAGGTCCCGCCCCCGAGGTCGAACACCATGACGGTCTCGTTCTTCTTCTTGTCGGCCCCGTAGGCCAGTGCCGCCGCCGTCGGCTCGTTGATCACGCGAAGGACGTTCAGGCCGGCGATGCGCCCGGCGTCCTTGGTGGCCTGGCGCTGGGCGTCGTTGAAATAGGCCGGTACGGTGATGACGGCGTCGGTGACCTTTTCCCCGAGGTAGGCGCTGGCGTCGTCCACCAGCTTTCGCAGGACCTGGGCGCTGATCTCCTCGGGCGCGTAGGTCTTGTTGTTCACCTCGAAGCGGACGGAGTTGTTCGGCCCCGGGACGACCTTGTAGGGGACGATCTTGATCTCCGAGTCCACCTCGTTGTAGTTCCGGCCGATGAAGCGTTTCGCGGAAAAGATGGTTCCCTCGGGGTTGATGACCGCCTGCCGCTTGGCGATGGCCCCCACGAGCCGGGTGCCGTCCTTCGTGAAGGCCACGACGGACGGGGTGGTGCGGCTCCCCTCAGCGTTGGCGATGACGACGGGGGTTCCGCCTTCCATGACCGCCACGACGGAGTTGGTGGTGCCCAAGTCGATGCCTACCGTTTTTGCCATCTGGAAATCCTCCTTGAGTTGGCGAAAACCGCGGGGCCGGTAAGCGTCCGGCGTCCCGCGGAGTTCGATGAAATCGCTATGGAACGGGTTCATTATATTGGTCAGGATTCATCAGGACAAATCATCGAGGGTAGTCTGGAGGACTATCAGGCCCATTCAATGCCAAATAACCCTATGAAAATGGTCATTTGAATCATAAATCTCTTTCTTGCTTCTTTTTTCGCCTTTCCGCTTCTGACCAGACCGAGAGGAGGACGCCGGCCAGGATGACGCTCCCGCCCAGCAGGACCTGCCCGTTCAGCGTTTCCCTTCCCCAGGCGACGGAAAGGAAATAGCCGAAGGGGCCTTCGAGGGAAAGAAGGATTCCCGCGTGGGTGTCGTCGCAGAATTTCTGGGCCGAGTTCTGGGCCCAGAAGGCAAACAGCGTGAGGCCGAAGACGAGGTAGGCCAGGGCCCCCCATCCCGGCAGGGATAAGGCCGTTTCGGGGAAGGGCTCGAAGAGGAGTGCCGCTCCGACGAGGACCAGGGCCGCCGTGTCCACCTGGAAGACCGCCAGGGCCATGGGATCCATGACGCGGCAGAGGTGGCCGATGACGATCACGTCCAGCGCGATGAAGAGCGCCAGGAGGCAGGACAGGGCGTCGCCCCTGCCGAAGGCCATCCCCGGGGTGAAGGCCATCACCATCAGGCCTGCGGTGCAGAGCAGTGCCGCGGCAAGGCCCTCCGGGGCGGGGCGCCTCCGGTAGAGGAGGCTGTAGAGAAGGGGCACCAGGACGACGTTGGTCCCCGCGATGAAGGCCTGTCTCCCCGGCGTGGTGAAAAGGAGGCCGAAAATCTGGAGGAGGAAGAGGACGGCGATGACGAACCCCGCCCCGGCTGCCGGCAGGAGGAGGCGCCGCTCGACGGCGGCGATGCGCTGCCGGAAGAAAAACGACATGAGCAGGGCGGCGATTCCGAGACGGATCGCCGATAGCCACAGGGGGCCCATTTCCTGGAGGAGGAAATCGCTCACAGGGTATCCGGCTCCCCAGAGGAAGGCGACCAGGAGCATCGTTGCGTCCGCTAGAATGGTCTTGCGCATGGTGGCTATTCTACACTCAGTTTCGGAAAGGAAGGGCGGGGTCAGGATGATCACGGGCAGGATCGAAGAATTCCGGCATTACCGCGTTCCCGCGGAGGGGGTCGAAGAAGCCCTGGCCTGGTTGGAGAAAGGCGGAGCGGATACCCTTGAACCCGGGCGGTATCCGCTGGAAGGAACCGGGGCGGTGGCGATCGTGGCGGAAGGGACGACGGTCCCGGAAGGATGCGAGGAGTGGGAGGCCCACCGGCGTTTCGCCGATCTCCAGGTCGTCCTCTCGGGAGAGGAGGTCATGGGGTTCGCCCCGCTTTCGGCGATGGCTCCCAAGGGGGAGTACGACGAAGAAAACGATTGCCAGGTCCTTTCCGGGACCGGGAATTTCATGAAGGTCCAGCCCGGCGGGTTCGCTTTCTTCGCCCCGAACGATGCCCACAAGGCCATGCTTTCGCCGGAGGAAGGCGAGGCCCGCCGGGTCCGGAAGGTGATCTTCAAGCTTCCCTGGAAGGGTTGAAGAGTTTTCTTCAAAAGCTGTACCGCTGAAGGCGAAAGCGTGCTAAGGTCGACCTGATGGCCGGGGTGGCCATGGTCCGGGGGGATACCTATGCCCGGTCGTTCAGGGACCTCGCTGGTCGATTTGGAATCGGATTCGAAGCCCTGGAAGTGGACGACTACCCGGACGTATTCCGGGCACTGGAGTCCGGGAAAGCCCAGGTGGGCCTGGTCAGCCGTTCCTACGGACAGGCCAACCAGGGCCGTTTCCACGTGACGCGCACCCCTATCGTGATTTCACCCGTCGAGCTCAGGTTTGCCGCTCCGCAGGGGCGAACCTCGCGGCCTTCCTTTTCCGGAAAAAGGCGGTGAGGCTTGCCCGCCAGCTCCTGAAGAGCCGGGAAGCCCTCCGGGTCCAAAAGGACACCCTCGAGAACCTCTTCCAGAACTCACCGGAAGCCATCGCCTTCCTGGATGCAGAAGGAATGGTGGTGAGGGTCAATCGACCCTTTTTCGAGTTGTTCGGCTTTACCGACGAAGAGTGCAGGGGAAGGCACCTGGACGATCTCCTCGTTCCTGCCGACCGGAAGGAGGAGGCCTCCCGCATTACCGACCGTGCAAGAATGGGGTTGCCCACTTCGTTCGAGACGGTGCGGACGGCGAAGGACGGAAAGCGAATCGACGTGCAGGCCCAGGGCGTCCCGGTTTTCAGCGAGGGAGGCAAGATCGGGGAATATTTCCTCTACCGGGACATCCGGGACCGCAAGGCGGCCGAAAGGGCCCTCCTGGCGAACCGGGAAGACCTGAAGCGAAGCCTCCAGAGGATGGACCGTGCCTGGAAGCAAACGGTGGAGGTCCTCTCTTCCACGGCGGAGGCCAGGGATCCCTACACGGCGGGGCACCAGCGAAAAGTCGCCCAGCTTGCAGGGGCACCCTCTTCGACGAGAACGTTGTGGACGCCTGCCTTTTCCTGTTCCGGGAAAAGCGGTTCGCCTTCCGGGAGCTCGAGGAGATCCGAAGTCCCTGGGCTTTGCCCCTGTAGTCCGGTTCACCGACTTTGCGAAAAATGGAATTTGTTTGACAGCCCGGGTTTTTCATACGAAACTGGAAGGGCTTAATTTGGCATCCAATTCAGACCTTTGGGAGGACGGCAAGATGGACATAGAGCGGTTTGCAGCGGTGGTCGATACCCATACGGGTGGTGAACCGACGCGCCTGGTCGTGGGCGGTGGGCCCCTCCTCAAGGGAGCTACGATCACCGAGAAGTGGCTGGATTTCATGGAGAATCACGACGATTTCAGGGCCTTTGTCATGAACGAGCCCCACGGGCATTCGGACATGTTTGGCGCCCTGCTGGTTCCGGCCTGTCATCCGGAGGCCCATTACGGGATCATCTTCATGGACGCGGCAACAAGCCTTTCCATGTGCGGACACGGTTCCATCGGGCTGGGCCGCACCCTGGTCGACCTGGGAATGATCCCGAAAACCGAGCCGTTCACGGAGGTCGTGCTGGACACCCCGGCGGGCCTCGTCCGCCTCAAGGTCGAAGTGAAGGACAACATCGTGGGGGACGTCATCCTGAGCAACGTCCCGGCTTTCGTCTACGCCCGGGACATCGAGCTGATGGTCCCCTCGCTGGGCAGGAAGATTCACCTGGACATCTCCTACGGGGGCAATTTCTTCGCCATCGTCCCGGCCGGGCAGCTGGACCTCGAAATTTCACCCGCCGAGTGCGGGCGGATCGTGCCGCTGGGACTGGAGATCCTGAGAGAGGTCAACCGGACGGTGAAGGTGCAGCACCCCGAGGAGAAGGCCATCGACCACGTGGCCCTGGTGGAGTTCAGCCTGGAGAGGCCCGGCCAGGTCACACGGAACACGGTGGTCTGGGGAGAGGGAAACCAGGACCGTTCCCCCTGCGGCACCGGCACCTGCGCGAAGATGGCGCTCCTGGCCGCCAAGGGGAAGCTTGCCCCGGGCGAGAAGTTCCTGCACCAGAGCATCACGGACAGCCTGTTCGAAGGCTGGTATGAACCAGGTCCGAAAGTAGGCGGCTTTGACACGGTCCTCCCGTTCCTCAAAAGCCGGTCCTACGTCACCGGTTTCAACTTTCTCCTGAAACAGCCCGGCGACAAGGTGGGAGAAGGGTTCCAGCTGAAACGCTGAACGACGGGACGGGGGAGCGAAAAGGGATGAATTGCCAGGACGACTGGCACCTGCCCCTGCCAAGGGGATGCCGAAAAAGACCTCCGTGTGAAAGGTCGGACTGAACCCGAGCGGCTTGTCCAGTGTTCGGGAGAGCGAGGCAGCTCTCCCCTGACGATGCCAAGGGAGGTCTTTTCGCATGCCTATGAACAAGGTTGACGTCGCCATCATCGGCGGCGGTGTCCATGGATGTTCCACCGCCTACCATCTCGCCCGGAAGGGGTTCAAGGTCGCCCTTTTCGAACGCGATTTCATCTCCTCGGGGGCCAGCGGCCGCAGCGCAGCGGGGATCCGGTTGCAGTTCGGCACGGAAGTGAACTGCCGGTTGGCCCAGTACAACATCCAGGTCTTCAAGACCCTCGAGCAGGACCTCAACTACCCGCTTTCCCTCGAGTACGATCCGGCAGGCTACCTCTGGGTCGCCTACACGGAAGGGCAGATGGCCCAAATGGAGAAAAACGTGGCCCTGCAGAACAGCCTGGGAAGTCCCAGCCGGATGCTGACGGTGGAGGGCATCAAGGAAGTGGCCCCGTACCTGAACACCGAAGGCATGCTGGGCGGCAGTTTCTGCCAGGAAGACGGGCACATCAACCCGCATACCCTCTGTTTCGCTTATGCCGACTCGGCGGCAAAGCTCGGGGCTGAAATCTACAAGAAAACCCCCGTCACGGGGCTGATCGTCAAGAACGGCCGTGCGGCCGGGGTCCACACCGCCCGGGGCGACTGGGAGGCCGATGCCGTGGTCTGCTGCGCCGGGCCCTGGAGCGTGGAAGTCGGCAAGTGGGCCGGTTTCGACATCCCCATCACCCCCGAGCGGCACCAGGTGCTCATCACCGAGCCCGTGGAGCGGATCAAGCACCCCATGACCCTCTGCCAGGACGACGGGGCCTACGTGAAGCAGTGCCCGAACGGCACCTTCTACATGGGGTGGGACAACCCGAAGGACGAGCACGACGCCGAGTACATCGTCAACTGGCATTTCCTCCACGAGGTGACGAAACGCATCGTCCCCAGGCTGCCGATCCTGAAGGAGATCCGTGTGGTCCGCCAGTGGTCGGGCCCCTACGACATCACGCCGGATCACCAGGCGATCGTGGGGAAAACGCCCATGGAAGGGCTTTTCATCGACTGCGGGTGGAGCGGCCACGGCCTCCAGTTCGGGCCCTCCATCGGGCGCATCATGGCGGAACTGGTGAACAACGAAACGCCCTTCATCGACGTATCGGTGTTCCGCTACAGCCGGTTCGAGGAGAACGAGCTCTTCTTCGAACCCTGCTGCATCTAGCGGAACCCCCGGGGAAATCCCATGAAGCGGGGGGGACCCGAAGCCCTGGGTCCCCCCGCTGTTTCATCCGCTGGAAGCTCCGTTTTCCTCCTCTTCGGCCGCCAGTTCCTTTTCCTCCTCGACCGAAAGGTCGTCGACCCCCGCAAGGGATTCCACGTGGTGCCGAAGCTCGTGGACGATGGTTTCCCGAAGCTCCTCCTCCCATTCCTCCACGGGGGCGTTCCCGAGGATCTCCCGGAACGAACCGTAATGGATGAAGATGACCTTTCCCAGAACGGGGTCCTCGATGTACTCCCCCATCAGGTAGTACTTCCCGTCCCGCTTCTTGCCGGGCAGGACCGAGATGCCGCCGTTCAAGTCCCGGAGCAGCCGCTGAGGGATCTCGTCGGCGATGGCGCCTGCGAGCCGCGTGAACGTTTCGAGATCCAGGGTCGCCACGATCCTTTCCCCCCTTCCTTCGGCCATTATAGTAGGGAAAGGTCGCGGCGATGAGGTAAAATAAAAGGTGATTGCTCCCTATCTGGCACCTGTATTAGGATGGTGCCATGGAGCTCAAAGCCTATGAATACTTAATTCGTAGCGAGTCCGCAGCGAGAAAATACCTGTTGGGATTTTGCTGGAAAAACCAACAGAGATTTTGTCCTGTCTGCCGACAGAGGAAACTTTACAAGTTGAC
>AQRZ01000057.1 GCA_000402835.1 Synergistetes bacterium JGI 0000079-D21
GAGGTTCATAATGTCAGAAGGTTATCAGACGGCGGGCCGGATGATCCCACCTGGGTGGTTGCGCTTTGCCCAAATTGCCATAGTCGGGCTCATCATGGGCAGGACGGAAAAGAGTTCAACGAAATGTTGAAGGATAAAGGACTCGCCCGGGGTTAAGAAAATGAAGTCACAAAACAATAGGGAACAAGAAGCAATTACAATGGTCGTGGGAAACACAGAATTACTGTTTAATAGAATCCCTATAATCTTTCAAGCTAACAACATTATAAATGTCTTTTCAGAAAAGAATAATAAAAACCTTGAAGAAACCATTAAAAGCATTAAATATATCAAATATGCTTGCGAAGTAAACAAGAAATATGCCGAATATCTATCTTACAAATTAGGCATGTTTTTGCTTATATTAAAAAATCAAGGGGATCCTTTTTACCGCCATTTCTTAAATGAACATGGTGATTCGGAATATTGTACCTTCTCTATCGAGAAATCAAGTATTTCCAAACAGAGAGGACTTTATTGCTTCTGCCAAAGTGGTCAAATTATGTATATAGGCAGAAGTCACGATCCTTACGAAAAGAGAATAAACCAAGGTTACGGCAAAATTCATCCAAAAAATTGTTTTAAGGATGGACAATCAACAAATTGTCATATCAATAGCCTAATTCAAAAATATTATAAAAAAGTTAATCTTTATGTATGCCCTTTAGACGATGACAATAAAATTGATTTATACGAAGAGTTTTTGATAAAAACGATCCGCCCACCCTGGAATATTCAGATAAAGGACTAAACAGGGCGAGCCTACGTGAGAGGTGGAAACCGGTTCAACCCCGTGTCGTCGCAGGTCCTGTGCAGGTCGGGGTCAGATCTGGATTCTGACTGGTTATATACGAGAGGGAGCCGCTGCTCAGCAGAGGCCCCCTCTTTCTGTTCTGGAATTGTGAATGTGAACGCAAAAAATAAGTGACTTCCGCTCGTTTCTCCATAAAAAAATCCCGGGCTTTCGCCCGGGGATCCCTGAGGTGGTACCCATTCTTTGGACAGAAAATCGGCCTTTTTAGTGAGATGGCCCCAAAGAATGGATGAATTTGTCATGATGCCTTTGGTACCTTGATAAACGCTTCGTAGGGTGTCCGGTACCCCAGTTTCTGGTGCGGCCTTTCCCGATTATAGAACTCGAACCACCGGGAAATGCCCCTTGTCGCCTCCGGGACGCTGCCGTAGTCGTTCAGGTAAACCTCTTCGTACTTGAGCGAACGCCACAGCCTTTCCACGAAGATGTTGTCAAAAGCCCGGCCGCGGCCGTCCGTGGAGATCCGGATCTCCTCGTCCAGGAGCCGTTTCGTGAAAGCCTGGCTCGTGAATTGGCACCCCTGGTCGCTGTTGAAGATCCCGGGTTTGCCGAATCTCAGGGCTTTCTCCAGCGCTTCCAGGCAGAAACCCGCGTCCAGGGTGTTGGACAGCTCCCAGGACAGGACGTAGCGGCTGTGCCAGTCCATAACCGCCACCAGGTAGAGGAAACCGTGACGGAGGCGGATGTAGGTGATGTCCGCTCCCCAAACCTGGTTCGGGGAAACGATCTCCAGGTCCCGCAGAAGGTACGGGTAAATCCGGGCTTGTCCCTGGGGCTTGCTCAGCCTGGGCTTCGGATAGATCGTTTCCAGCCCCATGAGCCGCATGAGCCTCCGGATTCTTTTCTCGTTCACCGGAAGACCGGTGCGGGAAATCAGGAGAGCCAGCCTTCTTCTGCCAAGGAACGGCCTGGCCGTGTGCAGTTCGTCAATTTTGTTCATCAGGTCAAGGTTCTCGGGATTTTCTCCTCTAGGCTCGTAATAGTACGTGGATCTTGGAAGCCCCAGAAGTTCGCATTGCCGGACAATCGGGATTTCGGAACCGTCCTGGCCTATGAGCCGGCGTTTTTCCTCATCGGACAGAAGAGAGTTTTTTTTTGAGCCACTCCAGCTCCACTTTCAGCTGTCCGATCTGCCGGTAAAGGTCGTTGCGTTCTTCTTCCCAATCCCGTTCCTTCTTTTCGGCTCTGCGGGAGAAGACCCCCGGAAGGTTCTCCAGGGCAGCCTTCTTCCAGAGAGTCACCAGATTGGCCGGAACGTCGTATTCCCTGGCGATTTCCGCGATCGTTTTCTGGCCCCGAATGGCTTCGAGGGCAACACGGGTCTTGATGGCGGTTTCGTATTTTCTCCGCAAGGATGATTTCCCCTTTCTTTCTTCATCCTTCGAGACCCATCATACACACTCAAAGCCTGTCCAAAAATTGGGGACCACTATACCCTTCTGGCGGTTTCCCGTCTCCGGGAGACGATGCTATTCACGTTACATTTGGAATTCTAAGATGTAGAGGGTTTGGGAGTCAAGTCACGTTAAGGCTCAGGTCATGCGACTGAGGCTTCTGCCGGTCTTGGTGGTGCTGTCATTCTCTGTACATTTGGGCGAACTGTCGATCACGAGGCTTTCCATGCTTACCGAAAGGAAATCGATCAGGACCGAAGTGCCAGCGACACAAAGCAAACGGCATTTTTCCCCTCGTGGGCTTCTCTATCGGACGCGACCGATTTACCTGAATGTTTACGGCAGCGTCCTGAAACCGGCAAGGGGGGGGTCGATGGTTCGAGTTCTATAATTGGGAAAGACTGCAACAGAAATTGGGTAACCGGGCTTGTACCTGGATGGGTTCACAGAAGGGAGGGGGTAACGATGAAAAGAGGAGTTTTGCTTGCAATAGCAGTAACCCTCGTGCTTGCCGGTACGGCCTGCGCCGGGAATGTGGGCCTCATGATCGCCCCGGTGGAGCCGGTGAAGGCGAACAGCGCGGTGGTCCAGGCCATTTCGGAGGCCTTCGCCTCGGAATTTCCCGGTTACACGATCCTGCCCGCGGTCGTCGCGAGCCAGGACGCGGCGCAGGCCCAAAGCAGGATGTCCCAGGAGATAACGGCGGGGAACTGGAATTACGGGGCGATGGTCAGGCTGGAAATGAGCCGGGTGATGGGCACGGTGGCCTTCTTCAATCGAAAGATGGCCGTGACGGCTTTCGCGAACGTCGAGATCGTCTCGAAGGAAGGTTCGCCGTTCAGCCGGAGGTTCGAGGGCAAGGCCGTCGGGGATGCCTCGACGAACGCCGGGCCGCTGTTCCTCCAGGCGCTGAACGAAGCGCTGAAGGCCTTCAGGGAAGCCTTTACGCTGTGAGGCCGAGGGGCGCACGATGCAGAACTATTACGCCGACAAGCTGAACGCTTCGAAGCTTTTCCAGGTTTACGAAACGAGGATCGAGAGAGTCCGGCAGTACCTGGAGGCGGAAATCGAGTTCGTGCGAAAGAGCCTTCGGGGGAACGAGCGGATCCTGGAGCTCGGCGCGGGTTATGGCCGAATCATGAAGGAACTGGCTCCCTACGCCGGGTCGATCGTCGGCGTTGACATCTCGGAGGATACGGTCGCCTTCGGAAGGGAGTACCTGAGGGAGTTCCCAAACTGCTCGCTATTGGTCATGGACGCCCACGGCATCGATTTCAGGAACGAGTTCGACATCGTCCTCTGCCTCCAGAACGGGCTGTCCGCGATAAAGGGCGATCCCCTGGATCTCGTCCGCAGGGCCATGGATGCCCTGAAGCCGGGAGGAAGGGCCTTTTTCAGTTCCTATAGTCCCAGGTTCTGGGAGACCCGGCTGGCCTGGTTCCAGGAGCAGGCTTCCAGGGGGCTCCTCGGGGAAATCGACATGGAAAAAACGAGGGACGGGGTAATCGTCTGCAAGGACGGTTTCACGGCGACGACCTTCTCCGCCGCCGACCTGGCCGAACTGGGGAATCGGGTCGGTTGTGCCTGCCGCATCGAAGAGGTTGACGAATCGAGCCTCTTCGCCGTCTTTGAAAAGGAGAATGGGGTCTACCATTACAAAAACGAGTAGTGGCGGACCTCTGTGGTTAAGATTTATGATACTAGAAGACGGAGGTGTGGCTCATGGGGTCCGTAGTCCGGCTTTAGCCGGATTGACTCGGCTCTGAATTGCCGCCTCCGTCTTTTTTTTGTCGTCCGATGGCGTATTCCGGGATGATGCCGCAAGTGGCTCTGTTTGTAGACGAGACGCCGGACGGCAGTAAACCTGATGA
>AQRZ01000058.1 GCA_000402835.1 Synergistetes bacterium JGI 0000079-D21
TGCCAAACTCGAAGAAACCGTTTCTTCCCACCTCGCCGACCTGGCGATGGAAAACTTCCATTTCGGGGTTTCGCTGAAAGACCTCGGCAAAATCCGTCCAAGCGGTTCGGACGAAATTGAATTTACCCTGTCGAACGGGACCTTCAGCGGCCCGATCGCCCGTGTCGCCTCAGGAGGGGAGCTCAGCCGGATCCTCCTGGCCCTCCAGGTTTCTTTGCCAGACGAGCAATTACCTCCCACGCTCGTTTTCGACGAAGTCGAAGCGGGACTTGGAGGACGATCGGCACTTTTGACCGGATTCAAGCTCAAGGAACTCTCGAACCGCTGCCAGGTCATCCTGGTCACCCACGAAGCCGTTATTGCAGCGCAAGCCGACCAGCAGTTCGCCGTTCGCCGGAACGGAGAACTGACGGAGATCCTCGAAGTCACAGGCGAGGAACGGGCTGCGGAAATCGCCCGAATGCTTTCGGGTACTCCGGATTCTCCCAAAGCCCTCGAACATGCTGCAGTCCTTTTGAAAGACAAGAACTGAAAGCTTGACGGACCGGCGCAAGGACCTTAAAATTCAAAAGCTGTCAACATATCGCTTGGGAAGGGCTCAAGTGCCGATGGCCGCCCTGTGTCCCAGCGGGAGGAGGAACGGATTCGATGTATGCAGTGATCGAAACAGGAGGAAAACAGTATCGCGTTTCGCCTGGTGAAACCATCCGGGTGGAGAAGATGAGCGCGGAACCAGGAGCCACGGTAACCCTCGGGAAGGTGCTTCTCTTCGCGGATGAGAACGAGGTCAAGGTCGGGAATCCCTTCCTTGATGCAGCCACCGTGGAAGGAACGGTTCTCCGCCACGGCAGGGAGCCGAAAGTCTACATCTTCCACTACAAGCGAAAGAAAAACTACCGCAAATTCCGTGGACATCGCCAGGACTTCACTGAAGTCCGCATTGATGCGGTTCGCGGGTAGCGACGGTTCGGACACGGGAGGACGACGATGGCTCATAAAAAAGGACAAAGCAGCAGCACCAATGGCAGAGATTCAATCGGGAAGCGGCTGGGCCTGAAGCGCCATGACGGCCAGGTCGTCAATGCGGGGACGATACTCGTCCGGCAGCGAGGGACAAAAATCCACCCCGGAGTCAATGTCGGGAGAGGCAAGGACGATACGCTGTTCGCCCTCAAGCCGGGAATCGTACGCTTCGCCACCCGGTGCGGACGCAAGGAAGCCCGGATTGAAACCGTTCCGGCCTGATTTGGATTCTTCCTACGCAGAGATTTGCAAAGCGAAAGGGGCCTTGCAGGGCCCCTTTCGCTTTCAATGGGTTTTTGCAGTGAGGTGTGACGAATGAAATTCATGGACTTGGCGACCATCACCGTTCGCTCCGGGAACGGCGGCGATGGCTGCATGAGCTTCCGGAGGGAAAAATACATCCCGAAAGGCGGCCCCGACGGGGGAAATGGCGGGCGGGGAGGGAATGTCTACCTTGAAGCGACCCACTCGCTGCAGACCTTGGCCGATTTCGAGTTCGAACGGCGCTTTTTCGCGGAATCGGGGAAACCAGGCCAAGGGGCTCGCCGGAATGGCCGCTCGGGCGAGGATCTCGTGATCCTTGTCCCTTGCGGGACCCTGGTTTTCGATTCCTTTTCCCCGGAACCGATCGCAGACCTCGTCGAACCGGGGGACCGGTTTCTCGCCGCACGAGGCGGAAGGGGAGGGAGGGGGAACGCGGTATTCGCAAGTTCGTCCCGGAGAACCCCCCGCTTTTCCGAAAAAGGGATGCCCGGGGAGGAGAGGACCCTGCGCCTGGAGCTCAAGCTGATCGCAGACGTGGGGTTGGTCGGTCTGCCCAACGCGGGGAAATCTAGCCTGCTGGCAGCTCTTTCAAGGGCGCAGCCCAAAATCGCTCCTTACCCGTTCACCACGCTCTCTCCGAACCTGGGAGTCTTGTCGGTTGACGATGAACGGGTTGTCCTCGCCGATGTTCCGGGTCTCATCGAGGGATCCCATCGCAATCTCGGGCTCGGGCTGGCTTTCCTCCGGCATGTGGAACGGACGCGTTTCCTGGTCCACGTCCTCGACGTTTCGGAAGGGACGGGCGTTTCGCCCGTAATGAAACAATGGGAGACCGTCCGGGAAGAATTCAGGCAATACAAGGCGGCTCTCCTGGAAACGCCAACCCTTGTCGTCGGAAACAAGATCGATCTCCTGGAGAACAGGACGGTCCTTGAAGAAATCAGCGCAGCTTTCGAAAGGATGGGGTTGCGGTTCTTTCCCTTGAGCGCCCTGACGGGAGAAGGAATTGCCTGCCTGGCCGAAGCGATCGTGGAACATTCCAGGGCCATCCCTCGCCCGAAGGGGGAAACCCGACTGGTTGCCCTGCAGGAGGAACCGGAATCGGGGTTGGCCTCGAGAAAACGGGATATAGTCCAAATCGTGAAGCTCCGCGCGAATAAGGGGTATCGTGTGATCCATTCCCGCCTCGAAGAAGCCGTCCTAAGGTACAATTTTGACCAGGACGAGGCCATCCTTCGATTTTCCCGGCTGCTGGCCCGGTACCGAGTGGAAGAACTGCTCGAGGAAGCCGGTGCCAGGGAAGGTGACCTGGTCACCATCGGGGAAACGGAGTTCACCTTCAAGCCGGAAAAAGCCATCGAACCCCCGGAGAATCCGGAAGACCGGGAAGCCTGATCCCGAAAGGGGAGAGGACCCTGAGCCAGACCTTTCTAGGCCGGAATCGAGTCGGTATCATGGGTGGTACGTTCGATCCCATCCATTACGGGCATCTCGTGTCGGCGGAGGAAGCCTATTTTGCCCTTGGGCTGTCGGAGGTGATTTTTGTCCCGACGGGGAATCCCCCCCACAAAAGGGCAAAACTCGTATCCTCTCCGGAAGACCGCTACACGATGACCCTCCTGGCTACTTTGGACAACCCGCATTTCAAGGTCTCACGTCTCGAAATCGACCGTGGAGGAGACAGCCATACGGTCGACACGCTGAGGGAAATGCGACACTGGTATGCACCGGGCAGCACGGAGCTCTTTTTCATAACGGGGCTCGACGGAGTCCTCGACATCCTTTCATGGAAAGAACCGTACGCGATCGTTGAACTTTGCAGGATCGTGGCAGTCAGCCGGCCTGGGTACAATTCCGCCCGGCTGAAGGAATTGCCCGAACCGATCCAGAAGGCGATCATCCCACTTGAAATCCCCATGCTCGCCATCTCGAGCACCGAGATCAGGGATCGCGTCCTGGAAGGAAAGAGCACAAGGTATCTGCTGCCCTGGACCGTTGAACACTATATCTTCAAGAAAAACCTCTACATTCGGAACGGAAGGTGAAACGGCTTGAAAAAAGCCCGCCTAATCCTTTTTTTCTCTCTCTCCGCGCTTTCAATCGCCTTGGGGGTCGCCTGGCGAATGCACACGATCGTTTCCCCTGGATCGCAGGAGATCGAAAAAAGTTTCGAGCACGACGCCTTAACCGGCAATATCAACATCCTTGCCGTGGGAATCGATGATGTTCAGGGATCCCACCGTTCCGATACGATCGCCGTCGTCGCGATCAATATCGATGACCGGTTCGTCAAGGTGCTTTCCCTTCCGCGAGACCTCCGAGTCCAGATCGAGAAACATGGCTGGCAGAAGCTCAACCACGCCTACGCCTACGGCGGGATTGAACTTCTCCGTTCCACGGTCTCGAATTTCCTTGGAATTCCCCTTCACTATTCCGTGATCGTCAACTACCAGAGCTTCCCGAAGCTGGTCGATCTCCTGGGAGGAGTAACGGTCGACGTTCCCAAACGGCTTCGCTATACCGACCGGGCCGGGGGGCTCTACATCGACATCCCGGCAGGGCGCCAGACATTAAACGGGAAGACCGCGCTGGAATTCGTCCGCTTCCGCCACGATGCTCTCGGAGACATCGGCCGCATTCAACGTCAGCAGCTTTTCCTGAAAGAAGTCCTGAACAAGCTCCGAGAGCCCGAGACCGTAACCAGGCTTCCGCAAATCGTGGAGGAAGCGACCCGTTTCTTCCAGACGGAAATTCAGCCCACTCAGGCCATCCAGATGGTCAATTACCTGAAGGACCTCGACCGAAGCCGATTCTCGTTCGAAACGATGCCGGGAAAAGCTGCCATGATCGATGGAATCAGCTATTGGCTCGGAGATATCGCCCTTGCCTCGGAATTCCTGACGACCCCTCCGATACCCGTCAGCGGAGACAAAGGAGAAAGGCCCCCGGAGGAGGCTCTCGTCCCAGCCGATGCCATCCTCGATAGAATCAAGGGACAGGTCGCGGTCCTGAACGGCTGCGGAGTCAAGGGGATCAGCCAGGCTTTTTCGGAACACCTGCAGCGCCTCGGAATTGACGTGGCTTTCCTTGGGAATGCCAAGCATTTCGATTACCGATACACCAACATTGCCCACCCGGAGAATCCCTCAGCCCAGGTTCTCGCCAATGCAAGGGCACTAGGGGAGCTCTGCGGCGTTCCTGCAAACCTCGTCCGCCCGAACCGGGGGGCTACCCATGCGACGATTATCGTCGGCAAGGATTATGATATAATTCTGAAAAGGTTAAAACAGTACAAGAGAAATCTTTAATTTTTAGTTCATATACCGGAGGTGACGCATGATTGAGGGAGAAACTGAAGGAGAAGATGAGCAAAGAAGCTCAAGCCATCGTGAAGTCGTTGTCCGACAAGCACGCGGAAAAAATCACCGTCATGAACCTCGGAGAAACGACAACCCTTGCAGACACCTTCATCCTGGCCACGGCGAACTCGGATGTCCACATGAACACGCTTTTGGAAACGACCCTGGACACACTGGAGGCTCTCGAACTTCCAGCACGGGTGGAAGGAGCCACGAGCGCCCGGTGGCGTCTCGTCGACGCCGGAAACCTTGTGATTCACATTTTCAGCCGCCAGGGTCGCGATTATTATGGGATCGAGCGAATCTGGGGAGACGCTGAAACGTTCGTTTTCGACGAGGAAATGACGGTATAGACCGACCTAAACAGATTCGCAGTAAATAATAGAAAATGAATTCGGGGGAAAAAGGGGCGCGTCAGAACGCCTCTTTTTTGTCTTCCCATTGCTGTCCTATAATGTATCTTATGTTGCGTTATGCGAGGAAAAGTCCAAAAAAGCACCCCTTCCCTTTGAAGGAAAAGGAAGGGGCGTCTTCTTAGTTTTTTTGAAAAGAAACGGGAACTTAGAGCGCCGCGGTCAGAATCTGCGCAAAGGAACCTGCCAAAAGCGATGCGCCCCCCACAAGAGCGCCGTCGATATCCGGTTCGTTCAGGAGTCCCGCCGCGTTGTCCGGCTTAACGCTGCCTCCGTAGAGGATCCTGACGGTCATTCCTGTCTCATCGCCGAAGCGTTCCGACAGGAATCGCCGAATGGCCTGACAGACTTCCTGTGCTTCACGGGCGGTGGCATTCTTTCCCGTGCCGATTGCCCAAACGGGTTCATAGGCGACGCAAACGGAACCGCCAATCTCATCCGGCGGAAGCCCCACGAGGGCTTTCATCAATTGTCTCTCGACAACGGGCACCGTTTCTTCGGACTCCCGCTCCTGCAAGGTTTCCCCTACGCAGAGAACCGCCTGCACCCCTGCCGAAATGGCTGCATCGATCTTTTTGTGCACCTGGTCGTCGGTTTCCGCGAAATGCTGCCTGCGCTCACTATGTCCTATAATGACATAATCACAGCCTGCTTCCTTCAGCATTCCCGCCGAAACTTCTCCGGTAAACGCTCCCTCGGTAGCCCAGTGCACGTTCTGAGCCCCCACTTTGAGCCAGGGTAAATACCGTTTTCCTTCCAGGGCCCTCCAGAGGCTCGTAAAGGGGGGGAAAATGGCCATTTCGATCCGACACTCCTGTAGGGCCTGTTTTACCCCCGTATCCTTCGTGATTTTCGCTTCCAGCTCCGAGAGAAACTTGCCGGTTGCGGCGATCCCGTGGTACATCTTCCAGTTTCCGGCGATCAGCTTCGTTCTTCCCATGGGTTTTCCCTGAGCCTAGTCCAGGAGGAACGGCTGGATACCCGGCAGGGGAAGCCCTTCAAAAAATTCAAGGCTCGCTCCTCCCCCGGTCGAAACGTGGGTCACCTTGTCGGCAAACCCCATGGAATTCACCGCGGCAGCGGTGTCTCCGCCTCCCACGACGGTCTGGCAGCCTGCCTTCGTTGCCTCCTCAAGGCTTTGCGCAACCTTCCGCGTCCCTTCTGCAAACAGCGGGTTTTCGAAAACCCCCATCGGTCCATTCCAGAGAACCGTGGAAGCTCGGGTGATCGCCGCAGAAAAGGCTTCGGCCGTCTTCGGGCCGATGTCGAGGCCCATGAGCGATTCCGGGATTTTGCCGAGGTCTTTCAGCGAAACCCCGAAATGGAAGTTTTCCATCGCCAGGTCGGCGAGGTGGGAAGAAACGGTTTCTTCGAGTTTGGCAGCTACCGTCCGCCGGTTTTCTGCCAGGGCGTTCGCCGTTTGGGCTACTTCCTTCCGTGCCTGCCGGCAGCGCTGAACCAGGGATTCTCTTTCCGCGGCGCTTTTTTGCATCCAGTCGAGGTTTTCCTCGGCCTTCTCGCAGAAAGCAAGCAGTTCTTCCAGGGATTCGGCTCCCACAAGCCGTTTCAACTTGCGGAGAGTTCCAAGCCGGTTTTCGAGCAGTTCCCTGCGCTCTTCCGCTTCTTCCACACGCTTGTCCTGGAGGATCGCCCTTGAAAAGACCTCCAGCTTTTGCATCTCTTTCAGGAGATTCTCGAATGAGGAGCCAAGCAGCGTTTCCTGTTCCTTGTCGAGGGCTCCTGCCATTTCCCGCATCCACCTCTGGAGTTCTTCCGCCAGCCCCCCTTCGGAAGAGCCTCCAAGAAAACGCGCGGCGATTTCCCTCAATTTCCCTTGGCGGGAAAGGAATTGCTCTAGAGACTGGAGTTCCTCTTTCCACCCGGCCTCGTTCCCGTCCTTTAACTGGAGTCGGCGAACGGTCTCGATCACACTCTCCGCATCCAGATAGGTTTTTTCGATTTCCCGCCTTCTTTCCTGCAACGCAGACAGTCCCCGTTCAAGCCGAATCGCCGTTTCGAAGTCAGCAGCCAGCTTTTTTCTGAGGAAGGCGGACTCCTCTCCCCCGCAGCTGTCAAGAAGGTCCCGTTGGCGGCGGGGATCCAGGAGATCGAGCTGGGAAAATTGACTCTGGATGCCGAGTCGCCTTTCCGTGAAATCCTTCAGCCTCGCGAACGGGACCGATTCTTCCCCGAGATAGTTCCTGTTTCGACTTCCGCGGGAAAGGATGCGTCCAGCGACAGTTTCGCTTCCGGTGCCTTTCTCGCGGAATACGCCCCAAACTTCGCCTTCCTCGAATCCGAACCGGATGGAAGCGGTTTGAGACCTCTTCCCTGCAAGGACCTCCAGGGCACGGACCAGGCTGCTTTTTCCCGTTCCGCTTTCGCCCGTCACAGCAATGAAATTCCCGCGAAGAATCAACCGGGCCTGCTGGATTCCCCCGATATTCTTTACGGAAAATTTGGAAAGCCCCCTTCCCTGCGTCTTCATTCGGTGACGTTTTGCCCCCACTGGAATTTCTCCAGAAGAAGATCGTAATAATCTCTGTCTGGAAGGAGAATGATGCTCACGGATTTTTCCTTTGCCAGGGAGGCGTTGATCTGGTCTCCAGGCAAGAGTTCGTACCCCAGTTGCCCATCCTGCGTCAGCATCATGTCCCTGTGGTCCCCCCGGGGGATGATCCGGATGAGATCGTCCTCACCGAAAACCATTGGCCGGGCATAAAGGGTATGCGCGCAAATCGGCACAAGCAGCATGCAGGGCACGTGTGGCGGGATAATGGGTCCGCCTGCCGAAAGGGCGTATCCCGTCGACCCGGTGGGAGTCGAGAGAATCAACCCGTCTCCGGTCATCAAGCTCAAGGGCCTTTGCCCGACCGAGATTTCAAGGGTAATCACCCTGGCAAAAGCGCCCTTTGTCACGACCAGGTCATTCAGGGCGTAAACCTCGTGGACCAGGGCCCCCCCGCGGTTCACGGTTCCCTTGAGAAGTTGTCTTTTCTGGGTGAGGAAATTCCCCTCGAGGATCGTTTCGATATCCCTTTCGGCTCGATTCGGATCCCCTGAAGCCAAAAAACCGAGTCTGCCGACATTGATCCCGTAAAGGGGGATGTCATTCCCCAGGACATACCGAGCGGCTCTGAGGAAGGTGCCGTCGCCCCCGAGAACGACTGCGAAACGAACCTGCTCTTTCCAGTCCTCGTCTTCGGCTCCCGGAATTCCCAATACAGCGGCCTCGTGTGGCGGAGCGAGGAAGGAGACGCCCTTTTCTGCGCCCCACAGAAGCAACCGTTTTCCGATTTCGAGAGCCTTTGGCTTTTGAGGGTTGATCAGGAGGCCGATTTTGTTTTTCATGTGTCAATCCCCTTTTCTTTGCCGGCTCGATCCGGATTTCCGGAGAGGGCCAGGGCCGCTTGAAAAACGACGGTTTCCACCATTTCTTTCATGCTGCCGGAAAATTCTCCCCCGCGTGGGATCCTCGAAAGATGGGCGAGAAATTCGATGTTCCCGCTCGGTCCCTTAATGGGGGACCAGGTTAACCCCGCCAGGGTGATTCCCGGCAGACCTCGGACAAAATCGACGAACTCTTCAAGTACTTCCCGGTGGACCTGGGAAGAGCGAACCACTCCCCCTTTTCCGACCCGGTCCTTGCCCGCCTCGAATTGGGGCTTCACTAGGACGGCCATCTCCCCGTCGGGTTTCAGGATATCCAGCAGTGGCGGCAGCAAGAGTCGCAGCGAAATGAAGGATACGTCTACCACGATCAGGTCCATCGGCGTCGGAAACGACTCCCGGTTCAGGTAGCGGGCATTCGTCCGTTCCATCACGACGACCCGCGGGTCTGTGCGGATTTTCCAGGCCAGTTGACCGTATCCCACATCGACCGCGTAGACCCTGGAAGCGTTGCGGGAAAGAAGCACCTCGGTGAAACCGCCCGTGGAGGCCCCGACATCCAGGCAAACGCGGCCGGAAGGATCAATGCCGAAGACCTCTAGTGCCTTGAGAAGCTTTTTCGCTCCCCGGCTCACCCACTCCGTTTCCTTTTCGACGATCTCAAGTGTGAGGTCGGGGGAGACGAGCTGCCCTGCCTTTTCCGCGGGGGTTCCATCGATCCGCACGAGTCCCGCCATGATCATCGCCTGGGCCTTGGCACGGGTAGGCGCGAGCCCTCGTTCCAGGAGGAGCTTATCGAGCCGTTCCTTCGAGCGAGGCAAGGGCTTTCTCCAGGATCTTTGGAGCTGTCAGGCCGCAGCTTTCCCATTGGGCTTCAACGGTCGACTGCGGGATGTAGCGGCTTGGCACCCCGAAGCGAAGCACGCGCGCGGCACCCCGAATCGAATTGGCTCGTGCAGCCACGGCCTCGCCGAATCCTCCACTTACGAATCCGTCCTCGAGCACACAAGCCAGGCGGTTGCCGGAAAGCGTTTCATCGATCCGATCCCAGTCCGCGGGCTGGACAAACCGGAGGTCAAGCACGGATGGCCCCGGCAGCCCTGCCTGTTCTGCCAGCCCGTGAACCTCCAGGGCAAGGGGGACCGTTCTCCCGTAAGCCATGATCGTCCAGGATGCTTTGCCTTTGACCAGTTCCTCCGCCTTCCCCCACCCCATTGGACTGGAAGAGACCCTCAGGCAGTTCGGGGCGATGCCGCGGGGGAAGCGGATCATTGCTGGATGTCCCTGTCGGTGGGATTCCTGGATCATCCAGCGGGCTTCTTGGGCATCTCGCGGGGCCATGATCGAAATTCCCGGGATCGATCGTCCCCAGCAGACATCCACCAGGCCATGGTGGGTTTCTCCGTCCTCCCCCACGAGTCCAGCCCGATCGACAAGGAGGATCACGGGGAGGTCCTGCATGGCAATATCGTGAATCAGCTGATCCATTGCCCTTTGTAGGAAGGTCGAATAGATGAAGACGAACGGCCTCACCCCTCCTGCGGCCAAGCCTGCGGCGTACGTCAACAGGTGCCCTTCAGCGATCCCAACGTCAAAACACCGGTTGGGCCACCGTTCCTCGAAGCCGTTCAACCGCGTTCCGTCCTTCATGGCCGCGGTCAGGCAGACGATACGATCGTCGTTTTCGGCCAGTTCCGTCACGGAACGGACAACGACATCGCTCCAGCTTGCTTCGCCGGGGCTCGGTTTTCCTGACCCTTTCGCCGGAATTCCATGGTAGCGCGTTGGCTCGGCTTCAGCGGGCGGGTACCCTTTCCCCTTTTTTGTGCGGAGGTGGATCAGGAGCGGCTGTCCATAAAACCGGGAAAGACCGAAAATTTCCAGCAGTTCTTCAAGGTTGTGTCCGTCGAAAGGGCCCCAGTAACTGATTCCCAGGCCCTCGAAGATGTTGTTGGGTTGAAGCAGTGATTTCATCCGAGTCTTGGATCGGGAGAGCAGGTCCTCGATGGATTCTCCGCGCTGCCTTTTCCGGCATTGATCTTTTACGTACTCCTTGAACCGCTTGTAGTACGGATTGACCGCAAGACGGGCCAGGTAATCCGCGAGTCCACCTACCGGGCGGCTGATTGACATGGAGTTGTCGTTGAAAATCACGGTCAGGCGGCTCCGGGTTTCCCTGACGTTGTTCAGTGCCTCCAGGGCAAGGCCGTTGTAAAGAGCTCCGTCTCCGATGACGGCGATCACTTCGTGGTCCTGTCCCTTCAGATCTCGAGCCTTTGCGTAACCAAGGGCGGCAGAGATCGACGTGCTGCTGTGCCCCACATCGAAGTGATCGAAAGGGCTTTCCCTTCGCTTGGGAAAACCCGAAATCCCCCCTTCCCGGCGTAGCGTGTGGAAACGATCGAGCCGGTCTGTGAGGATTTTGTAAGCATAAGCCTGGTGTCCGACATCAAACACAATTCGATCCTTCCGGGGGTCGAACACACGGAGAAGGGAAACGATAAGCTCGACGGCTCCGAGCGAGGAGGCCAGGTGCCCTCCATTTTCTGTAACAACACGAACCATCAGTTCCCGGATTTCCTGGCAGAGTCCCGGCAGCTGTTCCTTTGGCAGTTGTTTGAACGTCTCGTAGTCTTTCAGGTTCTCAAGCACACCCATGCCTCTCGTGATTCGCCTCCGTTTCAGCTGGACCGGTCCAGCAGGGCTCGGGCGAGTAAACGCAGGGAATTTGCTTCCTGCCCGAAACAGGACAACGCCTCGACTGCTGCCCTGCTTTCCTCTCGGGCGATTTCCCTGGCCCTTTCCAAGCCGTAGGCGGAAACAAACGTCACCTTCCCCTGGGCGGAGTCTTTACCCGGGGTTTTCCCTATTTCCGCAGTTTTTCCCGTGACATCGAGGATGTCGTCAACGACTTGGAAGGCCAAGCCCAAGTGTGTCCCATAATTATATAATGCCTTCAGTTTGCCGTCTTCCAACCCGGCGAGTATCCCGCCGGACAGGACTGAGGCACGGATCAGGGCTCCCGTTTTCAGGGACGCGATTTTCCGCACAAAATCCGGTTCGGCTTCACGGCTTGGGAGATCGGTGTCCAGGACCTGGCCGGCACAGACCCCGGAGGGCCCGATGGCTTTCGCGAATTCCTGGAGAGCCCCCAGGACCCGCTCAGCAGGGAAAAGGGGCAAGAGATTCGAAATCGCGGTTTCGAAAGCCCAGAGGAGGAGAGAATCCCCGGCCAGCGTGGCGAGCCCTTCACCAAAAACCACGTGGTTTGAAGGCTTTCCTCTCCGTAAAGGATCATCATCCATGCAAGGAAGATCGTCGTGAATCAGCGAGGCGGTGTGAAACATCTCAAGGGCGACCGCCATCGGCACGACCGATTCCGCGGGACAACCGACGAGCCCCGCTGCCTCCAGGCAAAGGAAAGGGCGCAGCCTCTTCCCCCCCGCCCGCAGGGAATAGCCCATGGCATCCCGTAAGCGCCCGGGGATTCCCGAGTTTTCCGTGAGCAGCCTTTCGATTTCCCGATCGACTTTTTCGCGGCATTGTCGAAGGCGAAAATCGAGATCCCTTTCCCCTTCGGTTTCCGTCATGATCCAGCTTCCTCCCCGTCTAGCGGATTCCAGGCCGTTCCCTCCGAATCGTTCCCGCCCTCCGTGAGAAGGAGCACCCTTTGCCGCGCCTGTTCAAGAAAGGCCCTGCATTGCTCAGCCTTGGCCATTCCCTCTTCAAAAAGCTTCATCGCTTCTTCCAGTGCCATTGGTTCGCTTTCCAGCCTCTTGACGATGGCCTGGAGCGTCTCGATTTCCTTTGAAAAACTCATGGAACGAACCCTCTTTCCCCTAGTCTGGACGAACGGAATTGCCAACCGTTCTGCCGTATGATACAATGCCACTCGCTGCATGGTTTCCAATCTGGGAGGGATCGACGATGTCCAAGGTCTGCCAGTGCTGTGGCCGCGGGCCCGTTACCGGCAATAACGTCAGCCATTCGAACCGCCATACTCGTCGCCGTTGGCAGTTGAACCTGCAAACGGTCCGGGTCGATTTTGGCGAAGGGGGCCGGACCAAGCTCAAGGTCTGTTCTCGCTGCCTTCGTTCCGGTCTGGTCAAGCGGGCTGTCTAAGGGCAGCCCGCCTTTTTTCTCCGGTACCACTCCTGCTCCTCCACCCTACCTTTCCCACCAGCTGACGTAAAGCCCCATTTCCCCGTCATCCAGGCCAACAACGGTGGGTTCTTCCCCTTCCGGCCGGTTGCTGATCGCATAGGGAAAATCCTGGTCGAGCTCCGTTTTTTCCAGGGGCCAGTGCACCCCTCTGATTGTGACTCCCTTGCACTGCTTCGAGAAGGCCAAAAGCGAAACGGCTTCCGGTTTTCTTAGATGGGTAAGCGTCACGCTTTCACCGCCACGGATGAATGTCAGGAGTTCCCTGTGATCGGCAAGCACCGCGTACCCTGTACTTCCCCTTAGGTTTCCAAGGACAGAAAGAACATTGCTCCAGGCATGGTCGAACCGCCCGCCCCAGCAACCCGTCACGAGAATCTTGACCCCGTCCGAACGTGAGGCAAGGGCTTTCAGTGCCACCTGGAAATCCGTGTCGTCCTTTTCCCGCGACAGGGACATTACTTCCGCTCCTCTCTCCATTGCGGCCTTCCAGAGCTTTGGGGAGGCGCTGTCAGCATCCCCGAGAATCAGCGCGGGCAGAAGACCGGCTTCCATACATGCGTTAACCCCCCGGTCGATGGCCCATACGGTTCGATTTTCGGCGGCTTCAAGCAACCAGTTGACCCGGGGCTTTCGCCCTCCAGCGACCAGGAGGACTTCTTCTCCTGGCGGGATCTGCGGGGAGGACAGGACGACCTGAGGCAGCCGGATTTCCTCGAATCCCTTCATTTCGATCAACTCCCTCCGCTGAAGGCCTGGCGAAGGATCTCCTCGGCCTTGTCTTCATCGACCAGGATCTCTCTTGGCCGGGAGGCTTCCTGGGGCCCCACCATGCCAAGCTGCTCCATGGTGTCGATCAGGCGCGCGGCCCTCGTAAAACCGATTTTCAGCTGTCTCTGGAGACGGCTGGCTGATGCGATTCCCGTTTGCAGGATGATTGAGACGGCCTCTTCCAGGAGCGGGTCCTCCAGGTTTGCCGCGATCTCCCCCCATGCTCCGTTTTCGTCGCTGTCGATATCGATGTGCTGGGGTTCACCGAAAACCCGCAGGACATGCTGGATGAAAGCGGTGATTCGGGTTTCGTCGATCCAGGGGCCCTGTACCCGAAGGGGTTTCGGATAGCGGGAAGTCAAGAGAAGCATGTCTCCTTTTCCGAGGAGCTTTTCCGCTCCTGACAGGTCGATAATCGTCCTGGAATCCGCCTGGGAAGGGAGCGTAAAGGCGACGCGCGCGGGGATGTTGGCCTTGATCAGACCGGTGACGACGTTTACGGAAGGCCGCTGGGTCGCAAGGATCAGGTGGATCCCCGTAGCCCTGGCCATTTGGGCAAGCCTGCAGATGTAATCCTCGGCTTCTTTTGGAGATGTCATCATCAGATCGGCCAGTTCGTCGACAACGATGACAATGTGAGGGAGCCGATCTTTCGGCAGGACTTTCCTGTTATAGGCTTTCAGGTGCCGGACACGTGCGCCCGCGAAAAGTTCGTACCGGCGCTCCATTTCCCGAATTGCCCAGCCAAGGGCATGGACGGCCTTTTTCGAGTCGACGACGGGAGGGGTGAGGGTGTGGGGAAGCTTTTCGTAGAGCGTCATCTCCACGCGCTTGGGGTCGATCAGCAGGAGGCGCAGTTCATCCGGTCTTCTCGCACAGCACAGTCCGATGATGCAGCTTGAAACGAGGACGCTCTTCCCCGACCCGGTCGTTCCCGCAACGAGGAGGTGAGGCAGGTCTTCCAGTCCCATGACAAGTGGTACGCCGTCCACCGTCAGCCCCAGGGGGAGCGGAAGGTCGAAATCCCCGCGCTGGAATGGTGTGGACTCAAGAAGGGCCCTTAGCGGCACGATCCATCGCCTAGGGTTGGGTGTTTCGATCCCGACGAAGGTCGTTCCGGGGATGGGAGCTTCGACCCTCAATGCCGGGACCGCTAGAGCCACGGCCAAGTCGTTGCTGAGCCCCGCGACCTTGCTGACCTTGATTCCCGGTGCGAGCTGGAGGCGGAACTGGATTACTGTCGGTCCCGTGATTGTTTCAGCCAGTTCCGCTTCGACGCCGAATTCCTCGAGTGTAGAAATGATACGCTCACCCTGATTGCGGATCAGCTCGTCCGAAACCGGGTTGACCGTAATCCCCTCGTTCCCGAAGAGTTCAAGGGGAGGAGGAAACGCGGAGGGGTCGACGCCATCGGGAAGGAGGATCTCTTCCTGGATCTCTGCCTGTTCCGGAGCTTCCTCAACAGAGAGGACAAGCGAATCTTCAAGTTCCTCCTCCACGTAGGACGGAGAGAAAGGAACGATTTCCGGAGTTTCGGCAGGCTGAGCCCCATCTGTTGAAGGGGAAGGTGTCGATTCGTTCGCAGGGAGACCTGTGTGGATTTTCAGGAGAAGATTCCTGGCCGGGCGAAGGAAAACTGCCGTCCAGAATTCGCTGAAGCGGCGTATCCCAGCCTGCAGCGTGCCGCGGAACGCCGATGCCCAGCGAACGAAATCCAGAGGTTCGATCAGCCCATACAGGGTCGCGGAAAGGAAAACTCCGAAAAGCCCCGCGAGAACGATCCCCAGTACCCCCGTCTGTTTCAAGAGGAATCCGCCGATCGCCCTCCCGAGGAGTCCCGGGTTGAACCACTCACTTGAAGCGAGAGGCCAGGCTCCCTGGCCGATGAAAAGAACGACCTCCAGGCAAAAATACAGGACGATGGTTCCAACCGCCTGCCTTGTCAGGTCCTGGACCGGTTTCCTCAGAAGATGGAAAATCCCGCAGTAAAGGATGAAAAGAAGGAGGAGAACGGCTCCCCCTCCAGTGATTCCGAAAAAGTTTTTACGGACGACTTGCCCCCACGCTCCGGTCAGGTCGGTGTAAAGGGATGCAAGGAAATAGATTGACAGGAAGAGCAAAAAGACGACGAACCCATCCATCCATACCCGTGTTCCCGCAGAATCGACGGGTCTTCCCCGCATCGGGGAGTCCTCTTGCTCGCGAAGTTCGGGGTACTGTTTCCTAGCCTTCGCCATCGCCGATCTCACACCCTCCTACGAGCAGATTCCGAATGAGAAGGCTGGGCTGCCCATCCGTGACCGGAACACTCTGGCCATCCTTCCCGCATAATCCGGGTTCGAAGTGGAGGTCGCTCCCAATCGCTTCGATCTGTTTCAGGGTTTCAGGTCCGTTGCCGATCAGGGTCGCCCCCCGGACGGGCTTTCCAATCCGTCCGTTCTCGATAAGAAAGGCCTCGGTCACCTGGAAAACGAAATCACCTGAGGTCGGGTTGACCTGCCCCCCTCCCATCTTCGTCACGAGCAGGCCCTTCCCTGCCTTTTCCAGCAAGCCTTCAAACGGTTCTTCCCCGGGCAAGAGGAACGTGTTGCTCATTCTTGGCAGGGGCAGGTTCCGGTAGGAACCACGCCTGCCGTTTCCCGTCAGGGGCAGTCCGCCCTTCCTGGCCGATTGAACGTCGGTCAGATACGCTTTCAGAACTCCCTGCTCGATCAGGACGGTGCGCTGTGCCGGTGTCCCTTCGTCATCGGTTTCGTAGCTCCCGTACGCTTTTGGGATCGTTGCATCGTCCACAAGTGTGACAAGCGGGCTTGCGACCTGTTCCCCGAGGCGTTCGCGGTAAACCGAGTAGTCTTTTTGGACGATATCCGCTTCCAGCCCGTGTCCGCAGGCTTCGTGTATCATCGTCCCTCCGGCCAGGCCGGAGAGCACGACCGGCATCCGCCCGGCCGGGCATTGGCACGCCTCAAGCATGAGCAGGGCCCTGGCAAGAGCCTGTTGGCCGACCTCCAGGGGGGACAGGTCGTCCCAGAAATTCCCGGGTCCGGTTTGAAACGCGCGGACCTCATATCCGGTCTGAATCGTTCCCTTCCGCTCGACTGTTACCTGGACAGCAAAAAGGGAGTGAAACCGGAGGTCCGATACGATCTTACCGTCCCCACGGACCACGAGGGTGCGACGTCCGGAAACCTTCGCGCGGAGAGTCACCTGTCGAACAAGCGGGGAGGCGTTACGGATAGACCGGTCGATCTCTCCGAGAGGGTCGGTGGCGGGAGCCTTTAACCGGATGGGTTCGAAATCCGGCGAGTCACCCGGCGTCACGGGAGGTTTCCCAACAAGGGGAAAGCCCGCCCTAGCAAGGGTTTCTTCCATGCAACGCCAGGCGCCCATCGGGGAAGAGTCGGGGGAGTGAGAGAAGAGGGAGTGCTCGTTGAGGATGACCCTCGCCCCGACGCCACTCGAAGCGGCCGAGGAAACCTCCTCGACTCTCCCCTTTTCGAAAACCACACTATGTCCCGAAGCGGACTGGACGAAGATGTCGGAATAGTCAACGGTTCTGCCTGAAAGGCCTGCCAGGTGTTCGCCGAGCGACTTCCAGCCGTCGGCAAGGGGTTCAACCTTCATCAGCGTCATCTCCTCCGATCAGTGCAGCCCGTATCCTGAATCCGAAAAATCCCGGAGCGTCTACCGCGAAAGTCCCCTCGCCCCGAAAGAGGCTGATCCAACCGCAACCCGGAAGGACAAGGTCCTGCCCCTTCGAAAGCCGCACCTTCGTTTGGGTTCGGGGAATTCCGTCGAGAACCATTCGGCAGCCCCGGCAAGGAATTTTCAGGAGTCCGCCCGAATGTCTTTCGATCAGTTCTGCCGCCCTTCGATACTTCGTGCGGTGTGGCTCGAGCGATTCGGGGGTGAAGGATGCGATCCCGATTCGGCTCCCCTCGTGACTGCTTAAGACCTCGACTCCGACCAGGCCGCCGAAAAGAAGGGCATCTCCCGGAGCCAATGAAAAAGCCGACCGCACGAGCTGCTTTTCCGGCTGGAGCTTGACGAGACATTCCGGGCACAGCACTGGTATCCAGGGATCGTCCGAACGGAACCCGGGGATGTCGACCAAAGTCATTCCCAACCGGGAACTCGAGGCCTCAATCGGGCGAAGCGTCGTTCCGGGCATGGGCGAAATCGAAGCGCAGCGGGCTTCGACGCAAACGCTTCTCAGGAAGGTGGTCTTTCCCGAGTTGACCGGACCGACCAGTAGGATCCGGACTCCGGCAGAGAACCGTTTCTCGAGCCATGCGGTTGCCTTTTTGACGGAAGCATGATCGAGCGCGTTCATCGCAAGAAAGGATGCCCTCGGGATCCCCAGGATGGTTTCGAGTCGCCTGGTTGGGTCGCCGTCACGAAACCATGCTGAAAGCATATCATATTTGTTGATGACTGTCAGGAATGGCTTCCCCCATTCCCTCAGCCTTCTTTCCAGCCGAGGATTGGGAACGAGGCGCAGGGCGTCGAGGAAGACGATTCCGCCATCGGCGTGCTCCATCTCCCTCTCTAGAATCCCGAAAACCTGTTCGTCGGAGAGCGATGCCTTTGTCGCTTGCCGGTAATGGACCAAGCGGAAGCAGCGCCTGCAAACCTTTCCTTCCCTGTTTTCCAGGGCTTTCGGCACGAAGCCCGGTGCGTCGGGATCCTCGCTTTGCAGGAAGGCTCCGCATCCGGGACAGGCTTCCGGCGGTTCATTCCCTTGAGAAAACTTCATGGCCAGGTTTCAATCCCCTTTCCGCTCCTGATCCTGCAGTTCTTCCGAGGCGGCATTCCGCTGGGCTGCGAGGTGTTCCTCATAGGTCTCCGAAAACACATGCTTGCCTGATGGGGATAGGAAAAAAAACAGGTATTCGTGCTTTTCGGGCATCAGCGCCGCACGCCAGGCCGATTCGGATGGCGTGCAAATTGGGCCTGGAGGCAGCCCCTTGTTCCGATAGGTATTGTACGGAGAATCGATGGAGAGGTCTCCGTACGTCAGCCGGCTTAGAAAACGCCCATGCTGCTTCCACGCAAAAACGACCGTTGCGCAGGACTGAAGGGGCATCCCACGCTCCAGGCGGTTTTCGAAAACCCCGGCAACGCGCGCTCTCTCGCCTTCGTCCCGCGCCTCCCTCTCGTTGATCGAGGCGAGGATCGCCCGGGCCTGAATCCATTGTGGAGTCGCATCCTCCGGCAGCAAGGAACCGATTTTTTCCTGCCATTTTCTGGAGGCCAGCTGGACTAGTTCCTTCACGGCGGTATCCGAGGGGGTCACCCGGTAGGTATCCGGAAGAAGGAAAGCCATGCGGTCTTCCGGCGTCTCGGGCAGGAAATCGCGCATCGTTGAGGGGTAGTTTGAGGAATCGGCCAGTTCTCGTCGAAGGGAGGCTTCTCCACCCCATTGAGCGAGGCTCGCCGCGAGATCTCCCAGGGAAGCCCCCGGGAGGAGCCGAACCCCCGCGGAGTCCGGCTCCTGATTTTGCATCTGCCTTGCGATTTCCCAGGGCGTACCCGGGCGTATCCGGTAAAGACCTGGTTTCAGTCGCTTATCCATTCCCAGGAGGGAAAACCAGCGAGTCAGGGTTCGAGCGTCTCCGCTCGTGATCCCCTGCTCCACGAGGGACCGGGCCACGGCAAGCGCATTCTGCCCGGGCTCAACCAGAGCTTCAACCGGCGTTCCTTTGCCGGGAGGAACGTTCCTGTCCCACCAGGACGAATCCTTCGAAACGATCGTTCCGAAGAGAAGAAGTGCCAGAAGGACAATCCCGGCTCCGCCTGACCGAATCGAAGACAGGGGTTTCTTTCCTGGGTTCACGTGCGCTTACGAAAGCCTTTTCTGCATTTCGGCCTCCGCGACGATTGCAGAAGCCTCAACCTGGGAAAGCTCGAACTGGAGCTTTTTGCGGGTTTCCTCCACGAAGGTCAAATCCGAGATCGCCTTGAGGTTGACCTCCACATTGTAGGCCGCGGCATGGGCGGCTGCCCAAGCGAGCCTTCCAGCCGAACCGACGTCGGTGATCGCGTTGGGATTGCATTTGAAAAGGAGCGATTCCATGACGCGTGCCACTTTCGCGACCGTTTCCACCGTTTCGAGAGGCACTCTGCAGGCAGACTTCAAGGCATCTTGCATGGCCTTCTCCCTGAGGGATTTCTCGTCTTCGGTGGTCTTGGGCATCTTAACCGCTTCCATGACACGGTTGTACGCTTCTGCGTCCTGGTTGACCAGCTCGATCAGCTTTTCCGTCAGTTGCCTGCTGGTTTCCCCGGCCTCCTGCATCTCCGGCCAGACGTCCTTGAAGCGTTCCTTTCCAGCTGTCAAGGACGCGACCATCGAACAAAGGCTGCTCGAAAGCGCTCCTGCCAATGCGGCCGCCGATCCACCCCCTGGAGCAGGTGAGGAGGATCCCAATTCCTTGACAAAATCTCGAAGCGTTAGATCGGTTAACATTCCAGGCTCCTTTCTTTCACGCAACTCGTTCTCCAGCCTTATAAACCGCCTTTACGGGGGATACGCCCGCATGGTACGCAAGGATCGCAGGGGTTTGACCTTCGAGGATGAGAAAATCCGCCTTTTTCCCTGGTTCCAGGCTGCCGCAGGACTTCGCTCGGCCGACCGCGTAGGCCGCGTTCAAGGTGGTTGCGACCAGTGCTTCTTCCGGGGATAGCTTCATGCATAGAACGGCAAGGCCGAACACAAAGGGAATCGACTCACAGAAACAGGAACCGGGATTGCAATCCGTCGCCAGAGCAACGGGGACTCCAAGGCGGATCATTTCCCTTCCCCTTGCGAAAGGTTTCCCGAGGCTGTAGGCCGTTGCGGGAAGAAGGACCGCGATGGTCCCGGAAGCTGCCATGGCTCTCAAGCCTTCCTCGGAGGCTGCAAGAAGGTGTTCGGCGGAAAGAGCTCCGACCTCCGCCGCCAATGCTGCCCCACCTAGGTCGTGAACCTCGTCTGCGTGGATTTTTATTCTTAATCCGAGTGCTTTCGCGGCTTCGAGGATACGCCTGCTTTGGGCGATTGAAAAGACCCCATCTTCGCAAAAAACGTCGCAGAATTGTGCGATTCCCTGGGATGCAACCTCCGGAAGCATCTCGTGGATGATCTTCTCGACAAAGGTTTCCGGGTCGCCCCCGTATTCTTCCGGTATGGCATGGGCCCCCATGAAGGTCGGGATCACGTCCAGGGGAGATTGCCTGCCGACTCGATCGATGACGCGAAGCATCTTGAGTTCAGCCTGCGTTTCGAGGCCGTATCCGCTCTTGATTTCGATCGTCGTCGTTCCGTGGGCCAATGCGGACTCGGCAAGCTTCAGGGTGGAAGAAAAAAGTTCCTCCTCGCCGGCTGCCCGGACCTTCTTCACCGATGAGAGGATTCCACCTCCCTGGCGAAGGATTTCAAGGTACGGGATCCCCTCAAGCCTCATGGAGAATTCTGCTTCCCGCAAGCCTTGAAAGCAGAGGTGCGTGTGGGGGTCGACGAACCCGGGGATCACGGCCTGCCCCCTGCAATCGATTTCCTGGTCTGGGGACAGGTGCCTTGCGGCCGCCAACACTTCCTTTTCAGGGCCAATCTCACGGATTCGCCCGTCCTGGGTCAGGATCGCAGCTTTCGGTATGGCTCGGACTGCCCCCTGGTCCTTACCAGACAAGGGGTGCCCCGGGTCGATCGGGGTGAAGCAGCAGGCATTGGAAAAAAGCTTGACCGTCATCGGGGCTCCTCGCCCCCCATGGATTCCAGAAGCTTCAGTTCAAGGACCTGCAGGGGGTCAAAATCCGCGACCTGCAGATAATAGGCTGCGCTTTCAAGGATTGCCCGGGCTGGAATCATCCCGTAGATTTCCGTTTCTGCGATCTCGACTCCCCAGCGGCGAGCCTCGAAACGGATCATTTCAAGCACGCGGTAAAGAGCGTTTTTTTCGTAGTCGACGATGTTCATGCTAACCTGGACCATTCCCTTGTCCTCAAGGGCAACCCCGATCCCCTTGACGGCGCAGAGACCGCCGCTTGAGGCACGGACAGCCGTAGCGATACGTTTGGCCACGGTCAGGTCGGCGGTCCTGAGGTTGACGTTGAAGGCCACGAGGAATTTTCGGGCACCGACCACGGTCGCCCCTGCGGTGGGATGAAGCCTGGCCTCTCCGACGTCCGGCATCCTTTCGGGTTTTCCCGCTTCCTCCTTCAGGGACTCGTATTGCCCTTTCCGGATGACTTCGAGACGGCTTCTTTCCGGCCTCAAGGCCGACTCTTCGTAAAAGTAGACAGGAATGCGGGTCTTTTCGTAAAACCGTTTCCCGAATTCGTGGGAAAATGCGACGCATTCTTCCATCGTAATCCCCTGTACCGGGGTGAAGGGAATGACGTCGATCGCACCGATTCGGGGATGGGCTCCTTGGTGATGATTCATGTCGATGTGAAGGACTGCGGTTTCCGCGGCCAGGAGAAGGGATTCCGCCAGTGCCTCGGGTTCTCCCACCAGGCTTACGACCAGGCGGTTGTGGTCGGGGTCGGCCCGGTAATCGAAGAGGGTGCAGCCGGGGCGGTTCCGGAAGGCGCTGACGATGGCCTCTATAACCTCCGTCCGCCTTCCCTCGCTGAAATTTGGAACGCATTCCAGAAGTTTCCTGCTCATCTCTGATCAGGCATCCTTTCCCAATCTCCCGTTCAGCGCCTTTTCGACGGTTTCCCTGACGAGCGCATCGTCCGGGATGAACGGCAGGGTGATGTGGTCGGTTCCCTGGTGCTTGTGATTGTACTCGATGCTCGTGGCAAGGGCGTTCTCGTTTCGCGCCCAGGCCCGCCTCGCCACGCCTCCCATGACGTCCCAGGCCAGGGAAAGCTCGATTGCCCGGTCCGCCTTCTCGCTTCCGTCAAGAACCAGCCCGAACCCCCCGTTTATGGCCTTCCCGATGCCGACTCCCCCTCCGTTGTGCAGGGCCACCAAACTCATTCCCCTCGCGGCGTTGCCGGCGAAGCAATGAGTGGCCATGTCGGCCGTGATGGAGCTCCCGTCCTTGATGTTGGAGGTTTCACGGAAGGGAGAATCCGTCCCGGACACGTCGTGATGGTCGCGTCCCATCATTACCGGCCCGATCTCACCCCGCCTCACCATCTCGTTGAAACGCTTGGCAATCCGCATCCGGCCCTCGGCGTCCTGGTACAGGATCCGTGCCTGGGTTCCCACCACCAGGGCGTTCTTCTCCGCGTCCCGGATCCAGATCCAGTTGTCGCGGTCCTGCCCGCGGCGGTTCGGGTCGATGCATTCCATGGCTGCCCGGTCCGTCTTGACGAGGTCCTCGTGCCTGCCGCTCAGGCAGACCCAGCGGAAGGGGCCGTATCCGTAGTCGAAAAGCATCGGCCCCATGATGTCCTCCACGTAGGAGGGGAAGATGAACCCGTCCAGTTCATCGCGGCCGTTTCTCGAGACTTCCTTCACTCCCGCATCGAAGACCGCTTTCAGGAAGGAGTTCCCGTAGTCGAAGAAATAGGTCCCCCTTCCCACCAACTCCTTGATCAGGGAAAAATGCCTCCGAAGGCTTTCGTCGACCCGCCTGCGGAATTCCGCCCGGTCGTTTGCCAGCATCTCCGTCCGTTCCTCGAAGGTGAGCCCCTGCGGGCAATAGCCCCCGTCATACGGAGCATGGCAGGAGGTCTGGTCCGAGAGCAGGTCGATTCTCTTCCCCTCTTTCACGGCGTATTCCAGGAGGTCCACGATGTTCCCGTGATAGGCGATGGAAAGAGGTTCTTTCCCCGCCATGGCCTTTTCTGCCCAGCGGAAGGCTTCTTCGAGGTCCGCCGTGACGCGGGAAACCCACCCCTGGCTGTGCCGCGTTTCGATCCGGGAAGCGTCCACCTCCGCGAAAATCCCCACTCCCCCGGCGATTTCCACAGCTTTCGGCTGGGCTCCGCTCATGCCCCCGAGGCCCGAAGAAACGAACAGGTGCCCTGCGAGGTCTTCCGTCGGTCCCAGGCCCAGTTTCAGGCGACCGGCGTTCAGGATCGTGTTGAAGGTCCCATGGACGATCCCCTGGGGGCCGATGTACATCCAGCCCCCGGCGGTCATCTGCCCGTAGTTTGACACGCCCAGCTGCATCGCCCGGTGCCATTCCTCCTGGTTGTCGAACATCCCCACCATGAGCCCGTTGGTGATGATGACGCGGGGGCTGTCGGGACGCGAACGGAACAGGCCCAGGGGATGCCCGGAGGCCACCACCAGCGTCTGCTCGTCCGTCATGACCTGGAGGTATTTCATGATGAGCCTGTACTGCATCCAGTTCTGGCAGACCTGTCCCGTTTCCCCATAGGTGACCAGTTCATACGGGTAGAGGGCGACTTCGAAATCCAGGTTGTTGTCGATCATCACCTGGAAGGCCTTGCCTTCCACCGTCTTCCCCTCGTATTCGTCGATGGGCCTGCCCCAGATCCTCCCCTGCGGGCGAAAACGGTAGCCGTAGATGCGTCCCCTCGTCAGGAGCTCTTCCATGAACTCGGGGGCGAGCCGTTCATGCCACTCCTCGGGGATGTAGCGGAGGGCGTTTTTCAGCGCCAGTTCCGTTTCCTGTCGGTTCAGGCTGTATCCCCGGTTCGGGGCTCGGCGGATCCCGGGTTCAAAGCAGGGGGCCGGCGGGAAGGGGCCGTCCAGCCTGATCGTCATGGCTTTGCCGATTTCACTGTTGATGCTCATGAGATTCTGCACCTCCCAGGGAATTTCCTGTTCCCTTCAGTGAACGAGGGATGCGCAGGGTGTCTGCGCACCCCTCGTTCGTTTCTTCCGTCGTCCTTTCTAGGGGCGAATCAGTTCTGGGTCGTCCACCACACCGAAACGCCTGAAAAGCCCGTTCTTGACAACCTGGACCTGGACCGGTTTCACGACCTCTCCGATATGGGTAAAGCCCTTGATGACCCCGGTCAGCCCGTCGAAATTGGTCGTCTTTGAAATGGCCATCCGGATCGCGGTGGGGTTCGTATAGGTCTTGGTCTTTTTCATCGCGTCCGCGATGATCATGAATGCATCGTAGGCAGAGGCGCCGACCATGTCCGGCTCGATTTTGTAGCGCTTCCTGTATTCCTTGAGGAAGTTCTGGACGACGGGCCGCGGGTCGTCCCGGTCGAAGTTGGTGACGATGTAGAATCCTTCAGCTGCCTCTCCTGCGATTTCCGCCAGTTTCGGAGAGTCCGCTCCTTCCTCTCCAAGGATTTTCGACTTGATCCCGAGTTCCCGGGCCTGCTTGAGCAGCGGCCCGGTCTGGAAATAGTAGCCGCTGGCGAAGATCACATCCGGGTTGGCTTCCTTGATCTTCGAGAGGTAAGGCTTGAAGTCCTTTTCGCTGAAGGGGTAGGCCTGCTCGTAGACGATTTTCATGTTCTTGCCGTACTTGGCCTGGTACATCTTGAACCCCTCCACCAGGGTCCGGCCGAAATCGTTGTCGCTGGTCAGGAGCGCGACCGTCTTGGCGTTCAGGAGCTTGTGGGCGGTATAGGCCGCTGCCTTTCCCTCCACCGTGCCCAGAAACCCGTTCCTGAAACAGTACTCGCCTGCCTTCGTTACGTCCGGGTGGATGGCGTAGGCTGCGACAAGCGGGATCTTCTCCTCCTGGAAAATCGGGGCAACCGCCCGGGTAGGAAGGCTATAGGAACCCGCGACGAAAGCGGCGATCTTGTCCTGTTCGATGAGCTTGTAGGCCAGGGCGACTGCCTCTTTCGCGTCGGCCCTGTCGTCGTAGACGATCAACTGGACCTTCTTCCCCAGGATCCCGCCCTGACCGTTGACCTGGTCGACGGCGATTTTGACCGAGTTCAGGGCGCTTGCCCCGTCTGCCGCGGCGAATCCCGTCAATGGGGCGAGCATCCCGATCTTGATCGTCTCCGCCGCAGAGGCGACACCGATCATCAGGCAAAGGATCAACAGCACAACCGTAAAAATCCGACATCCACGCATTTCCACAACACCTCCCGTATTGGATTTGAACCTTTATCCCTGGCCTCAAAGGCCCAGGTAAGCCTCGCGGACCCTGGGATCGTCCTTCAGCACCCTCGAGTCGCCTTCCAGCAGGATCTTCCCTGTTTCGAGGACATAGGACCGTCTCGAAATTTCTAGCGATGCAAGGGCGTTCTGCTCTACCAGCAGGATCGTCAAACCCCGTTCCCGGTTCAGCTCCTGCAGAACCTTGAACACCTCGTCGACGAGCTTCGGCATGAGCCCCATGGACACCTCGTCCACCAGCAGGAGCTTGGGGTCGGAAACCAGGGCCCTTGCGATGGCGAGCTGCTGCTGCTCCCCCCCGGAGAGCGTCGCTGCATTTTGGCTGCTCCTTTCCGCAAGGATCGGGAAAAGGGAGTAAAGCCATTCCAGCTGCTTTTCCTCCCGGCTCCTGTCGTGGATGCCGTACAGCCCGACCCTGAGGTTCTCCCTGACCGTCAGCCGCGGGAAAACCCTGGCCCGTTCGGGCACTAGGCGGATTCCTGCACGTGCCCGTTCGTGAGCGGGCATCCTGGAAATTTCCTTCGAGTCGAAGCGGACCGACCCGAAGCGGGCAGGAACCAGGCCCATGAGCGAGTTCAGGATCGAGCTTTTGCCGGCACCGTTCGCACCGATGATCGAAACGAGTTCCCCCTCCCCCACCGAAAAGGAAACCCCGTGGACGGCCTCGATGTCGCCGTAGGCGATCCGGAGATCCCGAACTTCAAGAAGCATCGGCGTTACCTCCCTTGCCCAGGTAGGCCCGGATGACCTGGGGGTCGTTCCGGATGGTTTCCGGGGTCCCTTCGGCCAGTTTCACCCCGTGGTCGAGGACCACCAGGCGATCGCACAACCCCATGGCAACCCGCATGTTGTGCTCGATGAGAAGGATGGAAATCCCGCTTTCCCTGGTTTTCCGGACCAGTTCTTCCTGCTGAGCGATCTCTTCGTGCCGTAGCCCCGAGAAGGATTCATCCAAGAGCAGCAATTGCGGTTTCAGGGCAAGGGCTCTTGCCAGTTCAAGCCGTCTCAGGTTTCCCAGCGGCAGAAGCCCTGCCTTCTGCCGAGCCTGGCTTTCCAAGCCGACTTGGGCAAGGATTTTCATCGCATCTTCCCGTGCACGGCGACCTTTCCAGGGACGGCAGGATGAAAGGAGTCTTCCGTAGCAGCGAAGACCCAAGGCTACGATTACGTTTTCCAGGACCGACAGGTTCGGAAAGGGGCGTACGATCTGGAAGGTTCTTCCGATTCCCAGGGCGGCCATTCGGTGGGGAGGGAGTCCGTCTGTCCGTTTCCCGCGGAATCGGATTTCTCCGGAAGTTGGGCGGTAAACCCCCGAAACGGTGTTGAAGCAGGTGGTCTTGCCAGCGCCATTCGGGCCGATCAATCCAAGAATCTCTCCTTCATGCAGATCGAACGACACCTTGTCCAGCGCCTTCAAGCCCCCGAAGTGCATGGAGATTTCCCGCAGGCTGAGAAGGGGGTCGCCCATCAGGATTTCCCTCCCTTCAGCCTTGAAAAGGTTCGTCTGGCCAGGCTGTTCTCCCCCAGTAGCCCGCCGGGCTGGAAACGGATCATCAGCAGCAGGAGAGCCGCGTAAAGAAACATCCGGTAATCCGTCAGGGGCCTGAACAGCTCCGGAAGGATGCCCAGGACGAGTGCGCCGAGGACGGGGCCCCAGAGGGTTCCCATGCCTCCAAGGACAATCATGGACAGGATCATGACGGACATGGGGAAACCAAAATCGGTGGCGCTGATGAAACGCATGAAATGGGCGTACAGGGCCCCGCCGAGACCAGCAATTGCCGTTCCCAGGATAAACGCGGTCAGCTTGAACCGTACCGGGGAGACTCCCATGCTGGAAGCTGCGGTTTCGTCCTCCCTGAGGGCGAAACAGGCAAGGCCGGACCAGCTTCGGGTGAAGAGCCAGCAGATCAGCAGCGTGATGGAGAGGAAGCCTCCGGTCAGGAAGAAGAACGAAACGCCCCTGAGCCTTTCACCGAAAAGGACGATTCTCGGGATTCCCCCGATCCCAAGGGCTCCGCCGAAGAAGGGGACGTATTGAAAAATGGAAACGACGATGAAGTTGATCCCGATGGTGGTTATTGCCAGAAAGTCCTCTCTCAGGCGGAGGCTGGGCAGTCCCAGGAACAGCCCGATGAGTCCTGTGATTCCCAGGACGATCGGCAGCGCTGACCAGAAGGAAAGCCCGCCTGCGGTTGTCAGCAGGGCCGAAGCGTAGGCGCCGATTCCAAAAAAGGCGGCATGGCCCAGGGAGATTTGCCCCGCGTAGCCGACGATAACGTTCAAGCCGCATGCGACGATGGCTTGGATGGCGATCAGGGTTCCGATGGTGATCGAATACTCGCTCATGACAGATCCCTCCCCTACCCGCGTCCGCCGAGAAGCCCCTGCGGTCGCCAGAGAAGAACGGCGATCATGGCGATGAAGGCCAAAGCGTCCCTGGGCAGGGGGATGCCTGCGTAGCCGATCAACAGGGTCTCTCCGACGCCGAGGAGAATCGAGGCAAGGACTGCCCCCGGAACCGATCCGAGCCCCCCTACGACGATCAGGGCCAGGGTTTTGTAGGCGGGGACCGCTCCCATGGAAGGGTAGACCTGGTTGTAATAGATGCCCACGAGGATACCCGCGATCGCGGCCACCGCCGACCCGATCATGAAGGTCAGGGAGATGATGCGGTGACTGTTGATTCCCATTGCACTCGCAATCGCCATGTCTTGCGAGGTTGCCCGCATGGCCAAACCGAGCTCGGTGCGTGTCGTGATGAACCAGAGCAAGAGCAGGACTCCTGCGCTGATGCAGTAAACCGCGGTCAAGGTCGAGGAGATCACAATCCCGCCCACCTTGAAGCTCGGGAAGGGCAACTGGGCCGGAAACGAGAGGATGTAGGGGCCCGCTGCAAGGCGGCAGATCTCCTCGATGGCAAGGAGGCAGGCGATGCTCCCGATGAGGGGGACGTAGGGGGGGTATTTCAAGAGCGGGAAGTAGACAAGACGCTCGATCAGGAATCCCAAGCCTGCACAGAAAACCATGGCTCCTGCGGCCGACAGGAGCATGCTGTGGGTCGCGGAGAAGATGGCAAGCCCGACGTAGGCCCCGACGGTATAGATGGCCGCGTGAGCCACGTGCAGGATCCGGAGGATCCCGTACACCAGCGCCAGCCCCAGAGTGATCAGGGCGTAGATCGCGCCGATGGCCAGGCCGTTCAGCATTTGTTCAACGAAAAGCTGCATGGCGATCGCCTTCCCTTGCGTTTCAGTTCAGTCGGCCGACCGCGGCTTCGACTTCCTTCACGATTTTCCCGGAACGCGTGATCCGGTGAACCTCGCGGATCAGCGGTTCCATGAACGCGTCCTTTTCGTAGAAAGGAACCGCCTCGCGAACCGCCGCGTATGCGGCAGCGGTCCCGTTCCCCGGTTTGAGGGGCAGGCTGAAGTCAATTCCCTGGGCTGCCGTCAGGATTTCGATCGCAAGCACATTGAACGTGTTTTCCAGGATCGTCCTTGCCTTCCGGGCCGCATGAGCTCCCATCGAAACGTGGTCTTCCTGGCAGGCCGAAGTGGTGATCGAATCCACGGAGGCCGGATGAGCCAGGACCTTGTTCTCGGAAACAAGAGCAGCGCAGGTGTACTGAGGGATCATGAACCCGCTGTTGAGACCGCTTTCGGGAACGAGGAACGGCGGCAGCCCCGAAAGCTTGTGATCCACGAGCCGGGCAACCCTTCTTTCCGAAATGTCCGCCAGTTCTGCAACGGCGATTCCGAAAAAGTCCATGGCCAGCGCAATGGGCTGCCCATGGAAGTTACCTCCGCTGATGGCGATTCCGTCAGTCGGGAAAATGATCGGGTTGTCGGTCACGGAGTTGATCTCAAGGTCGATCTTTCCACGGACGAATTCAAGCGCGTCGCGGCTGGCTCCGTGAACCTGGGGAACGCAGCGGAGGGAGTAGGCGTCCTGGACTCGGTCGCCTTTGTATCGGTCGATGATCTCGCTTTTGTCGATCAAGGTCCTGATATTCTCCGCCACCAGTTTCTGCCCCGTGTGTGGCCGAAGCTCGTGGGTCCTTGGGTCGAAAGCGTAGGGAACCCCGTGGAGGGCTTCGAGGGAAAGCGCGGCGGCGATATCGGCAACCTTGAGCAGCAGCGTGGCATCGTAGACAGACAAGGCTGCGAGTCCCGCCATGAAGGCGGTTCCGTTGTTCAGGGCCAGCCCTTCCTTGGGCTTCAGGGAAACAGGCTTCAGGCCCGTTTCCTGGAGTGCCTTGGCCGTAGGCATCCTGCGGCCCCCGTAGAACACCTCGCCTTCACCGAGCAGCGTGATCGCAAGGTGGGATAGAGGGCAGAGATCTCCGCTGGCTCCCACGGATCCCTGGCTGGGAATCACCGGGTGGATTCCCAGATTGAGGTAATTGACGAGTTGAGACAGGGTTTCGAGGCTGATGCCGGAGAAGCCTCGGGTCAGGGTGTTGATCCGCAGCAGCATGATGGCCCGCACTGCGTCTTCCGGCAAAGGTTCTCCGACACCGCAGGCATGGCTCAGGAGGAGGTTTTTTTGCAGCAATTCGCTTTGATCGGGTGGAATCGAGACCGAAGCCAGGTCGCCGAAACCTGTCGTGATCCCGTAGATCACCTTCCCATCCCTGGCCCATTCCCTGACGATGCGCCCTCCCCTCTCGACGAAGGTTACCGCTGCGGGATCGAGGGCGACTCCATATCCTTCCCTCGCAACCTTGACGACGTCTTCGAGTGCAAGGGAGTGTCCGTTCAGCGCGATCACTTTTCCGTCCAAATCAGCCCCTCCTTCCGCAGTTTGTTGCGACTCTGGAATCTTAACGGCGAACGACGAATCCGTTCTCCTGTCCACAGAACCGGCACTTTCCGAATGGATCTAATTCAAGCTGCACAACATTATATCCATTGCGTACCACGATGTCACGTCCGCATTTCCTGCAACGGGTGATGCCGAGGTCGGGCACGTTTCCCGTGTAAACGTACGGAAGCCTGGCGGCCGCGGTCTGCCTGAACTCTTCCATGACCGCCGGCGAGGTTGCGGGTTCGGTCCACTTCCACCGCGGGAAATACCGGGAAATGTGGAGAGGGATCGTTTCGTCCAGCTCCCGTATCCAGTCGACCATTGCTTCAAAGGAGGGCCTTTCGAGGTTGATCCCCGGAACGAGCAGGTGCGTGAGTTCCACATGAACTCTTGCCTTTTTCAGGGAGCGGATCGTCTCAAGGACGGGTTGGAGAAATCCGCCCAGCTTACGGTAGGCCGTTTCCGTAAAGGCCTTGAGATCCACGTTCGCTGCGGAAATGAAAGGCAGGAGTTCCCCAAGGGGCTCGGGATTGATGGTGCCGTTCGTTACCAGAACGACGTCGAATCCCTCCTTGCGAAGGAGCCTTGAGGCTTCGATCAGGAATTCGTACCAGACGAGCGGTTCGTTGTAGGTGAAGGCCACCCCCCTGCTTCCCGATTCCCTGGCGGATTTCAGGAGGTCCTGCGGAGTGACTCCCGTCAGTCCGACCTCCGGGTTCCAACGGGCCAGTTCCCAGTTCTGGCAGAAGGGGCATGCAAGATTGCAGCCAACCGTTCCAATGGATAGGATACGGCTGCCCGGGTACCAGTGGAAAAGCGGTTTCTTTTCGACGGGGTCCAGGTGGAGGCTGGCGGCTAAACCGGCGTTCAGGGCGAAGAGGAATTCTCCGTCCGCAGAGGCCTGCCGGACCCCGCAAAATCCTTTCTGACCCGGTTGGATCAGGCACCGGTGCGGACAAAGGGTGCAGCGGATGGCGCCGTCTTCACGATTCCACCAGAGTGCGGGGGTAATCCCTTCCTCGGCCCGGCTCATTCTTCTTCATTCTCCCGAATCCGCTCGACCGAAAATCGCCAGAGGTTGGCTCCTTCAGGTCCGGAAAGGCCTGCTTTCCGGCTGGCGATGGCAAGCTGCTCCTCGACGGTGTCTACCCCTTCCAGGTCAGGCAGGAGCACGCCGCGGCGGTTTCCTTTTTCGACGATCACGCCAAACCGCTTTGGATCGAGCGATTCCCGTCCGGAAACCGGCTCCGGGCGATCCAGCACATCGATCGAAATGGCCAGATCCTGCAATTCCGGCAGGCTGACGGGCTCGAAGCGAGGATCCTGGGTGGCGCTTGCGATGGCGTTCCGGATTGTTTCTTCGCAGAGTGAGGGGCAAGTGGGTTCGAGCGTGCCGATGCAGCCCCGAAGCGAACCATCCCGCCTTTCCTTCAGGGAAACGAAGCAGGCTTTTTTCTCTTCCCAGGGGTCGGGGTCGGGAACGATTTTTCTTGCCTGTTCCACGGGCAGCCGTTTTCCCGTCTCAAGGAAAAAGCGGATCGCCTCCCTTGCTAGGAGCGGCAGGCTCAGCCGGGAAGACGGGGATTTTTTTCCCGTCCCTTTCCAGTATGCGGTTCCGTACCCGACGCCGAACGGGGCTTCGTAGGACAGGACTTCGATCGGCCCGTTTCCCGCGAGGCCGAGCAAGGCCAGGACAGACCTGAGGCCGCATTCTCCAGCCCGGTCGATAAAACCCGGATCGAGATCCAGGATCGGGGAAGCGTCGCTTTTGCCCAGTGCTTTCATGACGACCTCGTCGAAGCGCCGCCCGTCCGGATGGTATCCAGCGGGAGCCCCTGGGCAGACTCGGTGAGACAGGTCTCCACTTGCCAGCAGTGCCCAGCATCGAGGATCCTTGAAACGGGAAAGCTTTTTCCCCAGCTCGTAGGCGGATTCAGGTTCAAGGCCGATCGGGTTCGCAAGGACTAGCGGCGGCAGCTGCCCCCAGGATTCGTGCAGCCAGGTCAGTGGAACGACTGAGGCATGATCGAGGTCAAACTTCGTGGTCCTCCACACGCTGTGTGGAATTGAATCCGCGAGGAAATCGCATAGTTCCTGGAGGGCTTCGTGATTTCCCGGTGCCGTGAAGAAAGGATGCGGAACACCGAATTTTCGGAGCCCTCCCTCGAATGTTTCCGCATCGACAAACATCAGCCCGTTTCCGAACGGAGCGTGAGGACTCAGGATGAGGAGCAGATCGGGCCTTTCGTTTTTCACCTTTTCCGCCAGCGTGTTCATCCCCAGGAGGGTTTTCGATGCTTCACGCTCCCTCCCCTGTCCAACGGCCGGGACGATGATGGGCGGATGTGGAGCCAGACAACCCCAAAGCCACATGGTTCCCCCCCCCCCTCTCTCCCCATCAATATACTCCAACCCTGCCATTTTGTTGAGAAAATCGGGGGGCAGAACACCGAAATCTATTCGATGAACATGGCGTCCCCAAAAGAAAAAAAGCGGTATTTTTCCCGGACCGCCGTTCGGTAGGCTTTCATGATGGGTTCATGCCCGGCGAACGCGCTCACCAGCATGAGGAGACTGCTGCGCGGCAGGTGAAAGTTCGTGATGAGGGCGCCGATCGCCTTGAAACGGTAGCCAGGATAGATGAACAGCTTTGTCCGGTTGAGGCCGGGTAGGCACGCTCCCGTTTGTGAAGAAGCCTCCAGCGCCCTCACCACGGTCGTTCCGACTGCCACGATCCGCCTTCCGTTTCGCAGCGCGTCGTTCACGCTGCAGGCGGTTTCCTCCGGGATTTCGAAAAATTCCTCGTGCATGGGATGGTTTCGGATATCCGCTTCTTTGACCGGACGGAAGGTGCCGATTCCCACGTGAAGGGTTAGGTTCCGGATCTCGACTCCCAGCGAGCGGATGTTCTGCAGAAGGCTTTCAGTGAAGTGAAGGCCCGCTGTGGGGGCAGCCACGGCGCCTTCCCGGCTGGCGTAAACCGTCTGGTACCGCTCCGGGTCGATCGCTTCGTTCTGGATGTAAGGAGGGAGGGGGACCAGCCCCGCCTTTTCGATCAGTTCGTGGACGTCGAGGTCCCCGGGAAAGCGGATCCGGCGCAAGCCCTCGGGAAGCCTTTCCTCGACCCTGACGACCGTTTCTGTATCCAGCAAGACCGCCGTTCCGGGTGGAAGCTTCCTTCCCGGCTTGACCAAGGCTTCCCACTCTGTCCAGTCGGGGTGAGCCGGTCTCAAAAGGAAAATTTCGCACCGTGCCGACCCGCCCATTTTCCGCCCGAGAAGCCGGGCAGGGATCACCCGGGCGTCGTTCAACACGAGCAGGTCGTTCGAGCGGAGGAGTTCGGGGAGTTCTCGGAATATCCTGTGCTGCAGGCAGCCCGTCGAACGATCCAGGACAAGGAGACGGGAAGAATCCCGCGGATCCGCCGGCATTTGGGCGATTTGACCCGGGGGGAGGTCGTAATCGTAGGAATCGGTTTTAAGCAGGTCGGGCTGGATGTCCTTGGGCATCCTTTTCTGGAGGCTTGTTTTCATGCGCTTGCCCGTTTTCGCTTAGTTAGGGGATCGCCCGAAGCGCGGTCCCCGGGAAATAGTGCCCCAGAATGGCTTCGAAGCTCCATCCGCTTTCGGCAAGGGCCTTGGCCCCCCATTGGGAGAGGCCGACTCCGTGTCCCCAGCCCTTCCCTTGAAACTCGAAGGCCGGAGGGACTGTCCCTGAAAACCGGGTGGGAGAGGCCGGCTGGACGGGAGCTGGAAGAGAGATCGCAACTCCCTTTTCCTCTTTCGAAAGCGCCTTCCTGAGATAATCGCTTTTTTTCTCCGGGTGCAGGAGCATGTCCATCAATTCATCGCTGGTGAACGCTCCCTGGCGAGTCAGGACGATGAGAGGGTCTTCCTCTTGGGACTCTGTCGGGCTTTTCGTCTCTGCCGGGCGCTTCGGGGCCGGGTCGGTCGAAGAACTGGCGCCGAAAGCAGGGGCAACGTCGAAAAGCGTGCTCCGGATCAGGTTGCTTCCTGCCGCCATCCTGAAAGAGTGCCCCTTGACGGTCGTACTTCCGGAGGTGCCCTTCACCTCGAGGAGCGTGACCCGGTTCCCGGGATCCCTTTGAAGTGCCCGGATTTCCAGGATGGATCCCACCGGCTGCTTGAGAGCATTCATGATTTTCTGGAGAGCTTCTTGGGTCAGGGAGGCCCTCCAGCGTGAATGGGGCGTTTCGTAGGAAATGGGTTCGGGCCGGCAGGTCAGGTAGGGGGTTCCTCCGCCCCAAACGCTTGAGACGTCGGCCGTCCAGCCGGCGCCGTCCGCGAAGTAATAGGTCTGGGCAAGGGCCGAACCGTAAACCACGACGATCCCGCGGGTTTCTGCAATGGCCCGGTCGAGCTTGGGGTTTTCCGCTGCCATTCCCCTGTACGCCTGGCAATGGGTGGTCGTGCAGAGGTCGAATCCCTCAGCCCCGTGGCGGCCCGCCTGGCGCAGGGCATACGTGCGGGCAATGACAGCCTGGGCCTTGAGGGCCTCCATCGGCCAATCGGGGTTGACCTCTATCTTGAGAACACCTCTAAGATAGGATTCCACGTCGAGGACGTTGATGACCGAAAAGCCGTTCCTGTGGGGAACGAGCCTCAGACTTCCCCGATAGGGTTTCCCGTTCCACCGGAGGAATCCCTGCGAGCTGTCAAAGTCGGCAGGAATTGAAACCTGTTTCCCGTTGACAAGGAGCCGTCCGGCGACCGATTCTACGGTTACCGCGGTTCCGGCGACAAAAAAGCTGCCCCGTGCGTCAGAAACGCGGATGGGAGCCGAGGCATCGATTCTTCCGGAAAGAACCCCCGTTTCCAACCCGATTCGGACCAGCCGGGAAGAAGCATCCAGGCGCAAAGGCAGGAGAAGGAGAAAAACGGCGACCGCGACGGCAGCCAGGGTATGGGCGCGAAGCCTGGGGCTTTTCACTTGAACCACCTCAAAAAAAGGTTTAGCAGCAGGGTTAGGACGAGGCTAAGCAGAATCATGCTGCCGATGGGCGCGAAGAAAATGAAATGTCGCCCTCTAAAGGAGAGGTCTCCGGGCAACCTCCCGAAAGGGAGTCCGACTTTTCCTGCGAGCAGGAAAAGTCCTCCAAGCAGAACCATCAACAGTCCGATTTGAACCAGGGCTTTCCCCAAGGCGTAGAGGTTCATTCGGTTCCCTCCAGGAGGGTCATTTGGCGGGCGTATCCCGCAGGAGGGGTGATTCCGAGATATTCAAAGGCAGCCGGGGTTGCTCTTCTTCCTCTGGGCGTTCGTTCGAGCAGCCCTTTACGGATCAGGAAAGGCTCGTAAATATCCTCCACCGTTTGCTGCTCCTCGTTGAGCGCCGCGGCCAGGGTGGCCAAGCCGACTGGACCGCCGGAGAAAAGCTCGATGAGCGCACGGAGCAGTTTCCGGTCTCCCTCGTCCAGCCCTGAGTGATCGATCGACAGCATTTCAAGGGCGTCTTTCGCCAGGTCGGCGTCGATCCGGGCATGGTTGGTGACGGAGGCGACGTCCCGCACCCTCTTGAGCAGCCGGATCGCCACCCTTGGTGTGCCCCTTGACCGTTGCGCGATGACATCCGCAGCCGGAGGGGCGATGTCGATCCTCATCAGGGCTGCTCCTCGCCTTACGATTTCGGAGAGTTCCTCCACGGTGTAAAGGTCGAGTTGTTCCACGATGCCGAACCGAGCCCGCAGTGGGGATGTCAGAAGCCCCAGGCGGGTGGTCGCACCGATCAGGGTGAAGGGGGGGAGTTTCAGTCGGATGCTTCTGGCAAACGGCCCTTTACCAACGATGATGTCCAGCGAGTAATCCTCCATGGAGGGATACAGGATCTCCTCGACATTGGGAGAAAGACGGTGGATTTCGTCGATGAAAAGCACGTCCCCCGCCTGGATGTTTGAAAGAAGAGCGGCTAGGTCCCCTGCCCGTTCAAGGGCGGGCCCGGTCGTGACCTTCAAATTCCCGGACATTTCGTTGGCGATGATTCCGGCAAGCGTCGTTTTTCCGAGGCCCGGAGGGCCAAAGAACAGGAGATGGTCAAGGGGTTCCTTTCTCATGCGGGCCGCGTCGATATAGATCCGGAGTTTCTCCCGGAGAGCCTTCTGCCCGACAAAATCCTCCAGGCTTTGCGGCCGTAAGGATAGAAGCTCCGTTTCCCCGGACATACGGGGGGGTTCGACGATCCTGTTCGTTTCCTGGTTCATCGGTATTCACCCCTGATGCGGTTCAAAAGGCGCAAGGAGGATTCCAGGATCTCCTCTTCGCGAGCCCCGTCGCCGGCTTGCGCTAGAGCGTTGCGTACTGCAGCGGCGGCTTCGTGCCTGGAAAAGCCGAGCCCGATCAAAGCTTCGATGACTTCGTTGCCTGCTGGTGAAGAAGCGGTTTCCTTCGCTTCGAAGGTGAAGGAAGGGAAGCTTTTCGCGAGCCGCTCCCGTAGCTCGAAGCAAAGCCTTTCGGCCGTTTTTCTTCCAACGCCGGGAACCCTCGTCAGCGTCTCGAGGTCTGAGGAGAGGATTGCCCTGATCAGCGTTCCGGGGGATTCTGCCCGCAGCAGGCTCATCGCCATGCGGCCTCCGATTCCCTTCACGGCAAGCAATTGGAGGAAAAGGCGCCGTTCCTCGTCGTCCGCGAAGCCAAAAAGGGAAATCCCCGATTCGTTGACCAGGAGAAAGGTCTGAATTCGGGCCATTTCCCCTTCCGCGCAGGATTCAATGGCTCTCCTGCTGCAATGGACCTCGATCCCCAAACCGTTGACGTCGATGACCACAACCTCGTCTTCGACCCGGAGCACCTGCCCGAAAAGGCTTCTCAACATGGGGCCTGACCTCCTGCCGTGTTTACCCTGGTCTGGACAGCTCTCATTGCCAGTCCCGTCATCGCGATCGCGAGCGCATCCGCGGCATCGTCGGGGCGAGGGGGTGCATTTAGGCGCAGGATCTCGCAGACCATCCGCTGAACTTGCGACTTCGTGGCGTTGCCGTTCCCCGCCACCGCCATTTTCACCTCCGCGGGTTTGGGTTGGAAAAGCTCCATTCCTTTCTGCGCGGCCAGCAGGAGCACAACCCCCCTAGCCTGCCAGACGGCCTCGGCCGTCGTCGTGTTTCTCCCGAAATACAGGCGTTCAACGGCAAGGAAATCCGGAGAAAGACGGCGGTAAATTTCCTCGAGAGACGAGAAAAGAAAAAGCAAGCGTTGAGGGAGGAGATCTCCGGCGGGCGTTTCGATACAACCGTATTCAACGGCCGTAAGCGTACTTCCGTCCTGGACGACCAGCCCGAAGCCCATCCTCCCGATCCCCGGATCGATTCCCAGGCAGCGGATGGAACGGCGATCAGCCAGCAATAGCCTCCATCACCTCGTCAGGGATGTCGAAGTTGCCGTAGACGTTCTGGACGTCATCGTGGTCTTCAAGGATTTCCACCAGTTTCAGGACTTTCGCGGCATCTTCCTTTTTCGTGATTTCGACGGAGCTCTTGGGGACCATGCTGACTTCCGCGTTTGCAACCGCATAGCCTTTCGCGGCCAAGGCCTCCTTGACCTGGGACAAAACAGAGGGATCGCAGTAGACCGTGTACCCCTCATCGCCGTCCGGTACCAGGTCATCCGCCCCGCCCTCGATGGAGGCTTCCATTAGCTTTTCCTCGTCCAGGCCTTTCCCGGAGATGCTGAGGACTCCCCTTCTTTCGAACATCCAGCTTACCGAGCCGGCTTCCCCCATGTTGCCGCCGTTGCGGGAAAAAAGGGAGCGCATTTCGGCACTGGTCCGATTGCGGTTGTCAGTGAGCGTTTCAACGAGAATCGCAACGCCCGCCGGGCCGAACCCCTCGTACGTGATTTCCTCGTAGGTCGCTCCTTCGATCTCGCCCGTTCCCCGCTTGATCGCCCGTTCGATGTTGTCCATCGGCATGTTGTATTCGCGGGCTTTTTCGATGGCGGTCTTGAGGCGGAAGTTGGCGTTCGGGTCTCCCCCGCCCTCGCGGGCCGCAACGATGATGAACTTGGCGAGCTTCTGGAAGATCGCACCCTTCTTTGCGTCCTGAGCTCCTTTCCTATGCTTGATGTTTGCCCACTTTGAATGTCCTGACATCGATGATCACCTCTTCGTCATGCTTGTTTCGTCTCGCTGATTCGACAAATGGGAGGAGTTCTTCTCTTGTGCTCCGAGCGGGCACGTGATTGTTCCACGAAGTTTCGAACCTTGTCCGATCCTTCCCCAAGTGCCAGGAAACGGTCCAATTCATCGTAGGTCACTCCCATTTCCCCCTCATCCGTCTGCCCCTCCCAGAGGCCGGCCGAAGGCGGCTTGTCGATGATGGGGGCGGGAACCTCCAGAAGTCCTGCCAATTGCCGGACTTCGCCTTTCAGCAGGTCTCCCAGGGGGAGTAGGTCCACCCCGGAATCTCCGTATTTCGTAAAGTATCCGACGGTCAATTCCACTTTGTTCCCGGTACCGCAGACAAGCATGTTTCGTGTCTGGGCCAGGAAATAGAGGGTGCTCATTCTCAGCCTGGGTTTCAGGTTAGCCTGTGCCATCCTGCTTCCTTCGCCTTCCCCCAGAGCCGAAATGAGGGCATCATAGGTCTCCGTCAGGTCGACGGTCAAGTGGGGGATCTGGAGATGGGCTGCCACCATTGCTGCGTGAAGGCGGTCTTCCGGATGACTGTGGCAGGGCATGATAACGGCAAGCATCCTGTTTCCGCAGACACGCTTCAAAATCGCGGCGACCACGGCGGAATCGATGCCTCCGCTCAAGCCGACGATACCCCCTTTGTCACCCGCGGAGCGGAGTTGTTCGGCTAGCCAGTTCTCGATGGATGCAAGCAGGATTGACGGGTCGCGGTATAGGATGGGCATGTTTCTCCTATCTCCTGATCTTGAAAGTTAAAACCAGTCACATTCTAGCATATCCCCCGCTTTCCCTTCAGGCGTTCTCAGGCCATCGAGGAAAGGATGGAATACAGGTCCCGCCGCCGGCCTTCCGAGAGCGGGCAAGCTTTTCGGACCCTCTCGGTTTCCATCGGGTCGATTTCGAAAATTAGCGTCTCCTGTCCTTCTCCGGCCTCGGCCAGAAGGGTTCCGTCCGGACCGATCCCCATCGAATTCCCGTGACGGTTGCAGCCCAAGGTGAAAACCTGGTTCTCGATTGATCGGGCCAGCAGGAGCGCTCTCCATTCGGCAAGCCGGTTTTTCGGCCAGGACGCGGAAACGAGAAGGATTCGGACTCCAGCCAGGGTGAGACTGCGGATGAATTCGGGATACAGGAGATCCCTGCCGATTGCCGTTCCCCATACGGCACTTTTCCAGAGAAAGGGAGAGGGGGCCTTGCCGGCCCGAAACGGGGAATCTTCTCTCACCGAGGGCAGGAAGTGGGTTTGATCGTAACGGGCGATCACCCTCCCCTCCTCACCGATGAAAAAAGAGCGGTTGTACAGGAAGCCCTGCTCCAGCCAGGGCAGGCTCCCGCAATGAATGGCATGGATCCGGCGGCGGGCCTGGTTCGACAGGGACTCGAGGATGGAGGGGCTGAAGCGGGCCATTTCCGGGAGCGATTCGCCCAGGTGCGAAAGGCTCCAGAGTTCTGGTAAGATGGCGAGCGAGACGTCGGCTGGAAGCTCTCGGAGGCGCGATTCCACCCTGGAGGCAAGTTCAAGCGGTGTATCCGGGTTGCTTCCCGTTTGGATGATTGCGACACGAACCGGACGCATCCTGTCTTTCCCCCTTTCCGGGCAATGGAGGTGAATCGATTTGGCCGAAAAACTGGTCCGTTTCAGTGTTTCGATGCCGGAACCCCTGGTGAGCGAGTTCGACCGCTGGATCGAAAAAAAGAAGCTGAAAAGCCGGTCGGATGCCCTGAGACAGATCATTAGGGACTACATCGGGCAAACCCTTTGGGAGGTCCAGGAGGGAGAAGCCTATGGGAGCTTCACCTTTTCCTACGACCATCACAGCCGGGATGCCAGCAGCGAAATCACGCGCCTGCAGCACGATTTCATGGGAGCCATTGTCTGTACCACGCATGTCCATATCGATCATGATACTTGCATGGAAGTGGTCGTGCTACGTGGCTCCACCCAGGAAATCGTCCGCTTTGTGGAAGCGGCGTCTTCCCTGGGCTGCATTCGGGTCGGGGTCCCAAGCCTGTTGCCTCCGATTTGACGGTTCGAAAAAAAGGGGCCTCCCCTGAGAGGAGGCCCCCCAGCTTCCTTTGTCGAGTGGAAGGGAGTCGGCCAGGCTAGTTTGCCAGGGTCGCGACCATAACCGCCTTGATCGTGTGGAGGCGGTTCTCTGCCTCATCGAAAACTTTCGAATTTCTGGATTCGAAAACGTCCTCGGTCACTTCTTTCCCCTTGACGGCGGGGAGGCAGTGGAGGAAGATCGTGCTTTCCTTTCCGGTGGCGGCCATCAGCTTGGAGTTCACCTGGTAGGGGGAAAGCAGGGCGACGCGTTCCGCCATTTTGTCTTCCTCTCCCATGGAAGCCCAGACATCCGTGTAAATGGCATCGGCGTCCTTGACGGCTTCCAGGGCATTTTCCGTAAACTGGATTGTTGAGCCGGTTTCTTTCGCAATCCCCTTGCAATATTCCACCAGGTCCGATTCCGGCCAAAGAGACTTCGGAGCGGCGATCACGAAGTTGACCCCCATTTTCGCGGATCCGATCATCAGGGAGTTTGCCATGTTATTGCGGCCGTCACCGCAGTACACGAGCTTGATTCCCTTCAGGTGCCCGAAGTTCTCCTGGATGGTCAGAAAATCGGCAAGGATCTGGGTGGGGTGGTAGGTATCCGTCAGTCCGTTCCAGACCGGCACCCCGCTGTAACGGGCCAGTTCTTCGACCACGCTCTGCTTGAATCCACGGAACTCGATCCCGTCGAACATCCGTCCAAGGACCCTTGCCGTGTCCTTGACGTCTTCCTTGTGGCCGAGCTGGATGTCGTTCTTCCCCAGGTATTCGGGGTGGGCTCCCTCGTCGATGCAGGCGACCGTGAATGCACAGCGGGTACGAGTCGAGGGCTTTTCGAAGATCAGGGCGATGTTTTTGCCGGCAAGCAGGTTTCCCCGGATCCCCATCCGCTTTTTCATCTTCAGGTCTGCGGACAGTTTCAGGAGGTACTCGATCTCTTCAGGGGTGAAATCCTTGAGGGTTAGAAAACTGCGGCCTTTCAGGTTAACGGGCATGGTACTCTTCCTCCTCTTTGATTGTGATGGACGACAGGATTCATCTCCAGGAAACCGGGGTCAACGCTTCGGTTCCCGTTCGAGAGGCATGCTCATGCAGCGCGGGCCGCCTCTGCCCCGGCCCAACTCCGCACCCCGGATTTCATAGACTTTGATCCCGTTTTCGCGCAAAACAGTATTCGACACTACGTTCCTCCGGTAGGTCACGACGACACCGGGGGCGATGCTGAACGTGTTCGTTCCGTCATTCCATTGGTCCCTGGCAGCCAGCACGGGATCTCCTCCGCCGGTTTCGATCAGGCGGACCCGGTCTAGCTTGAGAGACTTCTTGAGGATCTCGACAAGATTTCGGCTTTCCTCGATCCGGACCAGGTTTCCACCCTCATCGTACGAAAGCTCCCAGACCCGGATTCGGTTGGCGACCCCTGGGAAAATCGTGAAGGCATCCCAGTCCACCATGGTGAAGACCGTATCCAGGTGCATGTAGGCCCGGTGCTTTGGGATATCGACCGCAAGAACGGTTCTGATTCCAGCTTCTTTTGCAAGCCTTCTGCCGACGATTTGCACCGATCCGGCGGTCGTCCTCTGGCTGATGCCGATGGCGACCGTGTCTTCGGAAAGAACGTGGAAATCGCCGCCTTCGATGCAGTAGGGTACCCCGTCGAGCTTTTCCTCTCCGAAAAAGATCTTCACGTCCTTGAAATAGGGGTGATACTTGAAGATATAGCGGGCGTAGATCGGTTCGCGCTGCCTTGCACCGAAACTCATGACGCTGATGATGACTCCGTTTTTCACGAAGGAGTACGGGTCCCTTTGGAAGTAGAGGTTCGGCAAAGGCCTGATCAGAAGCTCGTGGTCCGCGAGGGTGTTTAGAACCAGGCTCTGGCAGTTGCCCAAAAGCTCACAGGCTTCCGACTTCGTCAACCCGCCTGTCAGGATTTCCGCCAGCTCGGGTGAAGGGACGCCCATCATTTCCGTTTTCAGGCCGCAAAGGAGGGGATAATCGAGAGCTTCCCAGGCAAGCACCTCGTCCAGGAGCATGGAGCGAATCTCTTCCTCCCGCAGGACGTGGGCCAAGCAATTCCTGAAATACACAACTTCGATGCCGTTGTCGCGCAGGAGGTCGGCGTAGGCGTCATGCTCCTTCTGGGCCTCCTCGACCCAAAGGATGTCATCGAAAAGGAGCTCGTCCTTGTTGTCGATCGTCAGGCGTTCAAGTTCCTTGCCCGGCCGGTGGAGCATCACGCGCTTGAGGCGCCCTACCTCTGAAGACACGCTGAAGCCGCTGGTCCCGTTTTCCATGAGCCCCTCCTTAAAAGTGAACCGGATATTCTCTATGGTTCAGGATGGGATATTTATATCACAATGGGGCCGGGCAAAAAAGGGGGTCATCCCCACTGGAGCAGGATTTCCCTAACGCATTTGGCCGCAAGGGCGGAAGTGACGTTGTTCACGTCCAGGTCCGGGGCCACTTCGACAAGGTCGAAGCCGACGAGGTCGAGCCCCTTCATGGCGTGGATCGCCTCCAGCAGTTCCCGTGAAGTGATTCCGCCGGCCTCCGGAGTCCCGGTTCCCGGCGCGGCGGCAGGATCCACGACGTCGATGTCAATGGAAAGGTAGACCGGACACGGCTTGAGCTCCTCCAGGCAGCGCACCAGTGGTTCAAGGACCTCTCCGAGGTGAATCCGGGTATGGGCCTTCCCCCAAGCCATCTCCTCCCTGCACCCGGATCGGATCCCGAACTGATAGAGGCGGCCGGGTTCACTCAGGCAGGACTTGGCCACATGGCGCATCACCGACGAATGGCTCAGGGTCCCCCCCCTCAGGCTTGTCCTCAAATCCGCGTGCGCGTCCAGGTGGACAACCCGCAGCTCGGGCCAGAAGGAAGCGGCGGCACGGATCAAGGGGAGGGAGACGAGGTGTTCGCCCCCCAGCCCGCCGATCCGTTTTCCCAGGGTCAAAAGGTGCCGCGCCACCCGCTCTGCTGTATCCAGGGCCTGATGGACATCCCCGTAGGGGAAATGGAGATCCTCCAGATCGAAAAAGGTCACTTCCTCAAGATCCCGATCCTGCGTGGGGCTGTAGGTTTCCAGGTTATACGATTCGGCCCGGATGGACTCCGGGCCGAATCGGCTTCCCGACTTGCGGGAAACGGTGAAATCCATGGGGATTCCGAGAAGGACCCACTTCGATTCCCGGAGGCTCCTTGAGTTTGCAATAAAGCGGGTCACGCCTGTTCCGGTCCTTCCTGAAGAATTTTTTCCAGGAACGGGGGCAGCGCGAAGCAGGCTTCGTGGATTTTCGAAGAGTAATACCGGGTTCCCTCGGGCGGTTTGCGGAAGATTTTTCTGGGGTCGTGGACCTTGGAGGCGAACGTGTAGGTCCAGGATCCCGTGGGATAGGTCGGCATGATTCCCCAGCCGAGCTCGACGAGGGGGAAAACCTTCTTCATCTCCATGAAAGCCGTCCTGAGGATGTCGGGATGCCCCATGGGAGATTCGGTTTGGGAAACTACCATCCCGTCTTCCTTGAGGGCGCTGTGGACGTCACGGAAGAAGGCCTCCTCGAAAAGCCCCGCTGCAAAGTCCACCGGATCCGTGCTGTCGACGATGATCACGTCAAACTCGTCGCGGTGATCCTTGATGTAGACCAGGGCATCCATGGGACGGACTTCGACTTTCGGGTGGTCGAGAGCGCAGCTGACCGACGGGAAGAACCGCCTGGAAGCTTCGATCACCTGTTCGTCGATGTCGACCAGGGTGATTTTTTCCAGGATGTCGTAGCGGACGAGCTCCCGGACGATTCCACCGTCCCCTCCTCCCACGACCAGGACACGCCGCGGGGAAGGATGGGAGCAAAGGGCGACATGGCTCATCATCTCATGGTACGTGAACTCGTCCTTTTCCGTGATCATGATGGCTCCGTCAAGAGCCATGAGGTTGCCGTACTGTTCCGTCCTGACGACGAGAAGGTGCTGGTAGGGGGTCTGGACGTTGAGAAGGATCTCGCTGATCCGAAGTCCCAACCGCATGTCAGGGGTCTGGTACTCGGTGAACCAGAGATCCGTTTCCCGCCGCGCCATCGGCTCCATGGGATCTTTATTCTCCCTTCTTCCGGTAGAAAAGGGGGCAGCCGGCAAAAACGCTGCCGCACTGCTCCACGACGTGATCGACAGCCTTGACCTTCACTTCCTTGAGCGCAAGCTTTCTCATTTCGAACGCTTCCCTCACCATTTCTTCGACTTTGCGGGCAGCTTCGTCGGCTGAGCAGAACCCTGAATATTCCATGATCATGCCGAAGCTGTCGGGATCTTCCGGTACTCCCACCCCGATTGCGGCGGCGATCCGCTCGCCCGGAACGTCACTCGAGATTGAGCCATAGGCGATGGGAAGAAGGCTGCCGTAAGGCATCTCCATCTTCTGGACGAACTGGCACCTGGGGGGAAGGACGCTGGAAACTCGAAGCAGGTTCATATTGCCGACCCCGGCTTCCAGAAGGGCTGCGTCAAATGCGGTCAGTTTTTTCTCCCCTTCTCCTTTTCCCACGACAAGGGTGTACAGGTCTGGCGTTTCAATCATCTCAATAGGCCTCCTTGGTTGCGGATGGTCCCGAGGGTTCGGGACAAGGGCGAAATCCATTATATCGGACCCCCCTCCCCTGTCAATTGAAAGGCGGAAAAAAAGAAAGCAGGAGTGCGAAAAAATAGGATTTGTTTAGGGGAAAAGAGGAAGAAATGCCGATTCAGTTTTGCTTAGGGCAGATTTTTTCCAGAGTCGCTCGGAGAGTTTCCTCCAGGGTTTCAGTTCCCGCGACCGCAATCGGCTTGCCATGCGAAAAAAGGATGAATCCGTCTGGGGCCCCGGAAATGCCCAAGTCGGCGGTGGCCGCCTCTCTCGGCCCGTTCACCTCGCAGCCCATTACGGCGACGCTGAATCCGTCAGGAAGGCCGGCGAGGGCGGGAAGGATCCTCCGGACAAGGGCCTGGACGTCGATCCGCTTTCGTCCGCAGGTGGGGCAGGAAATCAGGTCGAATCCTTTCCGCCGGATGCCGAGGGCATTCAGGATCGAATATCCCGTTTCGACTTCCTCTCGGGAGGGGGCCGTCAGGCTTACGCGGATCGTGTCTCCAATTCCCTGGTTCAGGAGGATCCCGATGCCGGCCGCGTTCTTGACGATACCGCCGAGCCCCGGCCCAGCCTCGGTGATCCCGATGTGCAGGGGATAAGGATAGCGCTCGGCTAGGAGGGCGTTTGCCCTCACCGTTTCCGGGATCGAGGTCGATTTTGCCGAAAGGATCACGTCTTCGAACCCGTGGTCCAGGAGGTACCGTAGCTGCACTTCCACGGCAAGGACCAGGGCCAGCGAACGGTCGCCGCCTGCCTTCTCCAGCAGCGTACCGGAGAGGGAACCGCCATTGGCCCCGATTCGGATCACGGCCTTCCTCTCTCGGGCGAGATGAACGATTTCAGCCAGGCGTTTGGGGCTTCCCATGTTTCCGGGGTTGATCCGGATGGCAGGTACCCCGGCCTTCAGGCTCATGACAGCCAGGTCGGGATTGAAATGGATGTCTGCCATGAGCGGGATTTCCGCATTCGAAACAAGCGTTTCGAGCGATTTGGCGTCGGAGGGGTCGGAAAATGCCACCCGAACCATTTCGCATCCCGCCGAAGCAAGCGCAAGAAGCTCCTCCCGGCACGCCTGAAGGTTTTCCAGGGGGGATTTGAGCATGCTTTCCACGCGCACGGGATTGTGGCCACCGATTCCAAGGCTCCCTACGAAAACGCTTCGAACCGACACGGTCTTGCCTCCCCTCCCCTTCTTCCCGGCCTTAGGGGTGAGTCAGGCGGAGGATATCCTTCCAGGTGACATACACGATCAGGGCAAGAAGCAGGGCAAAGCCCGCCAGGTGGATGAGATTCTCCCACTTGGGCGGAAGGCGGCGCCCCGTCAGTATCTCCCCGATGAGAAAAGAGAGCCTTCCGCCATCGAGTGCCGGGAAAGGGAAAAGATTGAGGATCCCGAGGTTCAGGTTGATCACCGCCAGGAAAGAAAGAAAAGACCACCATCCTTGCCTCGCGGCATCTCCCGCCATGGAAGCGATCCCGACCGGTCCTGCAAATTCCACGTTCTGTCTCCCGAATGCCCAGCTCCAGAGTCCTCGCAAGATTGACAGGGTCATTTCCCATGCCGTTCCGACGGACCTGAAGAGCGATTCGTGCAACGGGTAGCGAACCTGCCTCGGCCGGATGCCAAGCAGCGGGGCGCCCGACTGCCTGTCTTTTTCAGCCTGGATGGTGAACCTCAGGATCCTTCCTTCTCTTTCGACTTCCAGGGCAAGAGGGCCTTTCGGGGCTTCCTGCCGAATGGTTGAAGACATCGAATCCCAGCTTGTCACGGGTTTTCCGTTGATCGAAACGATCCGGTCTCCGGAAACCAAGCCAATTCGTTCCGCGGGGAATCCGCTGATGGTTGATCCCACCGTAGCGGTCCTGATATCGAGGACCCCGTGGAATGTCAACAGGACTGTCGTCAGAACGATGGCCAGGAGGACGTTGAAAAACGGTCCCCCGGCCAGGATGGCAAACCGCTGGAATGGGGTTTTGCCCGGGTAGGTCCTCTCGGGCGGGGCGCTCTCTCCCTCCTGTTCCTCTTCCATCCCTGCCAGCCTCACAAATCCGCCGACGGGAAAAACCCGGACCGAATACAGGGTTTCGCCGTGGCGTTTCTGGAAAAGGGAGGGGCCCATCCCAAACGCAAACTCGTAGACCTTCACCCCGTACTTGATGGAAAAAAGGAAATGCCCCAGCTCATGGATGACGACGCTGATGCAGATCACCAGCAGAAAGGAAAAAAGGCTAACGATCAAGGGGCCAACCTCCTCAATGAATCAAGGTGGCCAAGAATTTCGGCGGCTTTCCTCCTGGCCCATTCCATTATAGCGATTGCCTCTTCGGGAGATTGGGGAGACTGAGCATCGAAATCCTCAAGAACGGCCTCGATCAGCCTCGGGATCCCCAAAAACGGGATCTTTCCCTGCAGGAATGCGGAAACTGCGGTTTCATCGGCTCCGACCAGGATGGCCGGGGCGGCTCCTCCACTCCGCGCAGCCTGGATTGCCAGGGCCAGGCAAGGGAACCGTCCCAGGTCGGGTTCTTCAAAGGATAGAGACAGGCTTTCGAGAGGGGAAAGCCTTGCGGTCTCCTCGTCGATTTCGACCCGGTCCGGAAAGGCGAGGCAGACCGCTGCCGGGATCCTCATATCGGGGTTCGACAGGAGCCACTTCATGGATCCGTCGCAAAAACGCACCATGCCGTGGACGACGGACTGCGGATGCACCATTGCCCGAACTTTTCCCGATGGCAGCCCGAAAAGATGCATGGCCTCCAGGATCTCAAGCCCCTTGTTCATCAAGGTGGCACTATCGATGGTGATCTTCGCTCCCATTTTCCAGACGGGATGGCGGAGGGCCATTGCTGGTGTCACCTTCTCAAGCGAAGGGATGTCCAGGTCGCGGAAGGGGCCCCCGGATGCCGTCAAAACGATTTCCGTGACCGTGTTTTCCCGTTCTCCAGCCAGGCACTGCCAGACGGCGTTGTGCTCGCTGTCCAAGGGCCTCAGCTGTTCTCTTTCCCGAACCAGGGGCATCACCCAGGGGCCCGCGATCACGAGGCTCTCCTTGTTGGCAAGGGATACTGTCTTCCCGCTTTTCAATGAAGCCATGAGCGCGGAAATGGCAGCGGTCCCAGAGGAAGCGAAGACGGCATGTCCTGTTTCCGGCATAAGGACGAGGTCCTCCAGGGCTTTCGGCCCGGAAAGGACCTTCGTTGCTGGCGGCACGTGAGAGGTCAGTGCCCGGGCTGCCGCGGGATCCGACATGGCCAGGAAAGGAGGCTTGAACTCTGCTGCAAGGGCGGCCATCCTTGAAACATTGGAGGATGCAGCCAGGGCGATCACCGGGAAGCAGCCCGGGTGGGCCCTGCAGACGTCAAGTACGGCCGTTCCTACACTTCCTGTCGCACCGATCACCGCGATCCCTCGCGGAAGCCCCCCGTTCGACGTCAATGCCAAATCACCTCGAAGATCAGAAAGGCAAGGGTGGCATTGACAAGGATGCTGTCAAAACGGTCGAGCATTCCCCCGTGCCCCGGGATCAGCTTCCCGGCGTCCTTGACCCCGGCTTCCCGTTTCAGGAGCGATTCCCCGAGGTCACCGATCTGCCCCGCGAGCCCACAGAGGAGTCCCAAAAGGAGGAGCGGGAAAGGGGGAAACTGCCAGGCGAATGCGAGCAGCCCGGCACAGAAAAGGCTCCCGGCGACACCCGCCGCAAACCCCTCCCAGGTCTTTTTCGGACTGACGTTTTCACAGAGGTATGTCCTGCCCCAGCGAACGCCCACGAGGTAAGCCGTCACGTCGCAGCTCCAGGTGCAGGCGAAAAGGGTGATCAAGAGCATGGTCCCCCAGGGCTCCGACCTCAAGAGGACGAGAAACGTCCACGGGAGTGCGATGAAGATCAGGCCGACAAGCGTCCCGCCCATGTTCGGAATGGCGTGGCTGATCTGAATAACCTGGCGGCGTACGATTTCGATGCAAAGGACGAGAAAGGGGATGAGGGCGGTGATGGCCAGAATGGCTGCAGAACTGAAGTTCATCGTTGCCGCCGTGATGAGCAGGAAAGCAGAAATGAAGCCGAGTCCACGGGTAACCTTGACCTTCACGGAGAGCAGATTGTAGAACTCCCAAAGGGAAATCATCGCGATCAGGGTCACGATGAAAGACCAGTAGATCCCCCCCAGGAGGATTCCCCCCAAAATGGCCAGGACCACAAAGGCCCCGCTCAATGCCCGTACGATGATCTCACTGCCGAATGTCCGGCTTGATGGATCCATAACGCCTCTCCCTCCCAGAGTAATCTTCCAGGGCCTGTGCGAGATCCTCGGGACCGAAATCGGGCCAGAGCTTTTCGGTAAAGAAAAACTCGCTGTAAGCGCTCTGCCATAACCAGAAATTGCTCAGCCGCATTTCCCCGCTTGTTCGAATGATCAGGTCCGGATCCGGGATATCCGGAAGATAAAGGTACTTCCTTAAGGTGCTTTCGTCCAGAGGGAGGGGTTCACCCGCTTCCGCCGCCCTGTTGACGGCGTCAAGGATCTCCTGTCTTCCGCCGTAATTCAGGCAGATTACCAGCTGAAGGCCTTTCTGGGACGCGGTCCTTTCCTCGGCTTCCCGGGCGATCGCCTGTACATCGGGGGGAAGCCCCTCGATTTTCCCTGCGAACCGGATTCTGGCCCCTTCCGCTAGAAGAGCCCCGATCTTGGTTCGGATATAAAGCCGGAAAAGACCCATCAGGCCTGATACTTCGCTTTCAGGCCTTTTCCAGTTTTCGCTGGAAAAGGCATAAAGAGAAAGCGTTCGGATCCCCAGGTCATTTGCTGCCCTGACGATCCGTTCCACGGCCCGGACTCCTGCGTGGTGCCCAACGAGTCGGGGCAAGCCCCTCCTCTTCGCCCAACGGCCGTTCCCGTCCATGATGATTGCGACGTGGGAGGGGGTTCGACTCACTTGAGCTTCAAAGGGATCCGTCGACGATTCCAGCATCGTACCTGACCTCGTCCCAGCGTCTCTTGACCTCCCGGATGTCCTTCCAGGTCAGGTCCTTGGGGCTTCCTACGGCCCTGGACTGGTTCCGGAGGAGATAGCTCGGGTGATACATGGGAAAGACCTCAATCCCTTTCCAGTTGAACCATTTCCCCCTCAATTCCCCGATCGGTGCAGTTGTCTTCAGGATCCATCGTGCGGGGGTGCTGCCCAGCAAAACGAGAAGCCTCGGTGAAACAAGGGCGATCTGCGTCTGTAAATAGGTATCGCAAGCCATCATTTCTTCCAGGGTGGGAACACGGTTGCCGGGCGGCCTGCACTTTACGACGTTGCCGATGAAGACCTCCCGTCGGTCGATCCCGGCAGCCGAAAGGATGGTCGTCAAAAGCTGCCCGGCTTTCCCCACAAAGGGCAGGCCCTGTTCGTCTTCGTCCGCTCCTGGTCCTTCCCCGATAAACATCAGCGAGGTTCCCATGGGCCCCTCCCCGAAGACGGTCCGGTTCCGCGTTTCTGCCAGGGGGCAGAGCCTGCAGCTTGACACTTCCTCCTGCAGCCGGGACCACAACAGCTCCCGGCGAGAGGCGATTTCCTCCGAAGTGGGACAAAAGATCGAACTATTTCCCGCCTGCATGCAAATCCACCTCTGCGACGATGACATCGACCCCTCGGACGTCCAGTCCCATGAAATAGCTCACGCTGGAGGAGATTCTGGCCTTCACGGTCCTTGCAATCTCAACCAGGTTCCTCTCTCCCAGGGTCACGCCTATTTTCAGTTGGATTGCCACCCCCTCGGATCCCGGCTTGATCCTGACTTCCTGCACGCTTGTGACTTGAGGTGTCCGCAAGGTGACATGGCGTACCAAATCCTCGATCGCCTGCGGTTCTATCCGCAAGGCTCCGATGAAGCTGAAAGGGGGCCTGACGATCGTTTTTTCCCCTTCGTACTTGTCCTTCCCCTTCCAGAAAACCCGTAGCTTCCCGACGAGCTTGCCGGCAAAGTTCTTTCGAACCTGGACCTGGGAAACGGGAATCACGTGCTGTCCCTTGACCTTCCTCTCCAGTCTCGCCCTTCGGATTTCTTCCGGGGTGGCCACGTCTTCAATCCGTATTACGCTTTCGGGCTTGGGCAGCCCAAGCCTTCCGGCAATCTGTTCCGCCATTCCCTCGGAAGTGGCGATGATCATTACGGTACACGGCTGTGCCTGCTGGAAAAACTGCCGGACTTCCTGCCGGTGCTCGGGGAACTCCATCATGGCTCGTCGGATGGCACGAACCTGGTTTCTTTCCGTTTTCGCGCTGCGTCCGCAAACGATTTGGCCTTTCCGGATCACCAGCCCGTCATCCAGGATGAAATCGATATCGAGGTTCCTGGCCAGGACCTGCGCACGCTGGCTTTTTCCCGTTCCAGCCCTTCCGACAAAGGACAGCACTCTCACACCGGGTAGAAGCGGGGCATCATCGTCCGGCAATCCGCTTCAACACCTTTCCGAGACTCTGGAGGAATCGGTCGTTTTCTTCGGGCAGACCGACCGTGACCCGCAAGTGTCCTGGAAAGCCAAGGTCGTCACCGAGCCGAACAATGATGCCTTCCATGAGGAGGTTTTCATAGACCGTCTTGGCATTCTGGAAATCCAGGATGAGAAAGTTCGTTTGCGTGGGTTGCACGTGGATTCCCATGTCGCGTAAGGCGTTGTGCATCCTTTCGCGTTCCGCCAGCGTTTTTTCCCGGACCTCCTGGATGTAGGCGGTTTCGGAAAGCGCGGCCAGTGCGGCGTTTTGGGCAATACTGTTGACCTCGAAAACCTTGCGGACCTTTAGATAGGTTTCAACCACGGGTTTCGGTGCGATCGCGTACCCGACTCGCAAGGCCGCAAGCCCGTAAATCTTTGAAAAGGTCCTCATCATGACGACATTTCCCAGTTGATCGAAGAGGTCGATCCCGGAGGCGAATTTCGGGTCCTCCACGTATTCCGCGTAGGCTTCGTCCAGGATGAGGAGCGTTTCCCTGCCGTTCAGGGAACTGGCTAGAGCCGTCAAGTCCGTCCGGTTCAGGATGGTCCCCGTCGGGTTGTTGGGATTGCAGATCACGAGAGCCTTCGTCCTCGGACCGCAGGCATCGATCAGCCGATCGATGCCGATCTTCTCCCCGTTTCCCTCGGCCCTGATTTCGACCCGTTTCGCCCCGGCTGCAGCTGCCGCAAGGCCGTACAGCGGATAGGTGGGAACTGCGTACGCCACTTCGTCCCCTTCGTCAATGATCGATTGGAAGAGGGAATAAAGGATCCCCTCGGTGCCGGCTCCAACAATGACTTCCGAAGGAGAACGGCCCCATTTCATGGCGATTGCCCTTTTCAGGCGGTAAGAAGCGGGGTCGGGATAACGGCAAATTTCGTCCGACGAAGCTCGGACGGCTTCTAGCACCTTTTCCGGGAGAGGCCAGGGGTTTTCGTTGGAACAAAGGCGGATCGCCGATTGAAGTCCCAACTCCCGCTGTACCTCCGAAATGGGTTTTCCCGGCCGGTATGGCTCGACGCCCGCAAGGGATTTCCTGACGATATGGCTTTTCCAGGACATGACGATCCCCTCCCCGCCTTTTGGCTCTAGAATTTTGGGCCCTCGTTTTCGTTGCAGGGGACGATTTCGACTTCGCCTCCGAGGCTTTTCAGTTTCTCGACCATCTTCTCATAGCCTCGCTGAATGTGCCCCATTTGGTAGATGCAAGTATAGCCGTTCGCGGCGAGACCGGCCAGGACAAGGGCGGCCCCGGCCCTCAGGTCCGTCGCCCTGACTTCCGCTCCGGTCAGTTTTTCGATTCCAGTGATGATGGCGGTGTCCCCCTGGAGTTCGATCTGGCAGCCCATTCGCTTGAGTTCGCTAACGTGAAGGAACCGGGACTCGAAAACCCGCTCCTGGATCACGCTCGTTCCTTTTGCCAGGCATAGGGCGGCCATGATCTGCGGCTGGAGGTCGGTAGGAAAACCCGGGTACGGCAGGGTTTTGAGTGAAACCGCAGACAGGGCACCCCCTGGAAGGGTCCGGACGGAATCCTTACGGATGGACAGGCGGGTTCCGGCTTCCTCAAGCTTGGCGAGAAGAGCCTCCAGGTGTTCGGGTTCCATCTCCGTTACGGTCACATCCCCACCGGTGATGACGCCTGCCAGGATATAGGTGGAAGCTTCGATCCTGTCCGGGATGATCTTGATGTTCGTGCTATGGAGAGTTTCGACTCCCCTGACGCGGATCGTTCCTGTCCCCTGCCCCTCGATTTTTCCCCCCATGCGGGTCAGCACTTCTGCCAGGTTGGAAATCTCGGGTTCTCTTGCCGCGTTCTCGATCACCGTTTCTCCTTCCGCTAGGACGGCGGCCATCAGGATGTTCTCCGTCGCACCGACGGAGGGGAAATCGAGGTAGATCCGGGTTCCTTTGAGCCGCTTGGCTTCCGCGTGGACGGAACCGTGTTCAAGGCGAATTTCGGCTCCCATCTTGGCCAACCCCTTGAGGTGGAGGTCGATTGGCCGGCTTCCGATCGCACACCCGCCGGGCAGGGGCAGAACCGCCCTGTGGCAGCGAGCAAGCAGGGGGCCCAGGACCAGGGACGAGGCCCTCATCTTTCTGACGAGGGCCGGCGGAGTTGCCCAGTCCAGGTCTTTTGGCGTGAGGATGCGCATCTGGCCTTCCGAAAAGTGGACCTCCGCGCCGAGGTTCCTCAGGAGATCGGACATGGTCTGGATGTCGTGAAGATCGGGCACCCGGCTCAATTCAAGAGTTCCCTCGCTGATCAGAAGAGCGCTCGCCATGACCGGGAGCGCCGCGTTTTTTGCCCCCTGGGCTTTTACGGTTCCTTTCAGGGGACGATCGCCTCTAAGTACCAGTTTCTGACTCAACTCTCTCTCTCCTCTCGCGGTTTGCCGCCTACAATGACCGATCCGTCCCCGAATCCCAGGAACCTTTCGGCTTCAAGGACGATCCTGTCCGAGGCGTGACCGTCGCCGAACGGATTGGTACATCTCGAGAGCAGGTTCCGGTAGGCCTCTTCGTCTTCCATGAGGGGAACAGCGGAATCGAGGATTTTCCGTTCATCCGTCCCTACGAGCAGGGCAGGCCCCGATTCTACGGCTTCGGGCCGTTCTGTCACTTCACGGAGGACAAGAACGGGTTTTTTCAAGGCAGTCGCTTCTTCCTGCACTCCTCCGCTGTCGCTCAGGATGAAACGGCTGCGGTCCATCGCCCAAACAAAATCCGGGTAATCCAAGGGATCGCATAGGACGACCCTTTCCCGGTCACGGAAGAAGTCCTGGACGATTTCACGAACCGCGGGGTTCCGATGCATCGGGATCAGGAGCCAAAGGTTCGGGTAGGATTTCCTGAGTTGTTCCGCGGCCCTGCAGATTCGCTTGAGGGGTTCACCCCAGGATTCTCGGCGATGGGCCGTCAGCAGAACCAGGTCGGCCTCCGCCGGGATGGAACGAAGCGCGTCCATGGACGGTTCTTTGCGGTTCTCCCGGGTCCAGAGCAACGCGTCGATCACGGTGTTCCCCGTGACGAAGATCCTTTCCGCGGGCACCCCTTCGATCGTCAGGTTTTTCTTGGCTCCTTCCGTAGGTGCGAACCACAGGGAAGCGAGACGGTCCGTCAAGAGGCGGTTCATCTCTTCAGGGAAAGGCAGGAGAACGTTTCGGCTTCTCAAGCCGGCTTCCACGTGCCCAACTGGGATTTTCCGGTAAAAGGCCGCCAGAGAGGCGGCAAAGGTCGTTGTCGTGTCCCCGTGGACCAGGACCAGGTCGGGAGAATGCCGGTCGAGTGCTTCGCCGACGCCCTCCAGGACGGCTGAGGTCAGGTAGTCCAGGCTTTGCCTTTCTTTCATGACGTTCAGGTCGAGATCCGCCCTGAGGTTGAAGTGTTCCAGCGCCTGGTGCAGCATTTGAACGTGCTGCCCCGTAGCCAGGAGGAAACAGTCGAGTTTCGGGGAGCGCGCCAAACGCAGTGCGACCGGAGCCATTTTGATGGCTTCCGGCCTTGTTCCGACGACCACGCAGACTTTTTTCCGTTGTTGTTCCATATCCTCTAACTCCTTGTTGGATTGATTACAGGGGTGTTCGCGACAGCCATTTCAGGAGAGCAATTCCCGAAGCGAGCAAAACGATGTGCATCGCCCCCATCATGACAATAATAGCGGGTATCGGGAAGGAACGGTCCAGGAGGCGGTGATGAAGATGTCCCCGATCGGGCAGGAACGGCGACCTTCCACGAAAAAGCCTCCGGGCAACCGCCATAAGCGTGTCGAATACGGGGACTCCTCCCAGGAGGACCAATACGGGAAGCAGGAAAATGGGATCCAGGCCCCCTTTGATGACCGATCCCGTCATTTGGGTTGCGCAAAGGAATCCAAGAAGCGTGCTGCCCCCATCGCCAAGGAAGGTCCTTGCCCGGGGAAGGGGAAAGTTCCAGAAGAGGACCCCGAGACAAAGGCCCGCAAGGGGAAACCAGGGGAGCAGTTGTCCCGTAATGCAGAAAAGGCAGGCGGTGGAAATGGTTAAGGATAGGCAGAGCCCGTCCATCCCGTCGATTAGGTTGTAGGCATTCGTGCATCCCGCGATCCAAACCACGAGCAAAGCCCGGGTCAAGGGGGCCAAAGGCAGCAAAGCGATGGCGATCAGAGCTGCAGCCAGGTGGACTCCCAGCCGGAGGTAGGGCGATGTCTGCTTCATGTCGTCCACGTATCCCACGAGGAAAACCAGCGTCGCTCCGATCGCGGTCATCCTGGCCCAAGGGAGGGAACCGCCAAGAAGCAGGACCCACAGGAGATATCCCAGCCAAAGGACGATACCGGCGCCGCGTGGGACGGTCCCGCTATGGATTTTCCTCCCCCCCGGTTCATCCAGGACACGAAACCGCCTCGCCAGGGAAATGGAAATCGGGGTAACCAGGAGTCCCCAGCTGAGCGAGGCCAAAAACTGCAGGATCATCGGATTCAACACACGGATTTCCTCATTTCGCTCCCGCAGGTCTGATTTCCAAGTCCGTTATCTTGTGCCGAACAGGCGGTCCCCGGCATCCCCCAGTCCGGGGACGATGTATCCGTGATCGTTCAGGTGACTGTCAAGCGCAGCCGTGAAGATCGGGATTTCCGGATGCTGCCTGTGGACGAATGCCACCCCTTCCGGCGCGGAGATCAGGCAGACGAGCGTGATCTTCTTCCCTCCACGCTTCTTGATCAGGTCGATGGCGGCAGCTGAAGATCCCCCTGTCGCCAGCATCGGATCGAGAATGAAGATGTCCCGCTCCTCGATGTCGCCCGGCAGCTTGCAGTAATACTCGACGGGCAAGAGGGTTTCCGGGTCCCTGTAAAGCCCGATGTGCCCCACTTTGGCGTTCGGGATGATCCGGAGAATTCCCTCGACCATGCCCAGCCCTGCCCTGAGGATGGGAACGATCGCGAGTTTTTTCCCTGAGAGGGTCAGGACCTTGGTTCGGCTGATGGGGGTTTCGACTTCCGTTTCTTCCAGCGAGAGGGTCCGCGTGATCTCGTAGACCATGAGGCCGGCGATTTCCTGGACAAGTTCCCGAAATTCCTTCACGGTCGTGTTTTTGTCCCGGATGATGCCTACCTTGTGCTGGATCAGCGGGTGATCCAGGATGAACAGCGGATTGCCGTTGGGGTAAGCCGGGAAAGCGGTCAGCTGGGATTCGAAGGATACGATCTTCTTTACCCGGGCCGAGTGGCGCCCCCCTTCGAAGGGAGTTTCCAGCCAGACCCGCACGGTTTCGATTGCGGTTTTTTCCTCCACGACCCGTCCTCCAAGGATCAGAACGTTCGAGTTGTTGTGCAGGCGGCTCAAGCGGGCGGTGTCCGGATCGTTGCAAAGAGCTCCGTAGACACCCGGAACCTTGTTCGCGGCGATCGACATTCCGATTCCCGAACCGCAGAGCAGGATTCCCCGTTCCGATTGCCCGGAGGCGACGCTTTCCCCGACCTTGAAGCCGAAGTCCGGGTAGTCGACGCTCAACTCCGCTGAATGGGTCCCAAAATCCTGCACTTCATGGCCTGAGTCGCGAAGAAATTCCTTGATCTTTTCCTTCAGGGTGAAACCGGCGTGGTCCGATCCGATGGCAATGCGCATCGTGTACCAACCTCCTTGGCTGTCTGCCTCAACGCCAGCTAATCATACCATTGACGATCCTGCTGCCTTTGCCGTAACTCGATCGAGCCGGACGGGCCTTGCCGGTCAGCTGCACGTTTCCGACAGGATTTTCCCGAGAACCTCCTCCGCGACCTCATACGGGGTGGTTTTCCGGGCGGCGAGCAATTCGAAGAGTTCCGGGGACTTTTCCTTCTCCCAGGCAACCTCGACCATTGCCGCGATTTCCCTCCGGAGGATCTCTTCGACCTCCATGCCAAGGCGCTGCCATTTCCGGCGCCTGCCTTCCTCGCTCCGACTCAGGAAATCCGCGTGCCGCAGCATTTCCGAAACGACTTCCTCGACGCCTTCCCCCCGCTCTGCAACCGTTTTGAGCACAGGGGGGCGCCAGGCTCTCATCCCGAGGAGGTCAAGCATCATGTTGACTTCCGTCGCCACTCGGTCGGCACCGTCCCGGTCTGCCTTGTTCACGATGAAGAGGTCCGCGATTTCCATGATGCCGGCCTTCATGATCTGGATATCGTCTCCCATGCCCGGGACAAGGATGAGGCCGACCGTGTCGGCGATTTTGACGATATCGACCTCGGACTGGCCGACCCCGACCGTTTCGATGATGACGACATCCTTGCCGCAGGCGTCAAGGATCAGCGCCGCCTCCTGGGTCGAACGGCTCAGGCCGCCAAGGGATCCCCTCGTGCCCATGCTTCGTATGAAAACGTCGGGGTCGACGGCGTGCTGCTGCATTCTGAGACGATCTCCGAGTATGGCTCCCCCCGTGAAAGGGCTCGAAGGGTCCACCGCGATGACTCCGACGGTTTTTCCGAGGGATTTGAAATGCGCGATGATCTTGTCCGCGAGCGTGCTTTTCCCCGCTCCTGGGCTCCCGGTCAGGCCGATGATATGGGCTTTCCCGGAGTGAGGGTAGATTTTCCGCATGATGATTTCGGCCTGGGGGGATTCGCTTTCGACCAGGCTGATCAGCCTGGCGATCGATCGATGGTCCCCTTCCAGGGCCCTGGCGATCAGCTTTTCCACTTAGGCGGACTCCTTTTCCCACTTTTCCCGGACCGCGGAGAGGAGCCAGTCGATGCAGACGGAGGTCGGGGTCCCGGGACCGAAGATGGCCCCCGCCCCCATGGCCTTCAGCTTCGGCACGTCGTCCTCCGGGATCACGCCTCCCCCGAACACCAGGATGTCCGACGCCTTCCTCTCCTTCAGCAGCTCGATGATCCGACCGAAGTAGTACTCGTGCGCTCCGCTCAGGATGCTGATCCCGATCGCGTCCGCGTCCTCCTGGATCGCCGTCTGCACGATCTGCTCCGGCGTCTGCCTCAGGCCCGTGTAGATCACTTCCATCCCCGCGTCCCGAAGCGCACGCGCCACCACCTTCGCCCCACGGTCGTGACCGTCGAGACCCGGCTTTGCCACGATCACACGCACTTTTCGCTCACTCATGGCTTCCTTCGTCTCCTCCCTTATCCCTAGAGGACGATATTCTCCCGGTATTCGCCGAACTCCTCCCGGAGCACGCCGCAGATCTCGCCTTCCGTCACGTACGCCTTCACCGCTTCCAGGA